>NZ_CP187956.1:1422500-1600000 GCF_047402955.1 Methanobrevibacter intestini
TCAACAAATGGGTGGATACGTACTAATTCATAATGAAGAATTCCAGCGATAATGACTGGGTACATTTCATCTGCCGAATTGTTTAGCCAATCTAATAAATCATCTACTAAACCTGGCACTTTATAAGCATCTGGAGGCATATAATTTATTTTCTGAGTATGTAGTTTGCCAATAAATACGCGAGTATCTCTAAATTTACCTTCATATTCAGGATTGCGCAATAAATCTTTAGTCAAATCTTTATGTACTGATAAAATTGTGTCGGAAGTAATAATTTCATTCGAATATTGATCTAAATGATTTAATGCATTGAAATAATTTAATACTTCCCGTTCTGCTTTAGTAGTTGGTTCTTTATTGTTTTTGATTAATGTTTCTACTTCATCTAAATTTAAAGGATTCCCCTCAATTGATGTTGAATAATGTGAAGATCTAATGAGAGCCTCCTGTTTTAATTGGGTATCATATAAGGGGATTATTTTTGCATTGCTGATAACTTCTTTAGCTGAACCGATTTCTGCAATATAATTCACGATTTTATCAGTATATGTAAATTGAGGTTCAAACATAGTATCAACTTATTTTTCTTAATTTTCTTTGAGAATTTGGTAAGTATATAATTATTCTTGTGATTATCATTTGTTAATAAAGTTTTACGGGCAACAAAATTTTTACAGATTTATAGTTAGTTGCTAAACTTTTGTTATAAATGTTTCGAGCCATTTGTCATGAACTTTTGTTTTATAAATCGATTTTTTGTAGGTTTTTATTGTTAATTCTTGTAAAAATTCTCTTGATTCTAGGTAATGATGTTTAATTTCTCGTTTCATTTGTCTCCATATTTGCTCTATTGGATTTAGATGTGGAGAGTATGGTGAAAGGTATATTAATGTAATATTGAGATGTAGTGCTATTTTTTTGATGAATGCAGACTTATGAATGCTGTAATTATCTAAGATTAAACATATTCTTTGTTCGGTTTGCATTTTTGTTATCAGGTCTTCTTTTTCCAATAGATTTAAGGTTATTTTTCTTTTTATTTCTCTTCTTTTTTTACATTATTGGGTGATTCTCGATTGCAGTGTTTTCCAATGATTCTGGCAATTGTTGAGGTTGTATCGTCTTTATATTTTTCAATTGTTTTTATTATTTTTTCTGTGAAAACTTTGTTATTTTCATTGTTTTCCATTAAAATTTCATCTATTTCTTCATCAGTTAATTTAACTTCTTCAATTATTTTATTTAATAATTTTACGGCATTTTTATTTTTTGTATTAATACATCTTAATTTTAGGAGTGCTATTGCTATTTCTGGTGCTGTTGAAGAATTTGTGATTGTGATGGTTGATTTTCCATTTATTGATAATGATCCTGTGGCATTGATTTTGAATTTGTAAGGATTTACAGTTTGAGTGTGTTTTGTTCCTCTTTTATATAATGATTTTTGAGTACATGGTTCATTTTGAAAGGATGCTTCATCAAAAAAGACCATAATATTGTTAGATGATATATTATGTTCTTCTAAGTTTTTTTTAATTGTTCTTCTGCATCTTCAGGTGATTTTGAAAATTTAGGATATGCTTTGCTGTAATTGTATCCTAATTTTCTCACAATTTTTCCTATTTGCTTTAAACTATAATCTACATTGAATTTTTCATTAACAAGAAGATGTACATCTTTCATTGACATATTTGGTGTTTTTTCAATGATTTTATCTAATTCAATCAATTGATCATAAGTTAATTTTGATGGTCTTCCACCACCAAATGATGGTTTTAAACCTTCTAATCCTTCAGATTCACAAGTTTTTATCCATCTATGAACTGTTTGATAAGATTTTCCCAATATATTTGCCGCATCTGCAATTGTATTTCCTTCACTAACTATTTTAACTGCAATTAACCGCTGATAGTATCTATGACATGCCACATAAGTACTTATTTCTTCATCCAAAGCAGTTTTTGTCATTTTGTTAAAAACATTAATTTTAGATTTTCCGGACATATTTTATAATCTATCACCCATCTATAATAAAAGTTTGGTTAGTAACTATAAAGCAAAATTAGAACGAATTTTCATCGAGATGAAATTTCAACTGTAAAAAAAAATTAATTTGAAAAAAGCCTATAAAATTTTACAGACTCCTTTCACTTATGAAAAATAGTTTCTTTTGAAGAGTTATATATGAGAGATATATTTTTTGAAGTTATTCTCCATCATCCATTTCGTCAAGTTCCTTTTGCAAATCATAGATTTGCATTTCCTTGTAAAATCTTTCGAACTTGCCTACTTCAATGAGATAAGCTGAAACTTCAAGAGCATCTCTATAAGTATAATTGGACTCTTTGATAATTTGCTTTTTGTCTTCATCCATGTAGGAGGAGGTATTATTTATATTGGCCATAGCTATTACAACCTGTATATAATAATTAATATAATATTTTATTATTTATATAAAATTATCAATTGAGTCTACTTAAACCTTCAAAAATCCTATGTTCACATGTCCCGGAGTTTGCCTTGAAGTTCTTCTTTTTTAGAAATGATTTTTTTATCGTAGGGTTTGCTTTCTAATATTTCATCTAAACAATTAATTGCTTTTTTATATTCTTTCTGTTCTTCTAAGATAAGTGCTTTATGGATTATTGCAAATTCTGTCGGGTAATATTCAATTGATTTGTCAAAATATTCAAGAGCATCTTGTTTATCTCCCATTTCATATAATATCTGTGCTTTAAGAGAATATAAATGATTATAACTGTGAGAATCATTTTTATCTATTGTTTGATTAATATACATTAATGATTGGTCATAATCTTCTAACGCAAGATATATTTTTGCTTTATCAAATAGGCTTAATTCTTTTTTGAGCAATTCATCAAAATATGCAATGCCATGATTTTTATCAATTTTTAGTAATGCTTCTCCTTTTGAAATTTCAACATCATACCAATTTTTCTTATTTTTGATTAAAACCTCATAACATTCCAATGCTTTTTGATATTGTTTAAGATTAAAATAACAATCGCCTTTTGATTTAATGGTGGTGAAATTTTCTGGCCAGATGTTTAATGCTTTATCTAGACTTTTAATTGCATTTTCATAATCTTCTAATTCTATAAAGCAATCTGCCTGTGAAGTATAGCTATTATCCATAGTGCTATGATATTCTACTTCCATATCCATATCATAACATTTTATTGCATTTTCATAGTCTCCAATGCTTTTTAAGTTATCTGCTTTACATCGCCATTCATATTCGCTTTTTGGAAAAATCAATAATGCGTTATCGCATTCATGTATTTCAGATTCTAAATCTCCACAATACCCCCTCAAGTCTCTCCAAAGTTTAATATCATGAGGATTCAATAAAAGTGATTTTCTTAAAGATTTAATTCCCTCTGCCTTATTATCATTATAACATAGAACTTTTCCTTTTTTCTCCCATGTCTTTGAATTTAAGGGATTAATATCTAATGCTTTTGTATATGCTGTGATTGCTGAATCATAATCGTCTAACTCGTACAAAACATCCCCCTTAGCAATTAGGGATTCTTCATTACTACCATTACACTTAACTAAAATGTCTTCAAAATAATCTTTTGATTTTTTTTTATCTATGTTTTTTAAGATTTTTCCTTTTAAAACTATGGATTCCAAATCATTTGGATTTATTTCTAATGCTTTTTCAATGCAGTCCATTGCTTTTGTGTAGTTTTCCCAGTAATCATCATTATGGAGATCTGCTTTGTTTTTCCAAGCACAAATATTTTCATTGTTGAATTTTATAGATTCATTAAATGCATTAAAAGCATCATCTTTTTTAAACTCTTTAACTAATCTCTCCCCAAGTTGATTAAATAATTCTGATTTGAATTTATTATCATCATCTGAAGGATATAAATTATAATCTATCTTTTCATGTCCGCAATAAGGACAGAATCCATAAAAATCATCGAAAAATTTTAAACAATTAACACATCTCATGTTTTCACCCGTTTAATATGTCATTACCATATTTTTTATATAATTTCAAATCTTCTTCACCGATTGATCTAACATTTAACATGTCTTTACCTGTTAAATCTATAATTTCAAAAGCTAGGTGCGTAAATATATCTGGATAATCATTACTGCACCCAATAGACCAATGTTTATCATCTTCAAAGACTAAATTTAAACGCCAATTATATCCATCAAATCCCATCCACTTATGATAAATTAGTTTCTGCCAATATTTCTCATCATCAAGTTGATAGATATGATATTTTTCAATTAAATCTAAAATTACAGTTAATTCCTCGTCAGATAGTTCTTTTTCATTAATAAAACAACGGAATGTTTTTTTATCAAAATCTACTGAAAAACGATATTTTGAAAACCCAAAATCTAAAACAGCACCATGCCTATAAGATAATGATTTTAATCTTAATTTTTTATTTGTCCTTTTATCATAAACTCCATCATCTTTAAAATCATAATGGAGGTTTGTAATTACCTGTTCTGAATTAGCAATGTTTAAAATATCGAATCCGACTAATTTATTTAAAGATTTTCCTAATTGAATCCATGTTTGAGGATTATATTTAAAGTCATAAGAAACTTCACCTTTAGGATATGTGACTCTAACTGAATTTTTAAAACTTTCATATAATGACCAGCATGTTTTGTGTTTGGATTCAATTAGTTCCAATTGAAGAAATTCTTCTAAAAAATCTTTAAATTTAGAGGAATCTAAGCTAATTTCGTTTTTTGGGACATTTTTAAGAGATAATGCATATATTCCTAAAACATCATCATTATTGAAATCCACATTATAATGTGTATCTGGAATTAATTTTTGATTGATGCAGTCAATTTCAAATCTGTTGTGCAAAGTAACTCCAAAATCAATTTTATAGGATATTTGAATTTTTTTAATTTCATTTCTGACATTCAATAAATGTTTCTGGCCAAATGACATTAAAAACTCCTTATTTTCGATTTCGCCAATTTTCAAATAATCTTTTTTTAGATTTAATAAAGCTTGTCCTAAATGAATATAAGTGTCAGGATAAGCATTGCCCCCTCTTAAATTTAAAACTTTACCATCTTCAAAAATCAGTTCTAAAAACCATGAATTACCATTAAAATCATTGAAATCATCATGTTTTGTGATATTCTCATTGAGATCTTTGTGATACCATTTGTAAACACCATAATACTCAAGTAATTCACAAACTTTTGAAAATCTTTCATCATCATCAGATATTGTGAAATTAAATGCATTGGACAAATCATTTAAATTAGAAATATGAAAATTAACTTTCTTTAATTCTAATTTATTACTGTTCTTTTTATCATATACTCCATCATATCCAATATCATAATGAAGTTCAGTAATCAAGTCCTTCTGATTAATATTTAATAAATCAAATCCCAATATCTCAATCAATAGTTTTCCGAAGTCTATCCATGAATCAGGAAATCTGTTTACATACTCCTTATTATGCCAACTAATTTCATCTGATAGATATTCGTTATTGATAAAAATATCGTTTAAATTCCAGATTCCCTTGATATTGTCATCACTATCATATCCAAATTTTTCATATTCCAATTCAATTTGATTACATTGGTCTTTAGTCAAATTGAAAGATTTATCAGTAATAATAAATGATTTAGCAATTTTATCATTTTCTTCACTAGCATATATTAAATCCTTTCTTTTATCTTGCGTAATTCCCTGTGAGATTAATTTAGCTTCTTTTTTAGATAAATCAAACATGAAATAACTTTGATAGTGTTGAAAGCCCAAATTATACATTTGTGATATTCCAATTCTTCGGTTCAAAATAACCACCTTGTGTGTTGCTTGTTAATATATTTTTTAGTTCAAATACATTAAATTTACTTATTAATCAATGAATTAATCCTCGTTAATGTTAGTATTTAAAATTGGTTCTTGGCCAAATAATAAATCTTCTTTAACATTAACAATATCTTTTTCTAATTTATTTTTTAGTTCAATTACTTCAGAATAAATCTCAGGATTATTCTTTTTTAAATCATTGGAGTATCTATTTTTTTCCATCCTCAGAAATGTCATTCAATTCGTAAATTCTTTGAACATGTCTGTAATTAGATGCTTTTATTCCCCCACAAAATGGGTCTACCATGATTCACCTTTAATTATATTATATCTTCAAGACCTATATCCTTTAGAAAGATGTCTAATTTGTTTCCCCATATTCCATAATAATATCCTAGCATTAATTTAACATAAAAATTCCATGATGTGCCTCCAAAATAACCTGCATCTTCATGAGAATAATATTTTTCAATATATTCATCTTCACCATTGAAATAATCAATTCCAACAATTATACTGTCAAATTCCATATATTTATTTACAAACGCCAAAACTTTATTTGTTTCAACATTAGTTTCTTCACTATACGGCAGAATTTCATCAATGGTGCACATATTACTTGGATTTTTAAAATAGAATTCCTGTCTTTTTTCTAAAAATAGATTTGATAAATCATTTAGATTTTCCAAAAAATCCTTTGGTATAGCTTCGTTATCAAATTCAGCTAATTTTTCCACTAATCCTCTATAGTTATTTTCAATTCGTTTTTTATTATAAATAATAAATTTATGTGTGTATTTTGCTTTCATGTTTTTTATTTTCAAATATTTTTGCTTATAAAGGTTTTTTAACAGGAATCAATTAATCTAAAATGATGATTTAACATAAATCAAACATGACCAAAACTCGATTTTTCATATGCTCTAATACATTTAATTAAAATTGCAATTAATATAATTTAATTTTCAAATGTATTCTATAATTTAATTAATCCTGAAATTAATTTAATTAATTTCTTAAATCTTGGGATAAATTGAAAAATTAAGTTTTCATTAAATTTTTAAAAAGTTAATAAAATAACTCTGATTCAAGTTTCACTATAGATTAGACCACACAGTTAACCTGAATTATCATATGGCATAAATTAAATTAAAGTATTGATTAAAATTATTGATGTTAATCATACAAGCATGTGTTTAATTAATCATTACTTGAATTATTTTTGTGGTGAAATTCGTTGGATAAATTGTAAATTTGGAAATTTTGTTAAAGGATTTTATGGACTTTAAATTGTAAAGTTATAATGTATTATACGATATTAATGCAAAAAAAAGAAAAAAATTAACATTAACTACTATATAAATCTGTGAATATCTATGATGGATCATAGGCTATTAGATATCCATCTTCACACCAGATTGATCTGACATTTCATGAAGTTGTATCAGCACTGCAGCAGGATTTATGTTTATTTAGTTATCCCAGTATGTTTTTATGTTTCAATCTGAATCTGATATGACTGGTTCCGGATACTCTGCATTTGACATGGACAAACTGAACTTCATAACCTAAGCTTTTAGCTATTCTGTAATAAACCTGCCCCCAGTCCACACAATTGGAACCTTTACTCTGGTGGGCATCATTGATTGTTTTCTTGTCTGTCTTTTGCGAATCAAAGTATTTGCTGTATAATCTCTTTTTAGCTATTACTACTAAATCCTTATCAATTGTGTTTCTTTTGAAGCTGAATGTTTTGATAAATAGATTCATTGTGGAATCATTGTAATCAGGAAGTTTGGACATCATATAGACAATTGCAGGAAAGCCTTCCATTTGCTCTAATGTATGCTTCTGTCCTTATGGCCATATCCATATATTCAGACTTGTCAATCTGTTCACCATTTTTAAGTGTCATGTAGTTTGGAAGAAAATCTAGAGAATTGTTGTCTTTGATTAAGGCCATTGTATACATTGCCACTAGCTTATCATTTCCTAATTTCTTTGCTTTCTTTTCTATGTCTTTACAACTA
Organism: Methanobrevibacter intestini; assembly: GCF_047402955.1. Classification (NCBI taxonomy): domain Archaea; kingdom Methanobacteriati; phylum Methanobacteriota; class Methanobacteria; order Methanobacteriales; family Methanobacteriaceae; genus Methanobrevibacter; species Methanobrevibacter intestini. The sequence goes on from NZ_CP187956.1 coordinate 1,430,382, forward strand.
CAGTTTAATGTTAATATCTGGTAATGGCCATGTTTCTTATACTTCTTTTGGTTTTGGAGTAGTCAGTAATCTATTGAATTCATAACTTGGCAAAAACGTGTCCAACTAATATATTTATTATCTGACATAAAATTTGTTGCAATTCCTGTTCCTAAATATAATTAACATCAGCACCTATAAAAAATAATGTATTAGCAAAATTAATAGGGGGATAAATTAAGTTATTGTCATTGGATAGTGTTAATTATAATATTTATAACTTGATCGTATATTTTTCGTTGTATGTCTCGTAAATTATCTATCTCATTTAAATTAAAAGTTAAACACCATTTTTGTAAATTTCATGTTAAACAAAGAATAAATAAAAGATTTAAAAACTATTTTGATAAAAATAAACTTGATGAAAAAAGTATTGGTGGATTAATTAATTTAAAACAATTAATTTTCTAATTATTGGATGCAAAAACACTTGATGAATCTAAAAATATACGAGACAAACAAATTAACTTTAAATGTGAAAATAACAAGTTTATAAAGAAATTATTATGGAAATTCATCATTTCTCACTTTAAAAAATTAACAACACATCTTGAAAATCAATATATCCCATCTACAAACAATAAAATTGAAAATATCTTTCAAAAAGTGTTTCTAAAACCATAAAAAGAACAATGAAAATAGAAAACGGACTTTTAAAAAGATTCATGCTAAAACTAAACCATTGGAACATAAAAAATGAAAATTAAAAAAATCACACAAGTTTTTGAAAGAGCCGCTTGTTTATATAAATAATATAATATGTCAGATAATAAATATATTAGTTGGACAAGTTTTTGTCAGGCTATGAATTCAATAGCATTTTGGCTACTCCAAAACAAAAAGAAGTATAAGAAACGTGCCCATTACCAGATATTAACATTAAAAGGTAGTCGTAGCGATATAGAAAAGAAAGTAAAGAAACTGGGAAACGATAAGCTAGTGTCAATGTATACAATGACATTAATAAAAGACAACAAGTCCTCCGGATTTCCTCCCAAACTACATGACACTTAAAAATGGTGAAAAGATTGACAAGACAGAATATGTGGATATGGCCATAAGGACAGAAGCATATATCCGAGCAAATGGAAGGCGTCCTGCAATTGTCTAGAGATGTCCAAACTTCCGGATTACAATGATTCCACAATGAAGCTATTTACAAATACATTTAACTTCAAAGGAAATATTATTGATGAAGCTTTAGCGACAATATCTAAAAATAGATTGTACAACAAATACTTCGATTCTCAAAAAACAGACAAGAAAACAATAACAGATGCCAGTAACGGCAAAGGTTCTAATTGTGTGGATTGGGACAAGTATATTATAGAATAGCTAAATCCTTAGGTTATGATGTGTAGTTTGTCCATGTTAAATGCAGAGTATTCTGGACTGGGCATATTCGATTGAAATTGAGACATAAAAAACATAGTGGAGGTAATTGGATTAACAGAGATTCCGCTGCAGTGGCAGATACCACAGACAGTAATGTCAGATCCATACGGTGCTCTGACGGCTATCATATAGCCAATAACCCCTCATGGATATTCACTGATTTGTATAGTAGTTAACTTATTGTTAACTATTTTTCTTTTTAATATCTAATCCAAATCTTAGTATATCAATTATTTTATCAAAATTTTGATATTTAAAAAATTTTAATTCTTGAAAATAAGTTCCATCAATAATTATAAAGTATTTTAATAATCTAAAAAAACACAATAACAATAAATTAGCATTGTTAAATGTATAAATTCTTAAATCAAAACCATGGGCCGCGTTATTTCTCAAATTCAACCCCGGTTTTAATAAAACATATTTTAAGAAGTCATAATCATTTTCTAATAATACTTCTTTAAACTTTGTATCATTAAAGAAATCATGAAGTAATCTTTCTGAGGTAGTTCCATTTCCTTGAGGTTTTAACATATTGATGTCATATATTTCACAAAGTTTTCTAACTAAAAATTCTAGTTTTGAAACTATTGAATCTATAAATAATACATAATTCTCCTCTTCATTTGATAAACCTAATTCAAGTTGTTTGAAATATTCCTCTATGATTGGTTTAAAATAATATAATAATGGTTTCCCATTATCTGAAATATTTAAAAATTTTTGACAATTAGTTAAATAAGTAATTACGGAATCATATGTAAATATTTTCAAATCAAAAGCATAAATAAATATTTCTCTTAAAAATATTTCATGGAATTTAAGTGATAGAGAATATTGCCAGTGATTGCTGTCTCTTATTGATTCTTCTTTATTATCACTATTTATAATTTGATTTATATTGTGATTATTGTCTAATTTCAATTGGGAACTTGTCGCTAAAATAGGTGTTACATCATTAAAACTATTGTAATTTTTATCATCTTTTTCTAATTTTGGAATTAAAAACTCATTTTTACTATGTATTAAAAACTCCAAGAATTTATTTGAGCTTAACGGAATTTTTTCATATATCTTTGTTATGATTGCATTTACTGCTTCATCGGCGTTAAATTTCATTGAAAGTTTCATTGGTTCAAATTCATTTTGTGCTTTTTTTAATTTAATGGATGATTCTTCAACTTTTTGAGGATTTTTACCTTTATTGTAATAATCTATTGCATCACTTAAATGTTTGATTTGTATTAATTTTGAATCTTCTCTTTCCTCAGCCAATTTCTCGTAAGTTTTTCCCATTTCATTAAACCAATTATATTTATTGCTTTGAAGTTTCCGGGAGATTTTTTGACCTAATGATAATAATTCGATTGTTGTTCTACTTGTTGAATTTTGAGCACAATCCCAACAAATATCATCTAATCCTTCAAAATCCTCTTTTTTAAATACTTTCTTTTTTGAAAGCATTACTTCAATTAAATATTTTATATTGAACATATCATTAAATTCCGCTTTAACATATTTAATTATCAATAATTTGATTTCATCTTTTTTATATCTGAAAGATAAACATTTATAAAATGTGGTGATGAGCAAATCATTAGTCAATTCAACATTATTTTCACTTGTTAAATAATGATTAAGTATATTTAATGATTTATCTATAAATAATCGGACATCTTTATGGTTTAAATCTAAATTTAAAATGATTGTTAGGTACATGTTTTTTAAAATATTATTTGGTGTATCATTGAATCTCTGTTTAAGATAATTTTCATAATCATTATCAAATTTATTAATGTTTGGGTAGCAATGGTCTCCCCATCCCAATAATGGTATTAATTTTCCTTGTCCAATTAAAAAATTTAAAGAATCTATTTCATAGGTAACTTCATTAATTAAATTGGGTTTATTTTCATGTTTTTCTTTTAAACTGGATAATTTTTGTTTATAATCTATCCTTTGGGAATATTCAGTTAATTTTGAATCCATTTCAGTTATTATGTTTTTAAATTCTTGTAACATATTATCCATATAGTAATTTTGTTTTAATTCAATATTAATATTTAATCTTTCATTGAATTGGGATTATTTTAAAATCAATTTTTTAAAACTATGTAATGTTAAAATATTAAATAATCATTTATTATAAATATGTTTATAGTTATAAGTGTGAATATGGATTCAATTATTTTTATTAATCGTTAGGTGATTTTATTGTTAAATCATGGATATGTTGAAAAAATTGAAATAAACAGTTATGATGAATTAGTTAAAATTATCCAAGGAAAAACAGATTACTGTGATAATCTCAGAGATAAATTTATTTTTAGAGGAATTGAGAATGAAAATTTTCAATTAATTGAGTCTGTAAAATTTTATAGGCTTATTTGATTTTTATGTGTTTTTTCTGTCCAATTTTCCATTTTGTAGTCTAAAAATGTCAGGATTCCGTTTTTAGTTTTGTATATTTTCTTTATTTTTTCTGGTTTGGTTTGTCTGTAGTAATTTTCGACTTTGTTTGATGTTTTTTCAATATTTTTCATCATCTAAGTGTTGTATGTATCTGTGGAAGTGATTAATGATGTGTTTTCTTATGAAATCTTTTAATACTATTGGTATGGCCATGTAATTTTGTAAGTATTGTTTAAATTGTCCTATTGCTTCTTTTGTTGAGTTTTGTCTGAAACAGTTTTTTAATTCTTGCGTATTTTCATAGATATGTTCTTTTTCTTTCCCGTTAATCTTGTTTCTTTTGCAGTAGAATTTTAATTTGTGATTTATTGTTTGAAATAAATGAAATGTGTATAATTGGTGATTTACTCCTATTTCATCGGCTACATTGCGATACATTGGAAATAAATCTGTTGTTAAGCAAATAAATGGTTTATTTTTCGTTGAATCTGAGATAAATTTTTTAGTATTTTTTAGTATTCTGCGATGTACTATTCGTTTGGAGATTGGAACATTAAGTATAGCATCAAATAATGTTAATCTGTAATGTCTGACTCCATTAAGTCTTAAAAATTGCTCATCATATAAATAGTAGCCAGAATATTCAAATTCTTCGTTGTTGATTGTTTCCTTCTGATTTTTGTTGGACCAATTCTTGATTGTTTGATGAGATACACGGATTCCAAGGAATATTTCAAAGTATTTACTTATTTTACGAAGTGATTGATATCCAATTTTTATTATTCCAGGTATTTTATCCATTATTTCTTGTAAAAATTGTTTATTTTTTCCAATTAATGGATTATTGTATATTCCGAATTTTTTTTTCCACATTTTTTGCATTGATATTGCTGTTCTTTGAATTCTGTAGTTTTTCCATTGATATTTTGTTTGTTTTTTGTTATTGTGCCTTTTTTGATAATTTTATGAGCTCCACAAACTGGACAAATTTGATTAACACATGAAAATATATTATTTTCGTCTAAAAATAGTTTTTGATTAGTATTTTCAATATTCGGGCTTTTATTAAGCCTTTCTGAAATGATTTTTTCATGATCAATTTTTTCTTCAGAAAAATCAAAAAGTTTAAGTTGTATGAAGTTTAAATTACTATTGGGGGCAAATTTGTTTTGTTTGCTCATAAAACATTATTTGTCCCCACTTATTTAAGTAATTTACTATTTTTAAATCAATATTTTTTAAATTAAAGCAAAATTAGAACGAATTTTTCATCAAGGTGAAGTTTCAACTGTAAAAAAAATTAATTTGAAAAAAGCCTATAAAATTTTACAGACTCATGAAAATCAAATAATAAATTTCAAGGATTATGGAGCGAACAGCAGTCGTACCCGTTCAGTTACAATTGGCGTTAGAAGAGATTTAATTGATAAAGTACATCCTTTAGATTTATTTCCAGATAAAGAAGAACCCAAAACTCTTATTGAAGTCATTGGTAATTTATTTAGTCTGAATGAAATGGGAGAAATTGATCCTTCTGACATATATCATCATTTTAAGCCCTATAGAGAAGATATGAGAGCATGGATTCATGATATTTCCGAAGGTGAATCTGCATTTGATAATGAAGACATTAATAAAAGACCCCATAAAATTGTTGATGGAGAAATTGTTGTTCATAATAACAAACATGGTGATAAATATACAAGACAATGTTGGGATAAAGTTGGTCCTTGTGTGCATACTTATATGGCTAATCTAGCGAGTCAAAATACAGTCCATCCAGTTGATGATAGAGCATTTTCAATACGTGAATTATTATTAATGAATATTCCTAATAATTTTAAATGGTCTGAAATAAGTGAAGAAGAATTAAATAATTTACCATTAGAAGAAAAACAACAATTTTTAAAGGAAAATGAAGCAAATATAAGAGAATGTATTGGGGAAGCTGTTCCAACTATAATAATGCAAAAAATTGCAAAGAATATTAAAGAAGTATTGATAACTGGAAAAAAATCTCAAAAAAAAGGACAAACACGTTTAATCTAATGGACTAAATTTTCATTCAAAATATTAATTTTATTTCCAGTTCATTTAATTATTCTTCCAATAGGAAACTGTATTTCCACATATCTTTCTAAATAAAATAAATAGCTTCCTTTAGCAGTATCCGGAATTTTATTCTGCAGTTCTGATGCAGATGAAGTTAATTTATATTTAGTATAATCACTGTTTGCAACATACCCTATTTTTTTATCTTCAACATATACTGCAATTGCATCCTTATCAAATTCATTATCAGGTTCCTTGACAAGTTTCAAAGGTAAACCTGGATTAAATTGCACATCATTTTTATAATAGTTTATTCCAGTTATTGTAAATAGTTCTGATTTATCATATTTTTTTAATGTTTCAATGTTTCTTTTGAATTTTCTTTCATAGCCAATATAGAAATTTATTGAGTCCCATAATCGTAGATATTGATTAATATCTTCTTCACTATTTTCTCCGGGAAGTGCTTTCATTGCTTTAATGCATTTTTGTTTTGCTTCTTCAAGTTTATTGGATCCGTCGGGAATATCTTTTGACTCTTCAAGTAATTTATGTGCCCATCTAAATAACATTCTTGCCTTGTTGTCATAAACCATATTTCTTTTGGATAATTCCAGTGATTTATTGTAGCAATTTTCTGATGTTGCATACATTTTCAAGCCTTCAAGAATAATAGCTTTCTTATTCCAGTTTTCAACATGTCTATCATCAAAATCTAATGCCTGATTGATTTTGTAAATTGCATCATCATAGTTTTCATCAAGATATAAATCCCATGCTTGTTTACCTAATCTGTCTGCCCTGCTTTCAACAGGAGGATTATATGTTTCATCTTCATCTTCTGAAGTAATGTAACTACCACTGGCACCACAGCCATGACATATGTCTCCTTCATCAACCCAACTTCCACAATTCGGACAAATCCCCATATTTAATCACATCCATAGATATTTCATCAAACTTTGGTTATCCCAAACAGTTTATAATATATTCATCATCATAATTATACATTGTTATTAAATAGGTTATATACACAAAATATAAAAATACCTATAAGAAACTTTAATAAGGGAATAAATAAGATAGTGAGTATGGTGATAAAATATGAGTTTACCTGCCGTGGATGAAAACTGGTACTGTGAAGACTGTGATTTAAATTTTGAATATTGTGATAAACCTGATTTTCTTTTCTGTCCGAACTGTGGCAAAGTTTTAAAAAATGATATATATCAATATAATTTAGATGGACTTATAGATTCTTTAAATAATCTGGGTAAAAGCATATGTGAAAATTGTGGTGAAGAATTTGACAAAGAATATAATTTCTGCCCATTATGTTCGGAAAAATTAAAAAAAGAAACCATACCATTTGATATTGAAAAAGACAACTCCGTTACTGTTGACTGGAATGGTGAAAAGGCATTGGTATATGACAAATGTGTTTATTTATCAAATCCTCATTTTGCAGTAGGCAGTATTATTGAATGCATATCATCTAAAAATTACACTGATGAGAAACTGGAATGTGACTTTAAAAGAATTGATGAAACTCTTCCCGAGAAACTTACTTATGATGAAGCATATTCCATATATGAATTAAACGGTTGGGGAAACCTTGTTCGTATAGAAGAGTTCATATCCAAACTTAGTCAAGACATTTTAGAAAGTGACCAGTTTAAACCAAACGAAAAGATAAATTATATTGAAAATGAAAGATTCAATAGGATTTTAAAACTCCGAGAAGACCTGTATGTTAAATTAATGATTATAGAAAGTGGAATTAATTATTAATCTAAATTTTTAAATAATTCATTTCCTTTTTCAGTTAATCTGTATAATCTTCTTTTTTTGAGTCTGTAAAATTTTATAGGCTTATTTGATTTTAATGTGTTTTTCAGTCCAATATTGCATTTGATAGTCTAAAAATGTCAGGATTCCATTTTTGGTTTTGTATATTTTCTTTATTTTTTCAGGATTGGTTTGTCTGTAGTAATTTTCGACTTTATTTGATGTTTTTTCTATATTTTCATCATCAAGATATTCTACGTATCTGTGGAAGTGATTTATGATGTGTTTTCTTATGAAATCTTTTAAAACAACTGGTATGGCTGTATATTTTTGTAAATATTGTTTAAATTGTTCTATTGCTTCTTTTTTTGAGTTTTGTCTGAAACAGTTTTTTAATTCTTGTGCATTTTCGTAAATATGGTCTCTTTGTTTTCCATTAATCTTGTTTCTTCTACAATATACTTTTAATTTATGGTTTATTGTTTGAAACAGATGAAATATGCACAATTGATGTTTTACTCCTATTTCATCTGCTATATTACGATACATTGGGAATAAATCGGTTGTTAGGCAAATTAATGGTTTATTTTCTGTTGATTCTAAGATAAATTTTTTCGTGTTTTTTGGTATTCTGCGACGTACTATTCGTTCTGTGACTGGAATATTGAGTATTGCATCAAATAAAGTTAATCTGTAGTGTCTAGTCCCATTAAGTCTTAAAAATTGCTCATCATATAAATAATAGCCAGAATACTCAAATTTTTCATTGCTGATGCTTTCTTCGTGATTTTTGTCAGACCAGTTCTTGATTGTTTGATGAGATATTCTGATTCCAAGGAATATTTCAAAGTATTTACTTATTTTACGAAGTGATTGGTACCCTATTTTCATTATTCCTGGAATTTTATCCATTATTTCTTGTAAAAATTGTTTATTTTCACCAATTAATGGATTATTGTATATTCCGAATTTTTTTCCACATTTTTTGCATTGATATTGCTGTTCTTTGAATTCTGTTGTTTTTCCATTAGTATTTTGTTTGTTTTTCTTTATTGTGCCTTTTTTGATTATTTTGTGGCTTCCACAAACTGGACAAATGGGATTATCATATTTAAAAGTATTATTTTCATCTAAAAATAGTTTATGATTAGTATTTTCAAAATTAGGTGTTTTATTCAATCTTTTTGAAATGATTTTTTCTTGATCAATTTTTTCATCAAAAAAATCATAAAGTTTAAGTTGTATGAAGTCTATATTACTATTGAGGGCAGATTTGTTTTGTTTGGTCATAAAATATTATTTGTCCTCACTTATTAAAGTATTTTACTATTTTTAAATCATTTATATTAAAATTAAAGAAAAATTAGAATGAAATTTCATCAAAATGAAAGTTCAACTGTAAAAAATTAAAAAACAAATAAGCCTATAAAATTTTACAGACTCCTTTTTTTGAGTCTATAATATGGATGATAAAACACAATTGATACTTAATTTCATAAATGAAAGTAGCTCTAATATGCCATATGTATTAAAAGATAAATTAATTAGGGAGGGTAAAAAAATTAAAGTATAGATTTGAATTTGAAGAAATCAAGAATAATATTGATGAGTTTATAGAAGGAAATGAGTTAAATAGATTTATTGTGTTGCCTGGAATTAGGAGTGTTGGAAAAACAACGCTGCTTTATCAAGCATATTATTATTTATTAAATGAAAAACACATATTGCCCAATCAAATAATTTATTTGTCCTGTGATGATTTAAACAATATAGTTGATTGCAATATAAGAGAAATAGTTGATATTTACCTTAATAATCAGTTCAATACTCAATTAAGATTATTGGATAAAGAAATTTTTCTATTAATTGATGAATCACAATATGATAAGAACTGGTCAATGTCTGGTAAAATAATTTATGATCGTTCAGAAAAAATTTTCATGGTATTTACAGGTTCATCAGCTCTAAATTTAGAATATAATGCAGATGCTGCAAGAAGGATGTTTAAAAGAGTCGTAACACCTCTAAATTATAATGAACATCTGAAATTGAAATATGATTACTCAAATATTAATCTTGGAAATTCTTTGGTTAGCTTGATTTTAAATGGTGAAGAGCAAAATGCCATAAAATATGAAAATGAAATGAACAGGGACTTAATTAATAATATTAAGTATAATTTTAATGATTGGGATGAATATTTGAAATATGGGGGATTTCCAATTTTGGCTCGTAAAATCAATTTTAGAAGACTTTCTACTAATATTGTGGACATGATTGAAAAAGTGGTAAATACTGATATGGTTGCTATTAAAAATTTCACTTTTGAAAATCAGACGAATTCAAATAGGATACTAAGATATCTGGCACTACAAAATGCAGGGAATCTTTCACAAAACAATTTGGCAAAATATTTAAAGACTTCTCAAGCAAATGTAAAAAATATTTTAGACATTTTAGAAAAAACACATTTAATATTTTCTATTGAAGCTTATGGAACATCATCGAAACGTATGAAAAAAACCAAAAAATATTATTTTGCAACAAGCAGCATTAGAATGCATTATCCGAAAACTCTGGAAATATAATTAATGATATAAAGCAATATGAGGGAATACTTCTAGAAAATCATGTTGCATCAATCTTATTTAATTTCACACAAAGAGGAAATGATTGTTTTACATTGTATTATGATGCAAACAAGAAGCGAAATGTTGATTTTATATTGCAGCGAGATTTTAAAAATCCGGTACCTATTGAAGTGGGTCGTGGTAGAAAAGATAAAAAACAAATCACTCATGCAATCAACAGTTATGGTGCAGATTATGGAATTATCATCTCAGATACTACAACTAATATTGAAAAACACGATAATATTATTTATGTTCCTCCAAAAACATTTTCATTTTTATAATTGGCTATGCAGTAAAATACATAGGTTTCTGATGAAGCTTTTACTGAAAGATTTAAGCTTTCTATTAAAATAAATTAAGAAATAAAGGGTTTTTTAGTGTAAGTTATTTTTCTTTTAACATAAATTGAATTACTAAATAGATTCCTAAAGCTGCACTGAATACAAATCCTATTAATCCCAATATTGAAACATCAAATAGTTTAGGCCCTTTGTCTGACATGATAGCTAAGGATGATCCTATGAGTAATGCAGATAAAATAAGTGAAATTGAAAGCTGGTTCATGATTTCGCTAATTGATTCATGTTTAAGTTTTACACTTAAATTACCTTCTTCAAGTTTTGAAAGCATATTGTTAAGTGTTGTTGGCAAATCTTTAGCCAAATGTTCTATTTGAAGCATATAATTGGAACTTACTCTTGCTAATCTGTTAGGGCTGTATTTTTGAAATATTATTTTTCTAGATAATTTTTTCAGTTCAGTCACTGCATTAAAGTCAGGGTCCAATTTCATTCCTGTATCTTCAATTAAAGCCATTCCGCGTCCAATCATTACAAATTCTCTTGGTAATTGGATGTTATGTTTAATCATTACTTTTAGGAGCTGCTGTATTCCTCCATGCATATCTTTCAGGTCTGCACCGTAATATTTGTTCATTATGTCATTTACATCGGCTTTTAATTCAGGAGTGTTTTGTGCAGGTGTTAATATGTCCATGTAAATTAGCTGGTTGATAATATTGTCTACATTTCTGCTTAATAGCAGTAATATTAACTCTGCAAGTTCTTCTCTGAAATCATCATCTAAAATTCCCATCATTCCTTCGTCAATGTAACATAATACATTGTTTTCCATTATCATCATATTTCCGGGATGTGGGTCGGCATGGAAAAATCCGTCAATCATTATTTGTTTAAAATAAGATTTCACTCCTCTTTTAGCAATTAATTTTTTATTATATTCCGGATAATCGTGAACCATTACTTCAGAAACTTCTTTTCCTTTTATTAATTCCATTGTAATGATTTTTTCACTGCAGTACTCCGAATAAGCAGCAGGTATATGAATGTAGTGCACGGCTCTGAAATTATGTGCTAAATTTTTCATATTGATTAGTTCTTCATGGTAATCAATTTCTTTGAATATTGAGCGTTCAAATTCTGTTAAAATAGAGGGAATATTATAAACTTTAGTCTGGTTTATGTATTTTCCGATTTTATCAGATAAAAATTTCATAATCTTTAAATCGGATTCAATAGTTTCACGGACATTCGGCTTTTGGACTTTAATGGCTACTTCTTTGTTGTTTTCAAGAAGTATTCCTTTATGAACCTGCCCGATTGAAGCTGAACCTAAAGGCTTTTCGTCAATTTCTTTGTAGATTTCATTTATTGGCTTTCCAAGTTCTTTTTCAATAACTTCTTTTATTTCATTAAATTGTGTGGTGGGAGTGTTGTCTCTTAAGGATTCCAGTTCCTTCGCTATTTCCACTCCAATTAAATCAGGTCTGGTACTTAACATCTGACCTAATTTAATATATGTTGGTCCTAATTCTTCCAGCACATCTTTTATTCTTTTTGGAATGGATTCATCGGGTAATTCTTTATATTTGCCTCTTTTAGTATCTTTTAAAAAAGGAAAATTCTTAAAAAAGGTATTTTCTTCGATAAGGTAACCGAAATCATTTTTTTTAAGAACTTTATATATTTCTTCTACCCTTTTTATAGAATCATTTTTTGTGTTGGAAATTATTTTCATATTTTTGTAATTAGTTAAAACTTCTATATATTAATATCTTAAAATTTCTCCAATATTCTTGCATATACCTGTTTTAGATTATCGTCTGATTTTTCATAAATCCTTTTTAAGATAAGTTCGGGGGTACTTTTTGCAAGGAAGTTCATTTTTGGAGTTCTGTCAACTATCAGATTATAATTTTCATCTAATCCTTTTGCTTCAATACCGTCTACACGAATATCTGTGTAATTCATCAGTTCCCTGGCCATATGTGTTACAATTATTCCGTAGGAATTGGATTCTTTAATCATATCTATAAATGTTGAAATAATTTTAACTGCAGCTTCCAGTTCTGTTATTCCTTCAAGTTCGTCAAGCAATACTAATTTTTCGCTGTCTGTTGTTACAATTGGAATAAATACATTTAAAAAGGATTCAAAAGCTCCGGCATCCAGTGATCTTTTCTTTGAAAAATGATATATTTCATCAAACAATTTGATTTTAGCTTCACCGGCACTTACTGGAAGTCCCATTTGCGCCATTATGGAAATTTGAGTTAGTGTTTCAAGAAGGGTTGTTTTACCTCCACTGTTTGCTCCGGTAAGCAGTGCTATGTTTTCATCATTTGTAAGCTTGTAATCAATTGTCTGTGTGTTTTCATCATCTTTTCTAAGGGCCAATTCCAGATGCAGTGCTTCTTTTAAATTTATTTCATCGCCAAATTCAGGAGCGTTTAAGTCATATTCATATGCAAAGCTTCCTAAACTGAATTCATAGTCAAATTTAATTGCATCTTCAACTTCTTTGATTGCCTGTTCTTTTATGGAGTTCAATTCGACAGCTGCACTTTTCTTAACATCAAATATATCATTTTCCTTTTTGGAGGACTGTTCCAGTTGAATTCTTTGGATTTCGCTGTCGTCAATTTCAATAGGATATTTCCTGAGATACGGATCAAAATCAAATCCTGTTTTTTCCCTGATAATTTTCTTCCTTTCATTTATAATTTCATCAAATATTTTATTAATCTTTGGTGGAAGATTCTTGTTTAATAAGTTAAGAATTTCATCTCCTTCAAGATCCACATTTTGTATAGCATTTTCTAATTCTTCATCCATATCCTTTTTTAAGGAATTGACCAGTTCTTCAATGTCTACTTCTCTTTTGTCAATGACATTAAGTTCATCAATAATAGGAATAATTTCTCCCAAAATTGTTTCCTGGCCTCTGATTTTTTGTATTTCATAAACTCTGTTAAAAAGATTTTGGTTATGTGTAAAGAAGTTTATTATTTTTTCAGGAACTATTTCATAATCATTTTCTTCAATATTGATCATTACAAGGTTTGGCATTCCTTCAAAGTCAAGTATTCCCTGAGAATATACATAAAAAATAAGGTCATAATTCATCAATTCCTCTTGCAGTAACGGAGAATCACTGGCTGTAATTATTGGATAATACTGATTCAGACCTAAGTCAGTAAGGTATGAATTGTCTTCTTCTGTTTCTACTAGAATAACCTTGCTTGCATCATATTCTGCTTTTGGTTTTTCAACTTCCTTTAAATTTTTCATCAATCCTCTCAGCTTAATTATTGGAAGCTGTGAAACCTGCTTTTTTGCATCCATTACAAATTTGATCTGTTTTTGTATTCTTTCCATATCTTTTGAAGGAGAAAGCAGCAGAATCCTATTTTTTGAATATGATGTGTTTGAGTAGGCTAAAATTTTGTTTATAATGTCTTCATAAATCTCCATTGCCCTGTCGCTTTTAATAAACTCATATGTAGGATTATTTAATAACTGGTTCATTATTTCAATAGCTTTTCTTTGGCTGATTCCGTCAATATTTGCTATTTTTTCAACGTCTACATTTTCAACTATTTTTTGAAGATTTTCTTCTCCTCCAACACTGTTCAATATTTTTTCAGAGATTTTATCTCCAATACCTTTTATGTTTTGCAATGTTACTTTCTCTCCTTGCATTTTAACCAAACCCTTTTTTTCTATACATTTTTATTTAAATATATATTCAAAATTCCCTAGAGCATTTGGGAAGTATTATTTCTTATCTGTTAATAGCTGTGTTATATTCCTGTATTTTATTTAAATAGTTTTCATCTCTCCATCGCCCGTCAATAGCAAAATTAACAAGCCCTATTGATTTTAAATATTCAATATCCTTTAAAAGAGAAATATCTTCACTATTTGAAATTATAAGTTCTTCATTAGATAAGCTTTTATGAATAGGATATCTGCTGTTTTTCTTATCAATCAGGAAGATGTCATCTGTGCTGTTCTTTAGCTTTTTAGATTCTTTTTTGGTAAATAATCTGTTTCTGGTTTTCATTAGCTCAACAGATCCCTGAACAATAATTTCCAATTTGGAATTGTCCCTGCAACTGTCTAAAATATTTTTTAAATCTTCTTTTTTCAGTTCCGGTGACAATGTAAGTATTTTGTAGTTTTCAAGACTGTTTATTGTTTCGGTATTTGTTATATTCATGGAATATGGTCCGTAACTGCCTGTAAAATCAGGATTCATTATTTCAATATGGTAATGCAGTTTGTTTAATATTCCTCTTACCTTTCCTAAAACTTTTATTAAGTTATCGTGAGCAATATCTGGCCATTTCCAGATTAATTCATAGTCTCGGTTTCTGGAGATGTCAACGGCCTTTTGCAGATAGCCGACCATATAGTTTATATTGTATTCTTCCCTGTTTTGATTTATTACTGAGGGATCTTCAGGGGGTATTTCCAAATAAACTCTTTTTACATTATCTATTTTATTCAGGTCATTTAGATTATTTGTATAATAGGATAAACTGTATTCATCAGTTTTTAAAGTATTGCTTTCATTTTCAAGGTTTATTTTTACCTTTTCATTAGCATATAATGAATATACTTCTTTTTCTAGTTTTTTGAAAAGTTCCCTTCTGATTTTATTGATTTCACTTATGGGGATGAATAATATTCCGTCATAGTTAATATTGACTCCAACAATGTCAAATGGGTATTTGTCAACTTTCAACAGCTGTTTTTTTATTGTTTTTGTATCTACACTTCTTTTAAGAGGCTTTTCAAAGGGAACTTCTCCTTTAACTTCACATTCAATTTCTTTTTTATTTGCAAGAGTTAACCTACCTTTTAAGTAAGGATATTTGTTTTTAATTGAAAATGTAAGTATTAATTTGGATTTAATAAAACTGTTGCCTTTATTTTCAATTTCTTTAACTTTTGAAGTTAGTCTGTTTCTTTTTGTAAGATATGCTGTTGATTCATTTAAATTGAAATGGTGTTTTTTATTCTGCTTTACTTTTTTAATGATTAAAACTCTGTCTTTTCTGTTAATGTCTTTAATTTCTTTATTTCTGCCTTTTTTATAATGATTGAATGTTGTTAAAAGAGGATTTTGCGAAATTTCAAATCCGTAGTCATCTTTTGCTTTTATTAATAATAATCCGTCACCTTTTTGAGGAATAGTTTTTAAATCATCGTCTAATCTGATGACTATCTGGCTGTTTTCACTGGCATAGACTTTACCTAATTTTAAACCGACATGTCCTGAACGGATGCTTCTGGAAGATGCATAATTGAATTGTCCTTCGCTAAATCCTCTATTGAATGCAAGGCTTATTTCTTCACTTTCGTTGCTTTTATTGCTTTTCAATTTGTTTAAAGCTTTTCTGTAATTGCTTACTGCAATAGCCAAATATTCCTTGCTTCTCATTCTTCCTTCTATTTTGATGCAGCTGATGTTTAGCTCTGCAATTTCTTTTAAATGATTGTATAATGACAAATCTTTAGGTGAGAGGTAATAATCTTCACTGTTCAAACATGATAATCTGTATTTTTGGCGGCAAGGCTGTGCACAACTTCCTCTGTTTCCGCTTCGCCCTCCCTTAAAACTGCTCATCAGACATTGTCCTGAATATGAATAGCACAGTGCTCCATGAACAAATATTTCAAGTTCCATATTTGTTTTTAAGTTTTTAATTTCATCTTTTCTCATTTCACGGGGGAGAACTATTCTTTTAATTCCTTTGCTTTCAAGATAATCTAATTTCAGCTGGTTTTCTGCAGTCATCTGTGTTGAACCATGAACTTTCAGTTTTGGAAGGTGTTTGTTTATCAGTTCAACCAGACCTAAATCCTGAACTAAAACTGCATCTACTCCTATTGAATATAGGTGGGACAAATAATTCATTACATCTGGAAGTTCATCTTCTTTAATTAATGTATTTACAGTTACATAAACCTTAACATTGTGCAGGTGTGCGGTGTTAACTGCTTCGGCTATTTCATTTAAAGTAAAGTTTTCAGCAAACCTGCGGGCACCATATTCTTTTCCGGATAAATATATTGAACTGGCTCCGGCATTAATAGCTACTTTAAGATGATCCATAGAACCTACAGGTGCAAGCAATTCAGGAATTCTCATGTTTGTCCTCGTGTAATCTGCCTTCAATATAATTTCCCTTGTTGATATATGACTGTGAGAAATCCATTATCTGATATTTGTATTTGGAAAGCTCTTCATCATCTCTGTCTTTCAAGGAATCATTATAAATGGACAATATGTTTGTTGTGTATTTTTCATTGGAATATCTGCAGTCCAGGATTATGGAATCAATACCTAACTGTTTAATTTCATTCATTTCTTCAATTAAACATAAGCAGTCTTTATTTATAATGTGACTTTGTTTATTGTAGTCAAATAAAACTTTATACTTGAATTTTTTCCTTTTTTTATCTTCTAAAATAGCATAATCTGCATTGTTGTGTATTATGAAATCTTTACCGTCATTTAGGTTACTGAAATCATCCTTACTTACAATAACTTCCAAATTCCCGTTTACAATCATTTCCAAATCAATATCTGAGGTATTATTTTTAGAAACTAACTGCTTAATTTCATTACCTGAAAGTTCTGAAGATAAAATCAGACCATCAAATCCTGCTTCTTTAAGATTTTTAACTGTAAATGAATTCCAGACATTCAGATTATGATTTCCGTAAATTGGGCAGTCAAAAATCTCACCCATTCCAGGGAAATCTCCCATAACTGAAATAATTATTCCTTTTGATTCAAGCTCTTTAACTATTTCATTGCATTTAACAGCTTCTTTTTCATTAATAAATGATGATAATACCCAAACAAGTTCTGCATCAGGAGTCATAAGACTTGCTTCTTCTAAAAGTTTTGGAATATTTTCATAATAATCTTCAGGGTTATTGTATAAACAGTTTCCGTCAAAGTAAACCCGTTTAAGGTCAAATCCGGAAATTGATTTTAACTGGTCTAAATTATCAATAAATAAGGATATTTTAGGGTTTTTCTTTTTGCCGTTGTTATTGAAAGATTCATAATCTTCATAAAATTTATTCAGTTTTTTCCTTGTAGCTTTAACGGACTTTTTGGTTGGGGTGTAGTGATTTAACAGTAAATCCTGTGCCTGAGCAAGAACATCTCTTCTGATCTGGTTAAGCTCACTGATTGGAATAAATAAACTGTCCGGCATATTGTGGAATTTGATTTCATCTATATAAAATGGTGTTCCTCCTGTTTTTGATAACTGCTTTTCAATTTTTTCTTTTGTAACAGGTTTATTTTTAGCTTTTTCAAATTTGCCTACGACTTTATGTCTGAAATTGATTAATTCATCATCTAAATAATATTCAACATTAACAAATCCTGTTAAGTCTTCATTCCAGCTTAGGGTTAATGAAAGTGGGACATGGTTTTTAATAACTTCTTTTTGGAATTTTTTAAGGTTTTCATGAATTGACTTGGAAAAACTGATAAATACTTCTGTACCTTCCTTAACCAAACGTGTTGTATTAATTACAATTTCATTTTCGTCCTGTTTAACAATGTCTTCTAAATAAATTCCTTTGATTTTGCCGTTGTATTTGAAAGCTATTCCGTCACCTTTTTCCAGTGTGATGTAATTGTCTTTATTTTTGATTTCAATTGTAACTTCAGTTCCATCTATTTTTACAATGTCTCCGATGTATAAACCTTCATGGCCTGAACTGCCTCTTCCCATTACTTCACCGGGTTTATCTCCCATTATGTAGCCGTTTGTAAATTTCCTGTTGAATACAAGATGTAAATTTTTGGCATAATCTCCGGTATTTCCGTCCAGTATATTGCGGTAGCTGTTTACAATGGTTCCTATGTAGTCTCCGGATTTCATACGGCCTTCTAATTTTAGAGAGGTTACTCCAGCATCTGAAATTGCGTCCAGATTATTGTATGTAGCCAGATCATGGGTTGATAAAAGATATCCGTTTCCAATATTGTATCCTCTGTATTTCAAACGGTATTCCCGTCTGCATGGCTGTGCACAGGCGCCTCTGTTTCCGCTGCGGCCGCTGTTGTATGAAGACATATAACAGTTTCCTGAAACACTATAACATAATGCTCCGTGTCCGAATACTTCAATTTCCATATCAATATTGTCTTTTTTCAGCTGTTCATGTGTTTTGGCTATCTGTTTTACATTAATTTCACGTGGAAGAACAACCCGTTTAATATTGTTTTTAGCAGCCCATTTAATGGAGCTGTAATTGCTCAATGCCATCTGTGTTGATCCATGAACTTCCAAATCAGGAATTAATGTTTTTAAAAGCCAACATATTCCGAAATCCTGAACAATAACTGCATCCACTCCTATTTGATATAATTTAAACAGATAGTTTATTACATCGGCTATTTCAAAATTGTTTATTAATGTATTTACAGTAACATGGACTTTAACTCCATTTAAATGAGCATATTCAACAGCTTTTTCTATCTCTTCCATTGTGAAGTTTTTAGCAAATGCTCTTGCTCCGTATTGTTGTCCAGCTATATAAACAGCATCAGCACCTGCATTAACTGCAATTACAAGCACATCATAAGATCCAGCTGGAGCTAATAATTCTGATAAAACCATTTTATTATTACACCCTAAGATTTAATCATTTAAAAATATGTTTTTTGTAATATAAATAAATTAAAAAATAGTTAAAGTTTAATATAGTTTAATTCAAATTAAAAATCATGTACATTGTTTTTGAGGGAATTGATGGTGCAGGTAAATCTACTCAGATTAACTTGTTAAAATATTGGCTGGAAGAAAACGGTTTTGATGTTGAAACAGTTGTGGAACCGACAGATTCAAAAGTTGGTAAGTTAATTAGAGAGATATTACAAAGACCGGATGCAACAACTGACAGAATTCAAAAAACATTGGGTTTGCTGTTTGCAGCAGACAGGATGCTTATTATGGATAAACTTAATGATGATTCTAAAGTTATTTTAAGTGACCGCTCTTTTATTTCTAGTTTAGCTTATCAGGAACCTGCAGACTGGATTAAACAGATTAATAAATATGCAAAAGAACCTGATCTGGTTTTACTTTTGGATGTAGATGTTAAAACTTCTGTAAATCGATGCTCTAAAAAAGACGAATTTGAAAATGAGGAATTTTTAAGTAAAGTCAAAGCTAATTATTTGGATTTAATTAGTAATTTCAATCATGAAATAATTGATGCAAGTACTGGGGTAAATAAGGTCTCAACAGATGTTAAAAAAGCTGTAGCCCCGTATATGGGTATTTGTCCTGATTGTATTAGGTGATATTATGAGCGAAGTCTTAAACAATGTAGTAAATGTAATAAGTGGTTTGGATGGTGTTCTGGAAGTAAGGCAACTTTCCAATGATGATATTTTAAAGATAATTGATATGGAAGCACAGCGTTCAAAGGATTTAGTTCCGGTATTTAATGAAGGAGTTCAGGAATGTTTCAAAAGGGATGTCTGTTTTGTAATTTTTAAAAAAGGATATTTCAGAGTTCCCCCAACTCCTACTGTTTTACTGACATTTGACGGAGAAATATTGGGTCATGATGTTTTTGCTCCTGAAGATAAGGAAAAATTCAGGGCTGATGAAGATATTATGTTTTTAAGTGATGATTTTGTAATTTTTAAAGATGTATTAAATAATTACAATTTGGAAAAAGGCAATGAATATTTTGTTTTACCGCCTGTTCCATTTCCGGAATTGGATCCCTTTAAATTAGATGGTGTTGTTTCATCAAGTCCGTCAACTAAATCTGACGAATATTTAAAAAATAAGTATAGTTATGGTGATGATTCTTCAATAGCTACAATTATTGTTTCATTTAATATTTAAATATTAAAATATTCATTTCTAGCTTCAACTAGTGCTTTAACATTAGCTAGTGGTGTTTTTGGAGCTAATCCACAACTTGGAGCTATAATATCAATATCTTCACTTAATACTTTTTTTACATCTTCTTTTACATCTTCAGGTGTTCCGCTCAATAATGTTTTAGATGTTGAAATGTTTCCTACAATAACACAATCATTCTCAATGCTCTCTTTAGCTTTTGGAATGTCAACAGCTTCTTCAATACTTATTCCCTCAAAGCCGACAGAGGACATGTCACTTATAATAGGTTGTGTTGACCCGCAGATATGCAATACTTTTTGCACATCAATAAAATCAGCCAAATCTTCAAGATTAGGTTTAATCATTGATTTAAATTGAAGAGGATCAATTAATTCCGGTGATGCTGTAGGTTCGTTTACACAAATAACATCTGCATTATGTTTCTGAATTGCTTCAATATAATCCATACTTGCATCAAGACAGTTTTCCATAGCTATTTCTATTTCATCAGGATCAGTTTTCATATATCTTACGACATTTTCAATTCCAAGCAAATGTCCTGTTAGTGTAAATGGTCCGGTAATTCCAACGATTATCGGCAAATCTTCATATTTTTCTTTTAAAATATCAATAGCTTCAAGAACTACTGGAATACGCCCATTTTCTAAAAAATCATCTGGTGCTTCAATATCATCTGCAGATTCAAAAGGAGTTCCAGTTACTTCCGGAGTTCGCTCATTGTTTCCGAGATTCACTTCAGCTCCCATAGATTGTGCTTCAACTGTAAGTCCAAAAGGTATTCTTGCACATTCAAGGCCTGCAAGTTCATGTAGGGAACTTCCTAAAATTGCCATTTGCTCAGGATTGGTATGTGCTTCCGGCCAGGAAGCATTAGTCTGTTCCATTGCTTCGATAATTCCTGCTTGTGTTACACTTATAACAGGTTTAACTTCCACATCTTCACCTGAAAGTGCATTTTCAAGATTTTCTTTTAGATTCATATTAATCACTATATATCTTTGTAAAATTCTTCATATTTAAAGGCATGTTCTTTGCAATTTCCAGCACACCTTAAACAGCCAAGTCCTGAACATAAATCTGTTCTTAACTTAAATTCATCTTTCTCAAAAGACAGAGCATTTTCAGGACAGGAATCAACACATTCCATGCAGTAAATACACCTGTCAAATTTTGCAGATAATGTATTTTCAATATCAACTGTGTTTAAATCATTTTCTCCTAAATCTGCAATATCTCTCTGGTATAATTTAGTTATTTCAGGTTCTGTTTCAATATTTGGGATTTCCTGAATGCCGTATTTTTGCAGCCACTGATTATACATCCAGAAAGGCATCCCCTGTTCATAAATAGCCAGTTCAAGGGAATATATTTTTTCAAATATTTCAGAAGTAGCAAGCATTATATGATTGCTTTCAATTTTATCAGCTAATTTCTGCAGTTCACCTAATAATTCGGGGTTTAATACAATATCTTTAGCCATAGCTAATGATGTATTTCCAATTTGATAAACCTGTTGGGGGCCGGGTGGAATTTGTCCTATGTTTAATGATTTTTTAGCATCAACATAAAATCCTGAAGCTCCGGCCATATATACACCTTCAATTTCATCTAAAAGAATATCTGCACTTTCAGCCAGTGTTAACTGTCCGGCTCTAAAAGCACCTAATGCCTTTCCAATATTTGAAATATCTTTTTCTTTGAGATAAACATCATCCTGCAGGTAAATTGTATTTCTAATTTTGCCGTCTTTTATGATTTTATCATCACTACCTAAACTAAATGCAGCTATTACTCCGGTTCCTGTAATTCCCTTTGCTTGTATGTCTGATTTTTTAATGACATTTCCATTAACGGGATCAATTAAGTCTCCGTCTTCAACTATTAAATTGTCATTAAGAATTTTCATTCTCCAGAACATTTCCTCTTCATTAATGTCACAAATCACTCCTGGAGAAGCCAGCCGGCCTTTTTCAATATTCTGCCCTTCAATAGCAGGTCCTGCTGCAGCTGATGCAGTATAAATTTCTCCGTCAGCAATCAGTGCCATTTCAGCATTTGTTCCAAAGTCTATAATAAGTGAATATTCATCTTTTTCTAAAGCTTCGGATTTATAAAGCATAGCTAAGGCATCTGCTCCAATTTCATGTTTAATAGCTGGTGGAATGTAAATTTGGGCATTGGGATTAATATCTAAACCGATTGCTTGAGGATTTAATATTTTTCCCCGTCTGGATGGTGGAATTATATTTTTTTCTTTTAGAGCATTTTCTCCCCAAAAAGCCAAATCCCTTATTTCAATATTGTTAAATAAGGATAGCTGTATTGGATTTCCGCAAACTGCCAATCTTTCCACTTTATTTAAATCAATATCTAAATTAGCTATAACTCTGTTTATTGTAGTTATAAGAATGTTATGGGCAGTTTCACGACCTATATTTAATGCAAAGTGAAGATGATCTACTACATTGGCTCCAGGCAATGGATGTCTTAAAGTTATAGCTGTAGATATTGTTTTACCTGTGGTTAAATTGTAGCTTTGAGCTCTGATACCGCTAGTTCCAATATCTATAGCTATTGCATAATGTTCTGCCATGGTTATCTAGTTTGAATATTCCGGTACGAATTCCCCTACAATGTCGCTGTATTCTTTTCTTAAATCTTCCCATGTTTTATGGTTCTTCAAGATTGCATCAGCTAATTTTGGTGTGTGGTAAGCTTCTACTCCGTATACTGTCATAGGCATACTTTCAACATAGTCTTTTCTTACAGCTCCCCCACCACATCCTATTGCAGGTACTTCAAGACCTTCTTTTTCAAGGGCATCTACAACTTTTGGAAATGCAGTCATTGTAGTTGTCATAAGTGCAGTACCTGTCATAAATAATGGATGGTACTTTTTAACAGCTTCAACAACTTTCTCGGTAGGAACATCTCTTCCTAAATCGATAGCTTCATATCCTCCTGCTCTTAAAAACATCAAGATTAAGTTTTTACCGATATCATGAGGATCTCCTTCAGCAACAAAACAAACAACAGTTCCTTTTGTTTCACTTTTGTGTCCAAGAACTTTTTCACATTCTTTTACACTTTCCATCATTGCATCTCCTGCAAGCATTAAATCAGGTAAGAAATAAACTCCTTTTGTATAAAGTAAGCTCACTGCATCGATACCTTTCATAAGTCCTTTGTTTATGATGTCCAGTGGTGAAATCTCATTTTTAAGAGATTCCTTAACATCGCTTAATACTTTTGCTTTATCTTCATAGAGCACTCCTAGAGCTATTGATTTGAATGGTTCTTCTGTTGGCAATCCTTCTTTTACTTCAGGATAATCCTCAGGTTTTATAGCTGCACCTTCTACAACTATGTTGTATCTAATAGCTATCTTATTTTGATTTATTTTATCCTCTAAATCTTTATAAGTCATTTCAATCCCTTCTTTTTTATTATAATTCATAATTCTTAGGATCAAAGTCCTCTACTTTACGTCCGTATCGTTTGGATGATTGTTTGATGAATTTGCCGGAATCTTCAGGTAATTTCTCATAGATTTTTATAGCTCCATTGAGGCTGTCCTGTTCAAATCGGGTTAACTGCATTTTTTTGTCTTCAACAGCTTCTTTTATGATAGCACCAGCTTCAAGAGCTCCAGCTATACTTCTTTGATATGGATCATCACCATGTTCTGCAATAGCACTACCAATTCTATGTGCGTTGTCATATGCAAGAATTAATGCTTGAGGATCTCTGTATTTGTCTGCTAATGTGTACAGGTCTCTTAATATTTTATTGTTTCCGGTTTCAATAGCTGTATTCATTAATGCAGCTTCATATCCTGTTGCCTGTAACCAGACTTCAGGTGTTGTTCCACCCATTTCTTCTCTATGATAAACTGATTCATTACTCCAGCAGTCAGTTATTCCAGCTATTAAATTTCCCATTAAGTCAGAGTGTGCACAAACAGCATTTTTACCTTCTGTTGCAATAGGAACTCCACTTATTGATTTTACAATAGGGTTTTCATAACCGCAGTCTTTAAGAGGTCCTTTTGCACCGCATTCCACAGCAACTAAACTGTTGCATGCTCCAATAGCTCTGGCTATAGCTGCCAATGTGTGGGAACAGTCTTTATCCAATAATCCTCCTGCTAAAAACATTGCAGTATTTGACTGGGAACAGTTAGTATCTCCTCCCGGAACTACATTGTGTTTGCTGCAGATTTTTACAATTTCTGTCCACATGAATTCCATATCTATACTGCCTAAAACTCCAATTCCAAATAATATTGCTCTCGGGTCTCCTCGAGAGATTCCGTAATCTGAAACAGATTTTCCTCCGGTTGTTTCAATACAGATTATTGATGCTCCATTTTCACAGCATTGCTCGATACTTTCCATTACCTGCTGATATTGTGAAGAAGTTCTGTAATTTTCTCCTTTTGCTTCATCTCTAATATCTGCAGGTGTAGCTTTAAGTGCAGTTTTAATTCCATATTCGTCCTGGAATTTTTCAAGAACTTCAACCTGTGCCTGAGTACATTCTCCCGCCCAATCAGGATTTGCAGTTTGCTGTGCAATATGTTCCTGTTCTAAAATAAATGAGGGCAATCCGATATTCACAGCCCTTTGACAGGCACTTATTGCAATATTTCTACATTCTGATACCATGGTGTCTTTTGAATTTTCAGTTCCTTCTTTTGGAGCAACTTTGATTATCGGATTAACATAGCCTGCTCCGATTTCCAATCCATTTTTTGTTTTAACTGGGTGTTTTGAAAATCCGAAAGTCATTTCATCAGGATTTTCGTACTCCATTTGTGTATATCTTTTCATAGTATCACCTCAGATGGTTAATAATAATCATTAAAAGTATATAAATTAATTGTCTTGATTTTTTAATTTAATTTAAGTTATGGATTTTGTTTTTGAATTAAAATAATATACTTATTTTAAAATGATGATGTTTTAGTTATAGTATGTTTTTATTAAAAATAGTTAAAATTGGTAGTTTATTCTTCTTTTATTTGAAAAATAAAGCTTTTGCCAAATAGGTGATTTTATTTGACTGTTATAAAATAAAATTTTATTTATATTTTTTTAATTAAAATTTAATTAAAAGGTAAAATTTATTCTTTACCTTCTAATTGATTTAATCTGGCTTCAATAGCCTCGTATAAGAAAACTTTAGCTTTTTCAAGTTCTTCATAAGTTCCTATGAGTTTAGGTCCAAATTCACTATGTTCTAATTTTACATCGAACTTTTCAATAGCATGAGCAAGCATCTGTTCTCCTACACCATTGGGCAGGCCCATTTCAAATTCCTGTTTTTCATCCATTGTTTATTCCTCCATATATTCTCTCACCGGAGCAAAATGTTCAATTAAGAAATCTTTAATTCCATTTTTTAAATCCATTGGATGTAAGTCTCCATTTGAGAAATCATTAATTAACTGTTCATGAGTAAGTTCAATGTCTCCTCCGAATTTTTCAGGTCTTTTGATAAGTAAAGTTTCCTGGTTTGGATATACAAATGTTTCAGCTATTTCAATCATTGGATTTCCTTCAACTTCTCCTTGAGGACAATAGCTTTTTTTGATTTTCTTGGTAATTTCTTCAACTGAATCATCAACAGCAATGAAATTTCCTTTACTTGAAGACATTTTAGCATCTCCGTCAAGACCATGTAACAATGGTGTGTGAATACAAACGGGAACTTTTTCATCAATTTTCTCCAAGTTTTCACGTGCGAGCATTTGAATTTTCCTTTGTTCCATTCCACCAAGAGCGATGTCTACATCTAGAGCAACCATATCTACAGTTTGCATAATCGGATAAATTACACTAGCTACCTTAGGGTTATCGTCATGGCGACTTACCTGATCCATACTTCTTCTGGCTCTTTTTAAAGTAGTCATGGTAGCTAATTTATAAACTTTAGATGCATAATCTTCGGTTAATTGGAAACTTGAACCTAGTATGAATTCAGTAGTTTCATCTAAACCTAATGCTTTAAAACATTTCATATTATACTGTGCAGTTTCAGCAATTTCTTCAACACTTCCTTTTCCATTTAAAAAAGCATGGTAGTCTGCAAGAAGTATTTTGATTTTAAAACCTAACTTCTGAAGGGTTTTAAGTTTTTGCACTGTTACTGCATGACCTAAATGAATTTTACCTGAAGGTTCATATCCGGTATAAGCTATAGGCTGTTCTTTTTTAAGAACTTCTTTTAATTCTTCAGTATCTATAACTTCTAAGGTTCCTTTCTCAATTAATTGAATCTTTTCTTCAATGCTCATCTTAATCACTTAATTAAATAAATGTAATTGTTAATTTTAATAATTTTGACTTCATCACCAATATTGGAATCTTTAAATTCATCTATCATATCCAAATCAACAGCAGAGTAATCTGCAGGGTCTAGAATTTGAATGTTGCTTGGAGATTTGGAGATGATTGTTGTTGTTTCAATTTCATCAGACTTTTTAAGAAGTATTATGTCTTCACTTTCTTTTAAAGGTATTGTGTGTCTTTTATGGTTGCTTATATCTATTCCAACAACTCTGTTTTTATCAATGTCTTTCACCTGCAGTATTTTATTGTCATATTTGATAAAATCATCTGTTTCAAATTCGGGAATTCTGATTGAAATCCAAATTCTATAAAGACCTTTTCCAGTAGATTTGTCTTCACTGATAAGTCTTGGAGACTCTTTAGTAATTCCCCCAAATTCTTCTTTTAAGCTTTCAGCTACTTTTCTACCGGTTTTCAATGATCCGATATAATAATCATATCCTTCTTTTAATTTGGCTATTTGAGGACAGTAAGCTAATTTGTCGCTTTTGCTTTGCTTATCTAAAGTTCTTTTAACAACTTCATCAGCTTTATCATATTCTTCAGGTTTTATATCTCTGTTGTCTGCTCTAAACTGAACAACTGATTCATAATAACCTGCCTGAAGTTTACTGCATGTTGGACAAACTGTTTTCATTATTCTTACAGAAGTATCATGGGTTTCATCAAGCTGAACTCCGTAAACTTCTCCAATAACTTCCACATAACAATTAGCTATTGTTCCTTTTATTTGGTCAATTTCAAGATTGATAATTTCATTTTCAACAAGGTCGTTGATTTTAATGTTTCGCTCTAATGCACGGTAAATTATTTCATCTTCCGGTAAAAATGAATCTGTCCATTTTCCTTCTTCGATTCTACTGTTGCAATGGCTGCAGATTTCTACTTTAATATTTTCTGGAATTTCAATCATTTGAAAATCTTTTAAAAAGCAGTCAATGCAGATGTCTCCAACCATTTTTTTATCAGTGCTTCCGCATTCTACACAAAACATAAAAATCATTAAAAATAAGTTAAAATAGGATTTATAATGGTTTTAATGGAGCTTTAGCACCACATGCAGCACATTTTAATATGAATATCCTATCTTCTCTGATAATTTTAGTATCTGGTCTGTTACATTCGTGGCAAATAACATATTTTTCCACATAATCTTCTAATCTTTCATTGATTAAGTAATGTGTAAATTTACCTTGTAAAATTGCTCTTGAACCTTCTAAATTACCTGCAGTACCTAATTCTCTTAATAAAAATTTTAATACATGTTGTGGGTCTCTGTTTAAGTCTTCAGCAACATCTTTAAAGTTTTTTATAAAAGTTCTGTTACCTTGTATATCTGAATAAGCTTTAGGAATTTTAAATCTTTTGTGTTCAAATACTTCAGGAGGTAATTGGTCTATTGCTCTATTTAATAAATTTTCGTATTCTTCCATATTATCACTCCGTAAAATTAGTATAAATATAATATATTAATTTTGATTTTAATCATTTATTAAGTTATCCTATTTGATTAAAAATATAAAATAAAAAAAGAAGGTTATGCTCTTTTGAGATAACCGTTTGTTGGTTCGTAGATTACTCCTTTGTGTTTTAGGTTTCTAACCATTTCATCTACTTTTTCTTCACTTATATCGTATTTATCACTCATGTTAGATATTAAAACATTCATTGGTGCTTGTCCGGCATATTCTTCTTCAAGTAATTCAATTTCAGAAATAATTCTTTGTAATTTATCTCTGTCTGATTTGGGTGTTCTTCCTTCTACCTTGTCAATATCTATTTCTCCAGTTTCCGGATCAACACCAACTTCTTTAAGACAAGCTAATTGTAATCTCACAGCTTTTTCTGCATCTTCTTTATCTACTGTGTCTTTTAATCTTATTTTGGCACTAGCTTCGGCTAAACGGATTATAGCTTCTAATTGTCTTGCAGTAATTGGAACTGGAGATTCTTCATCACCAGAACTGTTCCTTGTACTTACATAAAACTCTTTTAAAACCATGTTTGCTTCATCGGTAAGTTTCGGATTTATATTTTTACGGGCATATGCAATATACTTTCTAAGTAATTCCGGTTCAATTTCATAATTTACAGTATTTTGCTGGTGTATTTGAAGAATGTGCTGTGCGAGTTCTGAATCTCCTTTCACACTTGGTTTATCTTCAACAACAAATATTAAATCGAAACGAGATAAGATTGGAGAAGGTAAATCAATTTGCTCTGCAAGTATTTTAAATCTATCAAATCTTCCAAATTTAGGGTTAGCTGCTGCAAGAACTGAACATCTTGAATTTAAGGTAGCCATAATTCCTGCTTTAGCAATACTTACAGTTTGTTGTTCCAGTGCTTCGTGAAGTGCTGAACGGTCTTCGGACCTCATTTTATCCAGTTCGTCAACACATACATTACCCTGGTCCCCAAGTACTAATGCACCTGCTTCAAGAGACCATCCACCTAATTCGTCTCTAACTGCTGCTGCGGTTAATCCTGCTCCAGTTGTACCTTTACCACTTGTATATATACTTCTTGGAGCTAATTTTGAAACATATTTAAGCATTTGGGATTTACCAATACCCGGATCCCCAACGATTAAAATATGAATATCTCCTCTTAATCTGGTTTCATCTTCAAGCTCTTTTGCAGCACCACCAAATAATTGGAGAGCAATAGCTTCTTTTACATCCCTATAACCTCTGATTGATGGAGCAGTAGATTTGATGATTTTTTCATAAATATTAGGGTCTTTGGAAAGTTCGATGATTTTTGCTTCATCTTCTTCTGTAAGCTGCAATTCTTCAAACTCTTGTTCTAAAGGTTCAATATGATTCACATAAATGTAGTTTTTAAATTTACCGCTGCGCTCTTCTCTAAATGTTTTTAAAGTTCCGGTAATTCTTACTTTGTCTCCGGGATTTAACTGGTCTACCAAATCATCTTCTAAAACCATCAGCATTTGTTTAGGTTCAGTTCCTCCGGATAAATTCTCTAATGGTTCTTGCATTCTTGCTGTTTGGGTATCAACATATTTTGATTCCTCTTGCAGCAATCTAAATGATCTTCCACCACATTCGCTACATAAAGAAGGTTCTATAATCCTGCTGTCAGAACGTTGTTCTACTTCATGTAATCTCATACAGCCTCTACATTCAAAGACTCCAGTTTCAATTCTAGGTCTTATTTCATCTGTTTTTCTTACAATCCCATCTGCAGCGACAAATGTCCCAATGTACTTACTTAATAGTGTTTTTAAGGGAATTATATTAGAAAGATTTTCAAAACGAATATTGATATCAGCATCTTTCACTAATGGGTCAATATTTTTTATTGCACTTTTAGATGCTTCAATAACTTCTTCAGGTTTTTCAATTAATAAATCTGCCAAATCAGGGTCAAACATTTCTAAATCATTGTAATCTACAGTAAGTGACCTTTCATCAGGGTATTTTTCAAGGATTTCAAATACATCATCTTTGTATGTTGTAGAGAAAAATTCCTCGAATTTTGCAACAGATGTTCGTGATTTTGTACTAGCATTCATTAAAATATTATTAATTTTTCATACTTTAAAAAATATTGTATTGAGCATTTGATAAGTAAAATATTATATAGTAATAACAAGTAAAAATATTATTAAATTATTAGATAGTTTTTTTATTTAATAAAATGAGGATAATATGAGAAAATCTAGATTAAATTTATTTAAATCCACATCCATGCTTATTTCTGTTGTTGGAATCATAATGATTATTTCAACAATTGTTGTTGTGGCATATGTTGGATTTAGTATGGTTTCATCAGGAATTACTAATGAAATTTCTTCTGGTAATCAATATGATGAACTTGCTGAATTGAAATCTTCATATAGTGATTTGGAATCACAATTTGATAGTGTAAAATCTTTGTATTATAATAATGGTGATACATCTCAAGTTCAAAAATATAATGATGCAAGATTGGAATTAACAAAAGCGGATTCTGCTATTCAAAATGTTCAAAGTGCATTGGATTCTGGTAAATCATCAAATGAAGTTGATAGTAGAATAGATTTTGCTAAAGAAAAATTACAGAATGCTACAGTCGCATACAATAATCTTTAATCTTTACTTTTTTTATTTTTTTTAGGTTTAAAATCCAATCCTACAACATACATTTCTGAGCTTTTTTTACGGGAGGATGGTGGTTTTGTTGTTTTTACCTGTCTGTATTTCTTTTTAAGTCTGGTTAGCATGTCTTTATATTCCGGACCCTGAAATACTTTCATAACTAAGTTTCCTTTAGGTTCTAAAATATTATCAGCTATTCCAATAACTGTGTTTGTCAAATCAATGGATCTTAACTGGTCAATATTTTTAATTCCGCATAATGATGGGGATGCATCAGAAATTACGACCTTAGCTTTTCCACCAATTAAATTCATAACTTTTTCCTGAACTTCTGATGTTGTAAAATCTCCTCTAATTCCATGGAAGTTTTCTTCAGGAAATGGTTTTATTCTATTTAAATCCACTCCGATTACAAGACCTTCTTCTCCGACTTTTTCTAAAGCTACCTGAGACCATCCTCCGGGAGCTGCTCCAAGGTCTACAACAGTATCTCCTTCTTTAATAAGTTTGAATTTTTTATCTAATTGTTTGATTTTATATGATGCTCTTGAGCGATAATCTTCTTTTTTAGCTTTTTTGTAATATGGATCATGTTTTTTTTCCATTTGCCAGCGACTGCCCATTTTTTATTCTCCTTTAAATTTATCTAAATCCAGTGCACTACACACAGGATTTCCAATTTTAACAACTTCAACATCAACATTTTTATTATTAATTTCAAGTAACATTACAGTTCTATCTGCAAGTCTGGGAACAATAGGACTTCCCGGATTTAATAATAAAACGCCATCAATCTGTTCTATTTTAGGCTGGTGGGAATGTCCTGTAACTAAAATATCCGCATCTAATTGTTTTGCTAAATAAAGTAACTGTTGTGTGTCTGCCCGCGGGTATACTTCACCATGTGCAATTCCAATTTTTATGCCTTCAGCTTCGATAACTTTTGCATTGGGTAATATTATTCCAGCAGCTCTATCCATATTTCCTTGAATAGCTATTGTTGGAGCTATTTTTTCTAATTCATCAATTACTTCCATGGAAGTTAAATCTCCTGCATGTAATATCAAATCAACATTTTGAAATGCAGATATTACATTTTTAGGAAGTTCTCTAGCTCTGTCTGGAATGTGTGTGTCTGATATTAATCCAATTAGCATAAAGTTCATCTCATGATTTAAAAATTTCTAATTTATTATTTTATCAGTTATCCTTTTTAATATTTGTTTTTAACATTTAATTGAATTTTTGTTAATTATTTTTTTAAATATAAGCTATTCTGTTCAATCTTTTTTTTAAAAACAAAAAGGGTTATAATATCTTAAATTATATACTATTATATATCAATTCTTTGAGGAGATATTAAAATGGGCGAAGTTAAACTTGAAGATATTTTAGAGATATTGAATAATTACGACAAAGATAATATAACCATAGCTACTCTTGGAAGTCACACTTCTTTGCATATTTTACAAGGTGCAAAAGAAGAAGGTTTCAGAACAGCTATTGTTTGTGAAAAAGGAAGGGAAGTACCTTACCAACGTTTTGATGTTGCAGATGAATATATAATTGTTGATAAATTTAAGGACATTGTTAATGAGGATGTTCAACAAAAGCTTAGAGATATGAATGCTATTGTTATACCTCATGGTTCATTTGTAGCATATGCAGGTCTTGAAAATGTTGAAGATAAATTTAATGTTCCTATGTTTGGTAATAGGGATATTTTAAGGTGGGAAGCTGAAAGAGACAAGGAAAGAGCACTTCTTGTTGAAGGTGAAGTAAGAATACCTTACAAATATGATAGTCCTTCAGAAATTGACCGTCCGGTTATGGTTAAATTCCCTGGTGCAAGGGGAGGGAGGGGTTATTTTGTAGCATCATCTCCTGAAGAATTCAATAAGAAAATAGAAGCTATGAAATCTCGTGGATGGTTAGAAGATGCAGATGTAGCTAATGCACATATTGAAGAATATGTTTCTGGCTGTAATTATTGTATACATTATTTCTACTCCGCATTGGAAGATAAGGTTGAATTATTAGGTATGGATACAAGATATGAATCCAGTATTGATGGTTTTGTAAGAATGCCTGCAAAAGATCAATTGGATATTGATTTAAGCCCTTCTTATGTAGTTACTGGTAATCATCCGGCAGTTATTAGGGAATCATTACTTCCTCAAGTATTTGAAATGGCTGATAAATTGGTGGAAAGTGCTAAAAAACTTGTTGCTCCTGGATTGAATGGTCCGTTCTGTATGCAAACTTTAGTGAATGATAATTTAGAAGTGATCTGTTTTGAAATAAGTGCCAGAACTGATGGCGGAACCAATACATTTATGGGAGGTTCACCTTACAGTTATCTGACTTATGGAAAACCTATGAGTATGGGTAGAAGAATAGCCCTTGAAATTAAAAATGCGATTAAAAAAGAAGAATTGGAAAAAATAATAACTTAAGATTATTTTTTTCCTTTTTTATTTTTACCTATTTTTGCTTGTTTTTCTTTTGCAGCAATTGCTCTTTGTCTGTTTCTGTAAGTGTATGCTCCAACAAAACCAACTAATGCTCCAACTATAAGCACTACAATAAGTGTAATCAACATAGTTACCTGCGGATCAACAGAACTGTCTGAAAGAGGTCCAAAAACACCATATGCTGCAAGTACAAATAATGGTGTTGCTGCTATTGCACCTAAAATAGCACCCCATTTCATATTTTTAGCTTTATAACCTACATAAAGCAGACCAATAGCTGCAAATGCATATAACCAGTCTAATTGATATTGTGCTGCAACAACACAGATAAATGAAGCAAATGCAGCACCCATTATAAATGATTTCCAATCAATAAAATTTTTAAAATCCATATATTTTTCCCCTTATTTTTTAGAAGAAAGTAATCCTCCAACACCACCAGCAATACCCATGACTATTGCATAGTATATTAAATATCCTAAAACTATGAAGACGGTTGTAATTCCGGATACTGTAAATCCAACCAAACCTCCAAAGATTCCAAATAGTGCTCCTCCAAAGGTTGCAATTATAACAAATAATATTGCAGCTACTATGGTTCCAAATGCTCCTGCAACTGCAGCATTCCACATTCCGCTTATTGCTCCGTCATGACATATGTATCCTACTATAAATCCGACAAGAAGCAATCCTATAAATTCATAATGTGCAAAGAATGATTTTACAATTACTGCAAGGATAAAACCAAGAAATACCGGTCCCCATTTAGTCATTTTTATCACCTGTTATTAATTTTGTTTTCAAAGTTATTTATTTTTTCTTCAGGATTTTCCATTTCATCTTTTGTTAAATACATTGTAGCTATTGGAGTTTTGCCAGTTGTTTTAGCTATTTTATTCAATGTTTTTTCATATCCGCTGCTGCCGCATGTACAAAAACTAGCTAAATTCTTGATTTGATTGCCGTATTCTTTTAAATAGCTGTATATTGGTGTTGCCATTGTTGCTGCCCAAACAGGGGTTCCAATTATAACCAAATCATAATTTTCAGGGTTTTTAGTTACTTTATTGATTTCACAAACTCTGTTTGCACCTGCATCAAATCCTCCTTTTATGTATCCGATGATTCCGTCATATTTTTTTTCAGCTGTAATTTCTTCAATGTCACAATTCAGGTCTTTCTGGATAGCTTTAGCTATTTTTTCAGTTTGCTGTGTTCTTGAATAATATACAATTAATGTTTTCATATTATCACTTTTTTATAATTCACTTTCTTTTAATTTTTCTTTTATTTGTTCTAAAACAGCTTTATGCATTCTTTTTGTAAATTCTGCTTTATCATTTTGGTTTAATACATCCAAATATCCTTGTGAAACTAAATTAAATGCAAAAGGTGTTGGAATAACAGTGTTTATTGTTTTGATTTCCATCTGTCCGGAAGATATCCATTCGATAACTTTAAGTGCATTATTGACATCCATATAATCTTCTAAAGCTTCTCTTCTAGCTTCTTTTAGGATTGAAAAATTATTATCCATTTCCTGAACAAATTTAAGCAGTATTTTTCCTCTTACTTGTTGGCGTCCAACAGATTTCGCCTCACCTTTATAATGTCTAAGGGTCATTAGTGACCTGCCTGCACAATGTCTGAATCTGCTGGCTAATGTTTCTGTTTTATTTAATGATTGTGTTAGGATATTTTTAAAGTTTTCTGGAGTTAGCTGTCTGAATGCCTCTAACCCTCCAAGTGTTCCTTCTGCACTTAAGTAAAATCCGTTGTCTGAGATGGATATTGTAACATTTGTATTGTATTGTCGTGCAACAATGTAAGCTACTGCTCTTGAAAGTGCATCATTTACTTTTCTTCCAAATAAACTGTGGAATATTACAAAGCGTCTGTCACCAAATCCTTTATAGTATTCAATCAATAACCTCTGATTGCTCGGTATTTTGGCATATGTGTACTGTTCTACAAAATATTCGTAAATTGAATTGGCTGCAAAATCATCTACATACAGGTAATCATATATAAACTCTATAATTTCATGTTTGCTTTTTCCGTATCTGAATCTGGTGTCCATATGGGCTCTAAATCTCTGAATATCCATAGCCAAATCAAAAGATAATGGTAACTGCTGTGAAAACCAGGAAGGAATTGTTGGAGGTCCGTTTGCCGGTGAAACATTTATTGTCATTCCTTTTCCATAATTGAAACGGTATGTTCGTCCGCCTAAAACAAAAGTATCTCCTTTTTTCAGTCTTTCCATAAAGTCTTCTTCTATTTTTCCAACAGTTTCACCATCACATTTAACTAAAACTCCTGAACTGTCTGGGATTGTTCCGATGTTTGTTGAATATAACATTCTGGCTAGTTTTCCCCGTTTACCAAAGGTGTTTTCCTTATAATTTATCCAGATTTTAGCATAGACATATCTCTCTTCAAGTTCTTCATATTCTCCAGCCATATAGCTTAAAACATCTTCATAATCATCTCTGGTTAAATTTTTGTAGCAATAGCTTTTTCTGATTACATCATATGCATAATCAATGTCCCATGGATTTTCAATACTCATTCCGTAAATGTGCTGGGCCAGAACATCTAAACAGTTTTGAGGAATGTTTATTTTATCAATTTTGCCTTCTTTTGCATCTTTTAATAAAACAGAACATTCAACCAGATCATCACGGTTTGTTACAATAATTCTTCCGGTGGATTTTTCATTTAGTTTGTGCCCGCTTCTTCCGATTCTTTGAAGAGCTCTTGAAACGGATTTTGGAGAGTTGATAAGAACAACCAAATCAATATATCCGATGTCTATTCCCAGTTCCAGAGATGTTGATGAAACTACAACTTTAAGTTTTCCTTCTTTTAATTTGCTTTCAGTTGCCAGACGAACTTCTTTTGAAAGTGAGGAATGATGAGCCATTATATTTTCATCATTGTAGTTTTTTGGAAACATTTTTTTAAGATTGTAAACAAAACGTTCAGTTCCGCTTCTTGTATTTGTAAAGACAAGTGTGGTTTTATTTTCCTGAATCAAATCATCCAACAGGTTATATGTTCCAAGACGGGTATCTTCACTGTCAGCCAGCATAATGTCACTGACTGGACAAAGAACTTTCATATCAAGGTCTTTAAGATAGTTTATATTGATGATTTTACAGTCCCGCTCAACTCCATATTCATAACCTACAAGAAATTTAGCTACTTCTTCAAGAGGACTGACTGTAGCTGAAAGTCCGATTCTGGTATACTGTCCGATTAAATGCTGTAAACGTTCAAGTGATAAACTTAAATGCACTCCACGTTTGTTTTCAGCAAGTGAATGTATTTCATCAATTATAACATATTTTACATTACTTAATTTTTCTCTAAACTTTGGAGCTACAAGTAAAATAGATAAAGTTTCAGGAGTGGTAATTAGGATATGTGGGGGCTTTTTAAGCATTTTCTGTCTTTGATATTGGGTTGTATCACCTGTTCTGACGGCCTTTCTAATTCCCAAATCCTTGCCTGCAATTTTCTCAATACCTTTAAGAGGTTCTTCCAGGTTTTTTTCAATATCATTATCTAAAGCTTTCAGTGGTGAAATATAGATACAATAAACTTTATCTTCAAGTTTTCCTTTCTGAGAAAGGGTTGTTAGTTCACTAAGTATGGATAAAAAAGCAGTTAATGTTTTTCCTGATCCTGTAGGTGATGAAACTAAAATATTGTTCCCTTTGTGAATATCTACAATTGATTTTTTCTGAGCAGGAGTAAAATCTTCGAAAGTTTCATCAAACCATTGTCTAACCCATGGATGTAGGGTTTTATATATCTGTTTTTTTGAATAGCTTTTTGTTTGCTCAGTTATCATTTTTATCTCAACTTTTATCTTAAAGATTATATATTTACTAAAACTAATTTATTATTAATATAAGTTTTAAACTTTTAGGAGATATAAAATGTCTGATTTAATTTTAAAGGAAGCTATTGACAATCTCTCAAATGATGATGTAAGTGTAAGAAAGGAAGCGATTAATGATTTAATTGGTGTAACTGATATTGAAGCTATTGATCCGTTAATTGAAGCAACTACTGATGATAATGCTCAAATAAGATTTAAAGCAGCTGAAATTTTAGGTAATATGGGGGAAGTTGCCAGGGATAAATTAATTGAAAAATTTGAGGCATCAGAAGGCAAAAATAAACGTTTTTTAACATTTGCTCTTAAAGAAACTAAAGATGAAAAAGTTATTCCTTATTTTGCAAGTGCTGTGGAAGATGATGATTTTGGTGTAAGAAAAACAGCTATCAGAGCTTTGGGGGAGCTTCAGGCACATGATGAATTATATACAATAGCTAAAGGACTTGAAGATGAAGACTGGGGTGTCAGATTAGCTACTATTTATGCATTGGGAGATTTAGCTTCTGATGAATCTATTGATTTAATTAAAGATGCAAGGCGTAATGAAAAAGATAAAGACTTTAAAAAATCATGTAATAAAGCACTTAAAAAAGCTGAAAAAGCTAAAAAAGCAAAAGCATCAGGTGAAACTTTATCAAAAGTAAAACCAATAAGCACAATTAAGGAAATGGAAAAAACCAATGTTCAAAAAGCTATTAAAGAATATGAACAGTATGTGACTGAAGAACAGCCAAAAGATGCTCCTTATAAAAGATTATGTATTCTTTATAGGAAAAATAATGATTTGGAAAATGAAATTAGGATTTTAAATAAAGCAATTGAAGTTTTATCTAAGAAAAAACCCGGAAAAGAAGATTGGTTTGAAAAAAGATTAGCTAAATTAAATTAATCTTATACAAATCATTTCTTTTATTTTTTAAAAGAGGAAGTTCCTCTCTTACTTTTTTTATTTCATCTAAATCTATTTCGGCGATTTTTAAGTTTTCTTTCTCATCTAGCTGAGTAATTACTTCCCCCCAGGGATTTGTAATAATTGAATGGCCGTAACTGTGATAGCTGGCATCTCTGTTTAGTGCAGGTGCAACACCAACACAATAAACCTGATTATCCAGAGCTCTGGCTCTAAATGTAAGCTCCCAGTGAGCAGGGCCTGTTGTCATGTTAAATGCTCCGGGATAAAATAAGATTTCAGCTCCGGCATTAACCATTAGTCTGGCCAGTTCCGGAAAACGTATATCATAACAGATTCCAATACCTACATTTCCAAATTCTGTTTTAGCTATTGTGAATTTATTGCCTGAACTTAATGTATCAGATTCTTTAAAATAGATTTTTCCTTTAACATCAATATCAAATAAATGCATTTTTCTATGTTTTGCTATTATTTCACCATTTTTATCAAATAAATAGCTTGTATTAAAGATTTTTGAGTCTTCTTTTTCAGGAATGGATCCTGCTAAAATATAAGTATTATTTTCATCAGCTAATTTGGCTATTTTGGATAATGTAAGACTGTTTGTTTCTTCTTCACAATATTCTATGAATTTTTCATTGGAATAAGGGCAGTTAAACATTTCAGGAAGAACAATAAAATCAGCATTTTGTTTAACAGCTTTTAAAATCATAGATGTAGCATTTTTAATGTTTTTTTCTTTATTGTCAACTACATTAATTTGACATAGTGCAATTTTAATTTTCATTTTAAACACTTTAAAAAATAGAAAAAAGTATGAAATGATTCATACTTATGCAATATCTGCGGTTTGAAGTACAGCATTAATATCACTAGAATTAATGGCATTTAATGAATCGCCACTTATTTTAAATACATATAATTCTCCATTACTGAATAATGATACGTATCTGGTGTAATTTCCACTGGATTGTTCTAAAATTACATCTGAAGCGTTTCTACCATCTAATGTTATTGTTTGAACTGTATCTATATAATCACCATTTTCTTGAGCATAACTAATTCTATCTTGAGTTATATCTTTTAATGATGTGGAATCATTAGACACGTTATAATATTGAATAGTAGTGCCATTTTCATTTTTAAAGAAGACGGAACCTTCATGGTCACTGTCAGTTCCATTTACTTCATTCCAACTGCTTGGATAGCTGAAAGAAAATCCTGCTTCAGAAAATTTAACCATATCTCCACTTTGTGCAGTTTGGTTATTATTATTTGGTCCTGTAATGACAATTCCACAGATGACGATTATTGTAATAAGTATAATTGCTCCAATAAGGATTCTGTTTTCTTTAATGATTTCAATTGTACTTTCTTCGTCACTAAATTGTTTTTTCTTTTTTTCAGGAGCTTTGTCAAAT
Organism: Methanobrevibacter intestini; assembly: GCF_047402955.1. Lineage (NCBI taxonomy): Archaea > Methanobacteriati > Methanobacteriota > Methanobacteria > Methanobacteriales > Methanobacteriaceae > Methanobrevibacter > Methanobrevibacter intestini. The sequence goes on from NZ_CP187956.1 coordinate 1,470,097, forward strand.
ATTTCCTTTTTAGGAGCTGAGGGTTTCATTTTTGGAAATTTATATCCACAGTTCCCACATGCAGGTGCACCATCGTAACTAGGATTTCCACATTCGGGACATTTTTTCACAGCCTAACCTCCATTAAATTTAACTTTTATTATTTATAATATTTAAAACTAAATGTTTTTTAATTAGTGAAATATAAATAATATGTAAGTGTGATAGTATGGAAAAACCTGAAATTATAAACTTTGATAATATAAATTATGCAATTTATAAAGTGGGTAGCTGGAAAAATCATTATGAAATAAATCAAATTGGATTATCTAAGGAAGTTCCTGTTACTAAGGCTACATTACATCATGTTAAATTAAGTATGGATGAAATTAGAAAATCCGAGTTTGATATTGATAATAGAACTGTTAACGGATTTGTAGCTATTGCTTTACAATTAAATCCTAAAATTCAAAAAATGGATTTGGATGAGGTTATTGCTTTGGAGCAAAAAGAATATGAAAATATTCTTGAAGAATTGGATAATTTGGAATTATTAAGTGATGATGGTTCTATTTCTTTAGATACTGAAGATTATCTCATTTTCAAATTAGAAAAAGAGTGTCATGTAACCAATTCAATTCCGGCTAATTTACATACTAAAAAATATTATGTTGATGAATTAAAAAGAATTGAGAAATCTTTAAGCTAAAAAGCATCTAATGTTATTTTTTTATCTCTTTTTAACTCTTTTGGAGGTTCTACTGCAACAAATTCAATTCCTTCTTTTTCAAGTAATTCTTCAGCATCGTTTCCAAGTGACGGAGCTACAAGCAATCCTCGAATTTTCTTTTTTTGAACGCGACATTCTTTTAAATAGTCATTGTCATCATCTTCAAAGTCAGTAAGGTATCTTTTCAGTTGTTTTACAGCACTTACTCCTGCTTTACGTGCTTTCAACTCTAAAATCATTAAGTTATTGTCACGGTCTTTTCCTAAAATATCTATAAATCCATGTTCAACACTGTACTCTCTTGCTGTTGGTTTAAAGCCTTCTTCAATCATATGGGGCTTTTCCATAATCATATCTCCCATATCTTTTTCATAACCTGCCTGTTCAAGTTCTTCGAAGTCTTCAATATTGGCATAAGTTATGTATTGGACTTTTCTGATTTCAACGATTAATAGTTCCTTAGGTGTTCTTCTATGACTTTCTAAAATCAGATTGTCATCTTGAATATAACCTCTTGTTTTGGATTTTGGAGGTTGCCAGTTTACAGGTTCTACTTTTTTTTCCTGGTGTATTAAAAATGAACCGTCTGGTTTTATTAGGATTATACGTTCTCCCCAATTCAATTCACTTAATGCTCTTCCTTCATAAGTAACTTTGCAACAGGCATATATGGTTATTGTAGCTTTTTTTCTTAATGCTTCTTCTACTAAACCATAAGCATCTTCACAATTTGGGTTTTCTAGTATTTTATATTTCATTAAAATAAGATTACTGCAGTTTAGTTTAAATATTTTATTATGAAATTTATTATTATGGATTTAGACGATTATTTTATTTCAAAACGTGAAGAATATATTATGGATTCTTTCAGATTCCAAAATGGGGAAGTGTTAAACAATGCTGTTGTAGAATATATGACCTTCGGAACTCCAAAATACGATGATAACGGATGTATTAATAATGCTGTTGTATACTGTCACGGTTCTTTGGGAAATTATGCTTCAGTTAGCAAATTATGTCCTTTATCTTATGATGGAGGTCCTTTTGATAAAAATGAATTCTTTTTTATTTCACTTTCTGAACTAGGTGCTCCGGGTTCCTGCAGTCCCTCAACAACTAGGTTGAATAATTCATTTCCAAAATATAGTGTTGAAGATATGGTTAATTTTCAAAATAAGTTCTTAAAAGATAAATTCGGAATAACTCATGTTAGGGGAATTATTGGAAACTCTATGGGTGGTTTTGTAGCTTTAACCTGTGCAGTTCTATATCCTGACTATGCGGATTTCATTATTTCCGGAGCAAGTGGTTATAAAGTAGCTGGACGTAATTATATTCTCTCAAAATTAGTTGATGAGATTATTTCAACTGATGAAGATTATGACTCTGGAAACAATACTTCTTCATTAGAAAGAACATTAAGATTAGCTACTCAGGCGGTTTACAGTTTCGGCATTTCAAAAGAAGCTCTTCACAAAATTCCCAATAATCAGTTAGATGTGGAATTTGATGAATTTGGAGATGAAGGATTGCTTGACAGTATTTTTGATGTTAAATATTGTAATGATGCTACTCTGGATTATGATATTGAAAAGGATTTGAATAAAATAAAATCTAAAGTTTTAATAATTGGAATAAATCAGGATCAGTACTTTCCTCCAAATTTAGATGCTATTCCAATGTATAATTTAATTGAAGATTCTGAATTAATTATTTATGACTCTGATTTGGGTCATATTGGATTTAGGGAACTTGAAACAATTGAAAAAGAATTATCTGAATTTATGAAAAATTTCAGGTGATGATAATGGATGTTAAGATTGCAGATTATGGTATAATTGATGATAAATGTTTTATTTTGTATAATATAAGTGGTTTGACCAATAATCAGTTGGAATTTTTAAATAATAATCTTGATGATGAAACGCAAATAGTAGAAGATAATCTGCTATTAAAAACAAAATTTAAAAAAGAGTTTTTCCCATTTAAAAGTAATGAATCCAAAATTAAAGAAGATGATTTTATTTCAAGAGAAGAAATTGAAATGAATTTGTTTTTATCCAGTTTTTTAGAAGATATGGATTAAAAAAAAGATTTTAAGTAGCTAGAATTATTCTAGCTATTTTGATACTTCCAGCATATGTTTTGTAGCTTTTAAGGATTTTTCAGCTATTTCTTTTGGAACAGTTACTTGTGGTTCTTCGTTTTTAAGTGCATCTCTTACTTTTTCTAAAGTATGTAATTTCATAGTGCTGCAAATAGCTCCTTCAAGTAAAGGATATAATTTTTTACCTGAAATTTCACTTTCAAGTCTTGTAATCATGTCAACTTCAGTACCAATTACAAATTCATCTTTATCACTTTGAGCAATATATTTTAACATGCCTCCAGTTGAGAGGACTTTGTCACATGCTTCCTGAACATCAATATTACATTCTGGATGACAAATTATTTCTGCATTTGGATGTTGTTTTCTTTTTAATTCAACGTCTTCAACGTGGAATAATTTGTGAACATAGCAGTGTCCGCCTTTTGGAACAGGTATAATTTCTTTAGAAGTTTGTTTAGCTACATTACTGCCTAAATTATTATCTGGTCCGAAGAGTATTTCATCTTGAGGTAAACTTTCAGTAACTTTTAGTGCATTAGCTGAAGTACATAAAGTATCTGCATGTTGTTTAGCTTCAGCAATACTGTTCACATAAAGAATTACTCCTGCATCAGGGTGTTCTTCTTTTGCTTTCAATAATGCGTCTTCAGGTAACATATGTGCCATAGGACATTCTGCTTCTAAATCCGGAATTACAATTTTTTTATCTGGATTTAAGATATAAGCAGTTTCAGCCATAAAATCCACTCCACAGAAAATAACCAAATCTTTATCTTCTATTTCAGCAGCTTTCATACATAATTCTAATGAATCTCCAAGGAAATCAGCTATTTCTTGAATTTCTTTAGGCTGATAATTATGTGCAAGGATTATTGCATTTTTTTCATCTTTTAATTGTTTAATTTCATCTTGTAAAGACCCACTCATTATTTTCACCTATTGTTAACATACTTTCTAATTTCGTTAGTAATAATTGATTTATATTTTTCTTTTTTATTAAAGTCTTTTATCCAAAATGATATTTTTAGTGTGCTTTCTTCAAAATTTATGCCTTTTGAAAAAACTTGAGCTTTTGGATTTTTTAGAATACCTTTTTGTCTGTTTATAAAATCTAAAATATATGTTTCAAATTCTTTAATATCTATATTCAAACCTATTCCAATAGTTAAATCTACTCTATGCCTTTCTTTTTTATTGTATTGTAAATAAGTGTTGTTAGTTAATATGGAATTTGGAATATTGCTTAACACACCATTGTCATCTCTAATAGTTGTTGATCTGAGGCTTATTGTTTCTACAGTTCCTTTCATTTCTTTGATTTCAAGAGTATCTCCAACTTTAACGCTTCTGCCCATTATCAGCAAAATTCCTGAAAAGAAATTGGATATAAGATCTTTAGCTGCAAAACTTACTGCAATACCTACGATTCCTAAACTTAACAATGTTCCTGCCAGATTTATATCAAATATTTGCAATATGGACATCAGTGCTATAAAATAGATTATATAATTTATAATGTCTCTAATAAGATAAATCAGAGTAATGTCTTTTTTAAATCTTTTTATTTTATTCATTAAATAAGCTACAAGCCTTACAATAATACTTGTAGCAACTATAATCGTTAAAATGAAGATTAATTTTGAAATAGGATCTTCTAACATATCTATAATATTCATATTATGCACTTAAAATTTCTATTGTCATTAAATCGTCTGCAACTTCAACATTTTCAAAAACTTGCTTAGCTTCTTTTAATAAATCCTCAGTATCAGTATATCGTGTACTGATGTGGGTTAATATTAATTGTTTACTGTTGGAGCATTTAGCTATTGTAGCTGCATCCTGTGATGTTGAATGGAAATTTTCTCTAGCTTTGTCTTCATCTTCAAGTGTGTATGTTGACTCATGGATTAGCAAAGTGCTGTTTTTTGCAAATTCAATCATTTCCTCACAGGGTCGGGTATCTCCTGAATATGTGATTTTTATTCCTTTTCTGGCAGCTCCAAGAACTTGTTCGGGTTTTATGATTTTCCCGTTTACTTCAATTTCTTCACCATTATGCAGTTTTCCAAAAAGAGGACCTACTGGAACGCCAAGTTCAATGGCTTTTTCTCTTAAAAACCTTGGTTTTTTCTTTTCTTCTATTGAATATGCAAGATTAATTACATTATGCTTAACTTCTTGGGATTTAATTATATATTCAGCAGTTTCAACGATTGTTCCACTATTAATTTCTATAAATTCAACTGGAAAATCAAATTTACAGTAACCTAAAGAATAAATTGCATTTTCAACTTGTTTAATGCCTTTTGGCCCATATATTTTTAATGGCTTTTCTCTTCCTCTAAAATTCAAAGATTGTAATAACCCTGGAAGTCCCAATATATGATCTCCATGATAATGACTAATAAAAATCTTAGATATTTTCATTGGACTTATTTTTGCATATATTAACTGTCTTTGGGTAGATTCTCCACAATCAAACAACATAACTTCACCAAATGCTTTTAAAATTATCCCAGGATGATTTCTAGTATATGAATGAACTGCTGAAGAGGTTCCTAAAAATGTAATTTCCATTTAATCACTTATTATATATTATAATAGAAATATATATCAACATATAATTTAAAATTTTGGTGATTTTTTGGATAAAATAATTGAGTACATGCTTGAAGAGGATGAAGGTTTTGGAGATATTACCTCTGAAGCAGTAGTTAATGAAGATAAAATTGTAAATGCTCATATTATTTCTAAAGATGAAGGTATTTTAGCAGGCATTAACATCATCAAAGAAATGTTTGAGTCTAGAAATGTCCAAGTAATTTTTAATTTAAAAGACGGAAATAAAATAGCTGAAAATGATTTGCTGATGAGCTTGAAAGGTGATGCAAGGACAATATTGTTGCTTGAGCGCTCTGCATTAAATTTGCTTATGAGAATGAGCGGTGTAGCTAGTGCTGCTGATTATCATGTTAATCTGGTAAAAGATTATGATGTAATAATTGCAGGAACCCGTAAAACATTGCCGGCTATTGGAAAATTTGACAAACAGGCATTGAAAATCGGTGGTGCCGATACACATAGATTTTCCCTTGATGATATGGTTTTAATTAAGGACAATCATATAGCCAGTGTTGGAACTCCTTTGGAAACACTTTTAAAAGCTAAAGAAAATGTCAGTTTTTCTAAAAAAATTGAAATAGAAGTTGAATCTCTAAAAGATGCTATTGACTGTGTTGAAAATAAAGCAGACATTGTAATGTTGGATAATATGTCTCCTGAAAAAGTTGAAGAGGTTTTAAACGAGTTAATTAAATTAAATATTCGTGATAATTCTTTAATTGAAGTTTCTGGAGGAATCACTGCTGAAAATATTGTGGATTATGCTAAATTAGGTATTGATATAATTTCTCTTGGAGCTTTAACTCATTCAAGCAGAAGCTTAAACTTTTCTTTAAGAATACTTGGTGATTAAAAACATGTCTGTTGTGAATAAATTTAACCAAAAAGCTAAAGAATATGATAGTGAAAGGAGAGCTTTAATACCATGTTTCGATGATTTCTATGGAGTAGCTATTGATTGTATTGATTTTAAAAAAGACAATCCGAAAGTTTTAGATTTAGGTGCAGGAACAGGTATTTTGTCCCAATTTTTACTTGAAAAATATCCCAATGCAGAAATTGTTCTTATTGATTTGGCTGGGGAAATGCTGAAAGAAGCTGAAAAAAGATTTGAAGGAAATGATAATATTTCATTTATATGTGATAATTATCTGACTCATGAATTTGACACGAAATTTGATATAGTTATATCTTCTCTTTCTATTCATCATTTAACTGGAGAAAAAAAGAAATTTTTAATTGAAAAGTATGCAGATTTATTAAATGATGGCGGAAACTTTGTCAATGCCGATCAGGTTTTAAATCCTAATAAGGGCGTTGAAGATTATTTTAAATTAAAACTTGATGAACATACTGATGAAATTAGTGAGAAAGCTTATGAAGAAGCTAAAATTAGAAGAACTTATGATAAACCCAGCTCTGTGGATTTTCAAGTGGAATGTTTGAAAAATGCAGGATTTAATTATATTGGAATTCCGTATAAATATTATGTTTTTGCAGTATTTTGGGCTAAAAAATGATAAATTTAATAATATATAAAAATCATAATTATTAAAGATAGATGATTATTATTTTTTTACAATGGTGATTTAATGGTAAAAATGGCTAAATTAGCTTTGGAAGATGGTACAGTTTTAAAAGGTGATGGTTTCGGTTATGAAACTACTAAGGTAGGGGAACTTGTTTTTTCAACTGGTATGGTTGGTTATACTGAATCTTTAACTGATCCTTCTTTTAAAGGAGAAATATTAATGTCTACTTATCCTTTAGAGGGAAATTATGGGGTAAGTGAAGAATGGTATCAGTCAGATAAAATTCAAGCTGAAGGTTTTGTTGTAAGGGAAGTTTGCAGAGAAGTTTCTAATTTTTCACCACAAAAAACTTTAGATGATTTTTTAAATGAATTTGAAACTCCTGGAATTAGTGGAATCGACACACGTGATTTAACTCTTAAAATTCGTGAAGAAGGTTCAATGAAAGCAGCTATTTCAACTGAAGACATTCCTGATGACGAATTGATAGAACTTGCACGTGCTCAGCCAAGTATTGTTGATATTGATGTTGTGCCGCAGGTATCTACTAAAGAAATTAAAGTTTTTAATGAGGATGCCAACAAAAAAGTAGCTTTAATTGACTGCGGTGTTAAGAAGAATATTATAAACAACTTTTTGGAACGTGGAATCGGAGTTGTTTTGTTCCCATATGATACTGATTATAAAACTATTTTGGATTACTCTCCTGACGGTCTGATGATTACTTCTGGACCTGGAAATCCGGATAGAGTATATGAAACTATCAGCACAGTTCAAAAATTATCTGAAAGATTGCCTATTTTTGGAATTTGTATGGGTCAGCAGTTAGTAGCTAAATCTTTTGGAGCTAAGTCTTACAAAATGAAATTTGGACACAGAGGAGCAAATCAGCCAGTAAAAGATTTGCGTACTGGCAAAGTATATATCACTTCTCAAAATCACGGATTTACTATTGATAAAGAGTCTATTAATGAGACTGACTTAGTTTTAACTCAAGTAAATCTTAATGATGGAACTCCTGAAGGTTTTTCACATAAGGAATTGCCTGTTCACTGTATTCAGTACCATCCTGAAGCAGGACCTGGTCCAAATGATACAAGATATGTTTTTGATAAATTTAGTCAGATGATGGATGAATATTAAGATTACCATTTTATAATAAAAATTAATGAGGATTACAAAATGCCTATTGATAAGGATATTAAAAAAGTATTAATAATCGGTTCTGGGCCTATTCAAATTGGTCAAGCAGCAGAATTTGATTATTCTGGTTCACAAGCATGTAAATCACTAAGAGAAGAGGGAATTGAAACTGTCCTTGTTAACAGTAATCCTGCTACTATTCAAACTGATATGGATATGGCAGATACTGTTTATACCGAACCATTAACTCCTGAAATTGTCTCAGAAATTATTAAAAAAGAAAAAGTCGATGCAATTTTACCAACTATGGGTGGACAAACAGGATTAAATATTGCTACAGGACTTGGAGATTTAGGTTTACTTGAAGGAATTAAAGTTTTAGGTTCTGATATTCAGACAATCAAGGATGTAGAAGATCGTGATTTGTTTGGTCATTTTATGGATAAACTCAATGAACCTATTCCAAAATGCCATGCTGTAGAAAGTGTTGAAGAAGCTATAGAAGCAGTAAAAGACATTGGTTATCCAGTAATTGTAAGGCCTGCATTTACACTTGGAGGAACCGGTGGTGGGGTAGCTTACAATGAAGAAGAATTAATTGAAATAGCTACTCACGGATTGGATATGAGTTTCATCAATCAGGTTCTTATTGACGAATCTGTTTTAGGTTGGAAAGAATTTGAATATGAAGTAATGAGAGATAAAGAGGATACTTGTATTATTGTATGTAATATGGAAAACATAGATCCTATGGGAATTCATACTGGTGAAAGTGTTGTTGTAGCTCCTGCTCAAAATTTAAATGATAGGGATTCACAGGCATTAAGGGATGCTTCCATTAAAATTATCAGAGCTTTAGGTATTCAGGGAGGATGTAATATTCAATTTGCAGTTAATCCGGAAACCGGAGAATACAAGGTAATTGAAGTAAATCCAAGGGTAAGTAGAAGTAGTGCACTTGCATCTAAAGCAACAGGTTATCCAATAGCTAAAATTTCTTCTAAAATAGCTTTGGGAATGACTTTAGATGAAATCAAAAATGATATTACTAAAGAAACTCCCGCTTCCTTTGAACCGGCTATTGATTATGTAGTTGTAAAAATCCCAAGATGGCCATTTGATAAATTCAGAGGAATCAACCGTGAAATAGGAGTTCAAATGAAAGCTACTGGTGAAGTAATGGCAATCGGTAGAACATTTGAAGAAGCAATCCAAAAAGCTATCAGATCACTTGATATGGGTCATGACGGGTTTGAATATGTTGAATACACTGAAGATAATCTGGCTAATCCTACTGATGAGCGATTATTCCAGTTATATTCAGCTATTAAAGACGGAATGGATTTGGATAAGATTCAAAAATTAACCAACATCGACAAATTCTTCTTATACAAAATCAGAAACATTGTTAATTTTGAAAATGAAGTTACTGAAGAAAAATTAAATGATACAGACTTCCTGAGAAAAGCTAAACAGATGGGATGTTCAAACAAAAGATTAGCTACTCTATCTAATCAGACTGAAGAATACATTAGAAACCTGCTTAACAGATTCAATATAAAACAGTCCTATAAAATGGTTGATACATGTGCTGCTGAATTTGAAGCTAAAACTCCATATTATTACAGTACATATGATTCAGGTAACGAACTCAAATCATCCAATAAAAAGAAAATCGTTATTTTAGGTGCAGGACCTATTAGGATAGGTCAGGGTATTGAATTTGATTACTGTTGTGTTCATTCTTCACTTGCTCTAAAAGAGGAAGGAATTGAAACTATTTTAATTAACAACAACCCTGAAACTGTAAGTACTGATTATGATATTTCTGATAAACTCTTCTTTGAACCAATTACTTTTGAAGATGTAATGGGAATTATAGATCAGGAAAAACCTGACGGAGTTATTGTTCAGTTTGGTGGTCAGACTTCTATTAATTTAGCAGTGCCATTAGCTAATGCAGGTGTTAAAATATTGGGAACACCATATGAAAGTATTGATGGTGTTGAAGACAGAGAATTATTTGCACAGCTTTTAAATAAATTACATATTCATCAGGCACCATATGGAACAGCCAATTCTTTCGAAGAAGCAAAAGAAATTGCAGAAAGGATTACATTCCCTGTTTTAGTACGTCCGTCATATGTTATTGGTGGAAGGGCTATGGAAATTGTTTATGACAATAATGAGCTTGAAGAATATATGAAGGAAGCTGTAAAAGTTTCACCGGAACATCCTATTTTAGTGGACAAATTTTTAGAAGATGCTATTGAGTTAGATGTAGATGTATTATGTGACGGTGAAGAAGTATTTATAGCTGGAATTATGGAACATATTGAAGAGGCCGGTGTTCACTCTGGAGATTCTGCTTGTGTAATTCCGCCTCAAACTATTCCTGAACACATTCTTAACACTATTCGTGAATACAGTACTAAATTAGCTTTAGAATTGGATGTTAAAGGTTTAATGAATATTCAGTATGCAGTTAAACTTGATGAAGAAATGGTTTATATTATTGAAGCTAATCCTCGTGCAAGTAGAACAGTTCCATTTGTAAGTAAAGCTATTGGAGTGCCATTGGCTAAAGTAGCTACTTGGATTATGACTGGAGCTAAATTAAAAGACTTTAATTTAACTAAAGAAATAAAAATTGACCATGTTGCTGTAAAAGAATCTGTTTTCCCATTCTTAAAACTTCCGGAATCCGATACTGTACTTGGACCTGAAATGAAATCTACTGGTGAAAGTATTGGTATAGATGAAAACTTCGGAATGGCATTTTACAAATCCCAGCTTGCTGCAGGTATGGATTTACCGAAAGAAGGTAAAATTTTCATTAGTGTAAAAGAACAGGACAAAAAGAAAATACGCCCAATTGCTGAAAAAGCAGCTAATTTAGGTTTTGAACTTGTAGCAACTAATGGAACTGCTGATGCTGCAAAAGGTGTTGATATTGAAAAAATTAAAAAAGTATCTCAGGGATCTCCAAACATCAGGGATGCAATTTTAAACAAAGAAATTAATTTAATTATTAATACTTCAGAAGGTAAACAGTCAGCTAAAGACGGATATATAATCAGACGTTTAGCTATTGAACTTGGTATACCTTATGTTACAACATTGTCAGGAGCTAGGGCTGCTTTAAATGCTATTGAAGCTGTTCAAAATAATGAAATTAATGTAAAATCTTTGAATGAACATATTGATGGGGAATAAGATTAATTATTATATAAATAATCTTTAATGTCTATTCCACAATATGGACATTCTTTTTCTTTATTTTTTAATTTACGCCTACATTTGGGACAGTAATTTAATTTAACAGGATATTCTTTATTCAAATCTAATTTTTTATTAATATCTATTCTTAATGTGATCTTTGTTTTTAAAGCATTCATATCCCAGTTATTATCCATCAGCTTTTTTTTATAGTAGTAAGCTTCAGTCATACTTTTATAGTATCCAAAAACAGTTTTTCCTTTCTGTACAAAAAATTCCCGTTTTTTATGGTCAAAATGAATTTTACCTTCTCTTTCCTCTTTATTTATTTTGCTTCCTTTTATCCTGCCTTTTGGTCTTTTTTCAGGAAATGGAGGTAATTTCATATTTTCGTATTTATTTTCCAAATCTGATTCAACAAGCAAATCATAATCAAAATTACAGTAAAAAAGAGCATCTCTTTCATATAAAGCATCAGATAACTTTTTAAACTCACCATAGTCTTTGTTATTATATTTTATTCTATATACATTTCCAGATTTTATAATATTTCTGTAAAAATATCTTATTTCTTGTGAGTTAATAGTAATCATTCCTATTATGCTTAAAGAAAGGCATAAAGGCCATATTTTGGGAGGTATAAAAAGTGTTCTAATTTCTTTTTTGAAGTTAATTGAGGTTGTATTTATATTAATTAAAATATAGCCCTTTGCCAAAGTAATATATCTTATTGTATTTTTATAAAAGTTTCCATTCAATAAGTAATGTATATATAAAACAAATTAGAAAACTTTTTTTTAATGTTGACAATTAAAGATGGAATTGTATTAAAAGGACAAGATTTGACTCCAGTTCGTGAAAATATTGTTATTGATGATGGTAAAATCATAGAAATTGCTAAAGATGTCTGTGAAGGTAAAATTATAGATGCTGCAGATTCAATTATTTGTCCGACTTTCTTAAATGGCCATACTCATATTGGAGATTCCATAATTAAAGATGAAGGTTATGGATTGTCATTGGGAGAAATGGTTAAACCTCCAGAGGGTGTTAAACATAAGGCATTAGCTAATGCTGAAGATGGGGAAATAATTGAAGCTATGAAAAAGTCAATGAGGGATATGTTTGAATCAGGAACGACTCATTTCATTGATTACAGAGAAGGGGGAATTAAAGGTGTTGAGCTTTTAAGAAAGGCTTCTGAAGATTTGCCTGTAACTCCAATTATCCTTGGACGTGATGATAGTTTCTATGGTGATGATCCTGATTTGAGAAAGGTTAAAATAGCTATTCGTAAACTTTTAAAATTAGCTGATGGAATTGCATTAAGTGGATTTGGTGAAATTAGTGATGAAGTAGCTAGTTTGATAGTATCCAGATGCAGAAAAGCAGGTAAAATATCTTCAATCCATGTAGCTGAATCCATGCATCTTCAGGATGATTCTTTAAGAGATTTCAATAAAACAGAAATCCAACGGGGAGTAGATGCCGGTTTTAATCAGTTGGTTCATTGTACAAATCCGAGAAATAATGATTTGGAATTAATTAAGAATTCAAATGTTGTAGTTTGTCCAAGAGCTAATGCCACTTTAAATGTTGGTGTGGTTCCTTTAAATGAAATATTTTCTAAAGGAATTAAACCTCTGTTAGGTAGTGACAATCTGATGTTGAATTCACCAAATTTGCTTAGGGAACTGGAATTTAGCTTGAAAATAATGTCTGTTTATTACAGGAATTACTTGAATCCTAAGGATTTATTGAAAACGGCAACAACTAACATCTGCAATTTTGAGATTAATCGATATATTGAAAAGCCGATTATTGATGTTAATCAAGATGCAAATTTATTTATTTCTAAAAAATATTCAAAAAATCCTTATTTGAATATTATAAATCGTTGTGAAACGAAAAATATATTATATATTATGAACAGAGATATTCATATTAAAAATGTTTGATATAAAACATAAAGTCAAATTACTTTGGGAGATGGAAACATGTACAAAAAAATATTAGTCCCAACTGATGGGTCAGAATTTGCTCAAAAAGCTGAAAAACATGCATTATTTTTAGCTAAAACTACTGGTGCTGATATTTATGCACTTAGTGTCACTGAAAATAATTTTGTTAATGGGCTTCCATTAGATGATGAGGTATATCAATTAAACCAATTACTTAGGCAACGTTCTGAAGATAATATAAAAGAATTTGAAGAAATGGATGAAACTTCCGGTGTAACATTCCATGGAATTATTAAGGAAGGTTCACCAGCTAAAACTATCTTGGAAGTAGCTAAAGAAGAGGACATTGATTTAATTGTTATTGGTAGTTCTGGTAAATCCGGATTTGACAGATTTATAATGGGTAGTGTTGCTGAAAAAGTAGTTAATGCTGCTAAATGTGCAGTATTGGTTATCCACTAATTTTTCAACATTTCCTTTTTTATATTTTTAATAAACTATTTTAAGGTGTTTAATCATGTTAGTAAAAAGAGCCATGTCTAAAAATGTTGTTAGTGTTTCAGTTCCTGGAAACCGTGAGAAAGTTTTAGACTTAATGAGGAAAGAAGATAAAGCGGTTCTTCCTGTTGTTAAAGGTGACACTAAACAATTAGTAGGCTTAATAACTCGTTCAGACTTAATTGTTAATCCTGATGAAGAACAAATAGCTATTTTAATGAGTACTGATTTAGTTACTGCAAGTCCTGATGATGATGTTGCGGATGTAGCTAAAAAAATGATTGATAATAATGTTAGAAGAGTTCCTGTTGTTGATGATAATGGTGATTTGGTAGGTATTATCACTTCATTTGATTTAGTAGCTAATGCATTAATTAAACTTGAAAGTGACGATCCTGTTGAGAATTTTATGATTACTACAGTTCCAACAACCTGGTATAAAACTCCATTAAATGTTGCATTTGAAACCATGAAACAATTTGGTCTTAAATCTGTTTTAGCTTTAAATGATTCTGCTAAATTGGTAGGTATTTTAACTGAAACTGATTTTATTGAAGAATCAGAAATTATTTCAGAACGTAGTGAACACAGCTCTACAGTGGGAACTGAAGGAGATAAATGGTCTTGGGACAGTACTTCTGTTTTATATATTGAAAAAAATTGTTTAAAATTCACTGACAAACTTGTTGAAGATGTCGGTACACATAAAGTGGAAGTAGTTAATTCCAAAACTAAAGCATCTGATTGTGCTAAAAAAATGAAAACATTAAATATTGAACAAATTCCAGTTATTGGTGTAGAAGGAGATTTAATTGGTCTTGTAAGAGCTAGTGATTTAATTAAAGCTTTAGTGGATTAAGTGTGGTGTATATGGCTCTTAATCCAGTTTTAGTAATAAAAATTGTAGATGGGAATTCTGTTGGTGTTAGAGCAAGACTTAAAGATGATTATATTGAACATGAAATTGTCTTAAATTCAGTACTTGCTTATTATTGGGCTAATGATTTCCCGCCTGTTGTAAAATTTTTAGAACTTTTTGAATCTGTTATAAAAAGAACTATTAATGAGCTAATGCCTCATAAAAACTTAAATTTAAAATATGAAATTAAAGCAGATGCAAAACTTGAAGATGCATCTGAAATAGAGATTAATTTAATTGAAGTTGAAGCTGATGGTGTTGGCTTTAAAATTGACGGAAAACAATTAGTTCTTCAGGGCTTTAGAAACACTGATAATCCTGAAGAAAAAACTTACACATTCGCTGAAAGTTTTGATAAAAATATAGAAACGCCTGATATTGTTTTAAAAAAATATGAAGAAATGAAAAACAAATAAGTTTTATACATTTCTTCTTATATCTGGCAATAATTCCATAAACTTATTTAAACATTCTTCTTCTGACTGGAAGTTATTACCTTTAATTAATCCGTTTTCATAGATTATCTGATTTTTGACAGCTATTTTTTTAGAATCGCTTGAAATTACTTTATCTTTTAGCTGATTTTTTGTATTTTCAATATTTATTGTATATGGAAGCTGGTATTCGAAACTGCCTTCCGAATAGTCAACAGCAATGCTTTCATCATCATCAATTTTTGATAAATTTAAAGCTACTTTTTTAAAACCTATTGATTTTAATTTAGCATTTATTTCTTTTAATGTATTTTCATTTGATATTTTATTTAAATTGTCAACTTCACATAGGGCAAGCCCATTATTATTTCGAACTTTGACGATTTCACACTCTGTTTTTTTATAGATGTAATCTTCACTGTCACTGATCTGTTTAATATTTTCTCTGGTCATTCTGGTGTTGGTAGGCAGTCGGGTTCCAAGACAGGTAGTTGATCTTGAAAATGGAATACTGTGTCTGTTTAAGTATTCATGAATCTCTTTAGAAGTTAATTTGGCATAAATAAAAGGACTTTCAATATTGTTTTTATATGTAATTAGTATTCCTGGTCTATCCAAAACCAGATCGCTTATATTATTTCCGTCTAAAACAGATTCATAACCGTTTTTTTCAGCATACTTTTTAATATTCCCATACATTAAATCTCTGCATACAAAACATCTGTCTGATTTATTGGCCAGTAAATTTTCATGTTCGTAGAAATTCAAATCAATAATCTGATGTCTGATTCCAAATTCTTTAGCTGTTTTTTTACAGTGTTTGATAAAACCTGTAGGAAATATGTGATTATCAATAGTTATAGCTATTGGGTCATCACTAACTTCAGATGCAAGATATGCAAGTAATGTACTGTCTGCACCTCCGGAAAAAGCTATTGCAACTTTACGATTTTTAAGTGTGTTTTTTACTTTTTCAACTTTTTCATCCAGATTCATTCTATCACATGTGTTATATACCTTATTAAAGATTTTGCATCCTCTTTTTTAATATCCTCGCAAAAACGAATAAAGGTAACTAATCGATCCTTTGTATCATCATCTAATTTTGAACTGTTTAATGTTTGTGCATAATTTCTTTTTGGATAGAATGTGGATTTGGCAATGGAAAGCAATTCATTCTTTTCATCTTCAGTAATGATATTTTCTTTTACGGCTTTTGTAAATGTATATTCCATATTGATTAAAGGTTCAGATAACTGCTCTAAAGTTTCACTGTCAAGCATAACTGCAACATCATCATCAGAAGTTACTTTTCCAGTTGCATACTGTTCATAAACATAACCGATTCCTTTCATACCTAAAGTATCCAGTTCTGAAGCTCTTAGGGCACCCATACTGGAGGATCCAACAACAGTTATTCCTTCATCAATTGCTTTTAGGATTTCTCTATGGGCAACTGCAGAATTCTGATGAAAAACACCGTCAATTATTCCAATAATGTCAGGATGTTCTTTAATGGCCAATCCAAGATCTCCACGTTTGATAGGTTTTTTATAAATAACTTCAACATCTCCGTGATTATCCAATATTTCTTTTGCTTCATCAAATGAAAGTGATAAACCAGTATAAATTATTATTTTAACCATATGAATCTAAAATTTTAAACAGCGGTCTCCGGCACGGGTATTGTCTAGGGAATAGAGTTCCATTGTAGGAATCACAACACGAACTACACTTACTCCAAGTTCCGGACGTGTTAAATCAGCATATAATATTTTATCTAATCCGTTTTTTGCTAATTCATCTTTAACAATTTCAATGTCCTGATTTATGGAATTGGTGCTTTTATCTTCAATATCACTAAAAGATATTTTATTTTCTTCGTCTTCAAAATATTGGCTATTGATTCTTTTCATACGCTCATAACCAGCTTTACGTGCAAAATCAGCTCTTACAGTATCTTCACGAGCACCCTGAATTTGTGTTGCTCTGCTTTGTGCTACTTCAGTAAGGGCACGTAAAACAGCTATTTCGGGATTGAGATGAGTTCCAATACCTAAAGACAATAATCCAGCATCTTTTAAAACAGTATCGTCTGCAGATGAAGCTATTGTAGGAACGCCCACATCTGCAGTTAAATCCATTAGCTTAATGTTAATTCCATTTTCTTTGTATTTATTAAGAATTTGATTAATACTGTCACTGTCAATACTTTCAAGGTCAATCTGTTTTGAATTTTTATGGGTAAGTTCAAAAATACTCCATGCATCTCTTTCAATAACTTCGAAAATCCCGTGTAAAATAGCTTCTTCTAAAATATTTCCGGAAGCTAATCCATTGGTATTTCCTTTAAATAAACCCTGAACATTATTTTCAGGAACATAAGGGTGGTATATAGCATTAGATGGAATATAGTAATCTTCTCCAGAAATCAGATCTCTTGACATGCTCCATTCCAAATTCATTGTGTCAAGCAAATCTTTGCTGAAATCTTTCGGTAAATTTAGAGAAATAGGATCAATATAATTTCCGTCTATTTCATTTAAAGTTGCAATAAAAGTTTCATCACTTTCCTGCTTTTCAGCAGAGTATCTCTCAAAACCTTCCATCATAGCTGAAGCTTTAGCATGGTCTGGAGTAATTCCTTTACCTCCATATATGCTTATTCCACCATCCTGGGCAGTAGGTCTGATAGCTGAAAAAACAGGAATTCCAATTCTGTCCAAATGGGTTATTTCAGTTATACGAGTTATACCAGCTATTTTTGTTTTGCTTTCATTGTTTTCGATTGTTTTTGAAGGAGGTATTACCCTGTGTGTCCCTTTAAAAAATGTTATTTCTTGATTTTCCATTGTCCATTATCCTATTAAAATCTTTATTATACCTTCAACACCTACGGTCATAGAAAGATAAGTCATAATTCCTGAAATAGCAATTGTAACAATCCAGATTAATCCATTCCATCTGAGTACTTTACTGCCGTCTAAATTCCAAATAGGAATCAAGTTAAATGTAGCTAAATAGCTGTTAATAGTAAATCCAAGTGAACAGACAAGGAATATGATTTGCATTGTTTGACTGAAAAATGCCATTGGATAAACTGCAGCAGCTATTAATAGGAATATAATAGCAAGTACTATATTAACTACAGGTCCAGCTATAGATATTATACCATTGGTTCTGTCATCTAAGAAATTTGCATAAGTATAAACTGCTCCTGGAGCTGCAAATACAATTCCGCAAAAGGAACTGGCTAAAGCAATAATCAAACCAACTGGCCAGAGCTGATATTCAGACCAGTAACCAAAATGCATTGCACTGAATTTATGTCCAAGTTCATGAAGAATAAATCCTAAACCTACACCTACCATTACAATAGGTAATATAAAGTACATTGCAGAGAAATCTCTACCTGTATACAATATTGAAAAAGAAAGTGAGATAACGAAAAATGAAATTATCAAGTCCCTCACTTCATTGCTTGTAAATTTAAACATGGTTTTTACATATCTAATTTTATATATAAAAATTTTTTCAGTAAATTGCTTTTTATAGCATATAATATAGCATAATACCAAGTATGATAAAGAAGAAATTTAACCCGTACAGTGAAAGAGCACCTCTTAAGTATTTATCTTCATCAGATTTTGCGTATAAATAATATGTTATGATACATCCTGTTATTAAAACTGGAATAGTTATATAAAGACTGATATATTTTTTAATAATGAAAATAGCTATTGGAATAATAATAGCTATTGTTTGTTTTGCATTCATTTTTTAATTCTCCTTTTTTAATTAGTAATTCCTGTAAGTTCTGTAAATGGGATTGTAGTAAATTGATAAAGTAATATGAAGAATATGATTAATGCTATTGCTAAATATATTGCTTCTCCTTTTTTGGTCCTGTTTTCAAATGGCAGATATTTGTTGATTTTGTTTGGGTATATTAGCCATATGAAGCATGCTGTTGTGGATATTAGTAGTCCTATTATGTTTATTGGGGATGTTTCGTAGAGGCATTGTGTGTATCCTAAATAGCAGCAGATAGATAATATTGGCCAATAGTAGTTAGGTTCGTAGCCTGCATCATAAACAATTTCTCCATTTTCTTCTAAACTGGAATCGTTAAATGTTTTAAATTTAAGCCCTATTCCTAAAAAAGGCAGTGCAAATATTATTGCTAATAAAATTGATTTTATAATATTTACTCCAGCACACAAACATATCATAAGCACAGATAAAGAGGTGGTTGATGCTCCTAGAAGCATGAATGAGAAAATTTGGAGAGAAAATCCTCTGAAATTAGTGAAGTTGTACAATCCATATTTTTCATCTAATTCATCACCATAATACTCCACAATCCATACTCCACATGTTCCAAATACAAAAAAAAGAAAACCGAAAAATCCTAACCATGTGATACTAGATGTAGCTATGGCTAAAAATAGGATTATTCCATAACTTTTGATTGCTCTTTTTTTAATATCTTCTTTTTTTGGAAAATACTTTCTATTAGGATCTAATTTGAATAAATTAAATAGATTTGTCATTATTTATTCCTCTATCGTTATTTTAAGTCATTAAATACCTGATTAGTAATCTGAGGATTATAAAAACAAAATTTAGCATGTATAATCTCATAGCATATTTTAAGTATTTGTTTTCTTTTGATTGCTTGTAATAAGCATAAGTTATTATTAATCCAATTATTGAAAAAATAATCCATAGATAAGTGTTTAAAAAGCTATGCACTACAAAAATTACAAATGGCACTCCTATTGTAATGTAATTTTTAAAATTTTTGTTCATATTAATTCACCATGTGTTTAAATAAATTTTTAAGTAAAATCCTGAATTTGTAAAATGGAACACAATGAAAAATACAATAAATATTAGTATAATATATAATAAGAATCCTTTTTCGGTTTTATTATTAAATCTTAATAAATTACTTCCTTTATCTGGGAAAATTAAAGCTAAAAATCCCAAACAGGTTATTGCACATAATATTGTTTGATTAATAACATTGTGTTCGAAAATTACTTGTGGAAAACCAATATAACATAGTAACATACTTAATCCAAGATAGATAAATGGCCTATAACCTAATGAGTTGTTATTTCTGCTTTTGTCATTGAAACAATTTGGTCTTAAGCCGATTCCCAGCATAGGTAAAACAAAGATAATTGCTAAAACAAATGCATTTATTTTATTGAAACAACATAAATATGCAATTAAAAACACTCCTAATGTTGATGGAGTAAAACATAAAGTCATAAAGCGTTCTATTGGATAGAATGTTATATACTGTTTCCAATCATGTTTTTTGTAAATTTCTCTTTGATAATAGAAAAATAACACTGGACCAATGGTTAATGAAATATATATTATCATGAATGCGGTTAACCAATGCCATTTAAAAATTAAGAGCATTGCCATAAAAAATAATGCATACATCCAAAATGCTGCTTTTTTAAGAAATGATTTTCTAAAAAACATATTGTCATCTAACATTTTATTAAATTTATTCATATTAACACCCTTCTTAATAAACTGGAACTTCTGCAATTTCAAATAAATAATTGGCAGTAGTTTTTTTCACTGCTTTATTAAAATTCCTTCATGTTGGATGTCGGAGAGTATCTGTTGATAGACAGTTTAAACCAAGACCCATTAGACCAAAACGCACTGCGATAACTGTTGGAACAGTTTAACTCATTTTTCATTCATTATGCAGGTCTGTATTGTGTTAAATCCTGCTTGTGCATCAATTAATATTCCAGTATTTATTTTCTCAGTTTTTTCAAATAATGTACTATATATAATAATTTTAAATAAAAATATATAATTTTTATCTAAATTTTCAACGAGTTTATAATAAAGAGTTGTTATTTGATTGTTATTATTTTGAACATTTTCATATTTTTAATATGATTTGTTGATTACTAGTTATTTTTTTTTAATTAGTAATTCCTGTAATTTCTGTAAATGGGATTGTAGTAAATTGGTAAAGTAATATGAAAAATGCAATGAATACTATTGCTAAATATATTGCTTCCCCTTTTTTGGTTCTGTTTTCAAATGGCAGATATTTGTTGATTTTGTCAGGGAATGTTAGCCATATGAAGCATGCTGTTGTGGATATTAATAATCCTGCCATGTTTATTATGGATGTTTCGTAGAGGCAGTGTGTATCCTAAATAGCAGCAGATAGTCAGTACTGGCCAATAGTAGTTAGGTTCGTAGCCAGCTTCATAAACAATTTCTCCATTTTCTTCTAAACTGGAATCGTTAAATGTTTTAAATTTAAGCCCTATTCCTAAAAAGGGTAGTGCAAATATTATTGCTAATAAAATTGATTTTATGATATTTACTTCAGCACACAAACACATCATAAGCACAGATAAAGAGGTGGTTGAAAATCCTAAAATAGTAAACGCAAATATTTGATAAGAATATCCTCTAAAATTGTTAAAATTGTATAAGTGATATTTTTCATCTAATTCATCACTATAATATTCTATTAAGAATATGCCTCCTAATGCAAATAATAATAACAAGAAAAATAAAAATCCAATCCATGTAAATGGTGATATTAGAATTGCTATTAATAAAAATCCTCCGAATAATTTTATAAATCTTTTTTTCACGGTTTTTTTATCTGCAAAATATTTCTCATCAATATTAAATAAATTAAATAATTTTAACATAGAATCACCTAGGGTAAAGGAACTCCTGTAAAACTGGACCTGTCATTTGTTATTATTAGTTATTGCCTGCTCAAGTCAAATATTGGTGCAGTTTTGCTAATCTTATTAACTGAAGCATTTGAAATAAAAACAGTCTTCTTTTTCATTAAGTATTTTTATCCTGTGTTTAGATTAAATGCTATTTAATAATTTTAAAATAAAAATTATATATATAACTGTTGTTTAATATTTTGAAAGATATTAAAACTAGAAAAATATAATGATTATCTAATAGAAGGTGTAAAAAAATGGAAATGAATGAATTTCATATTAACAATATTTTAAAGGACATGGAAAAAAAGGATTATCATGGTTATTTACTTGCACAGTTTACTAATGTTCAATATATTTCAAATTACAAACCTACTAGTTTCGCTTTTTGTGTTATAAAAGAAGATCCAATTATTTATGCATCAAAAATGGATATGGAAATAGCTAATAAAACATCATCAATTGAGGTTAAGCAATTCACTTCATTTTCAGATATGGTTGATGAACTTAAAAAGGAAGGAATTTCCAATCTGGCTATTGAACCAAGTTTGGTTTACAGTACATATGAAAAATTCAAAGATTCTTTCAATATAAAATCTGAAACATTCGTTGATACTCAAAGACAAATTAAAACATCTGATGAAATATCCAAAATTCAAAAAGCGACACAGATTGCTCAAAAGGCATTTGTTGATTTGGATATTTTAAATAATACAAATCCTGAAAATATTGTTGCTTTGGATTTGGATAATTTAATGAGAAAATACGGTGCTGAAGGCAATTCTTTTGATACTATTGTAACAAGCGGTTCAAATTCAAGTCTTCCTCATGCAACACCTCAGGATAAACAGTTAGAACAGCCAATATTGATTGATTGGGGAGCAAAATATCAGGGTTACTGTTCAGACAACACCAGAACTATGGTTTACACAGAAAAGCAAAATGAAATTTGTGATATTGTAGCAGAAGCTCATGATAAAGCTATAAAAGCAATTAAACCAGGTCTTAAATGCTGTGAAATTGATAAAGTAGCTCGTGATATTATAAGTGAATATGGTTATGGTGACAATTACATTCACTCAACAGGCCATAGTGTAGGTTTGGATATTCATGAAATACCGACATTTTCAGCTAAAGACAAAACAGTAATTGAAAAAGGAATGGTTATCACAGTTGAACCCGGCATTTATCTGGAAGATAATTTTGGTGTCAGGCTTGAAGATACAGTAGCTGTTGAAAAAAATAAAGGAAAAATAATTGGTGATTTACCTTTAATTATTGAATAAACTTTCAAAAATTGATTTAAGTTACAACTAAGATTTTATATACTTCAAAGTTGTAGTTTAATTTATGAAATCTAAAATTATTCATTCATTATCTTTATTTTTAGAAAATAAACTTTCTGAAAAGCAATTGTCCAAAGTTCAGGAATTTTTACTAAGTGGGGACATTGAGATAGTTGCATCTAAATTTTTAGCTGTTTTAATATTTTTTATTTTATTTGCAGATGTTGTAATTGGAATATTCATTGTATTTCTTAAAATATCTGATTTGTATTTGTTTTTACCGTTTTTAACTGTTCCTCTTTTTGCTACTTATGTTTTTATAAAACAGGAAAAACGGGCAGCAGAAATTGAAAAATCAGCTCCGGACTTTTTAAGACAGCTTTCAGCTATGTTGAAAGTTGGTTTAAGTTTTGAAAATGCAATGGATGATCTCTCTAAATATGGTGAAGGGCCTTTGTATGATGAAACAAGACGTGCAATTGCAGAAATAAAAGTTGGAAGAAACTTTGATGATGCATGGATGGCTATGGCTCAAAGATTAAAGTCAAAAGAACTTGAGAGAATTTTTGCAATAATATTGGGAAGCCGTAAAAGCGGGTCAAGTATTGCTAATGTTATTTTTTATGTTTCAAATAATTTGAGGGATATGCTGGCTTTAAAACGTGAAAGGAAATCTTCGGTTATGATGGCAGTTATGTTTTTAATAATTTCGGCAGTAATAGCCAGTCCTTTTGCATTGGGGATGGTTAGTGTTTATTCCCAGTTTATGCAAAGCTTTGGAAAACAAACACAGCTGATTTCAGTAGCTCCTTTTGCAGGGCAAATCTATTTAGTAATTCATTCAGTTTTGGTTGGTTTGATAGTAAGTATAATTATGTATGGCAATGTTAAAAAAGGAATTAAGTTTTCCATACCTTTAGCTTTGCTTTCTTATGGGATATTTTATCTGATTTCCAATTTTGCAGGAGCTATGTTTTTAGGTTAGGTGATAATATGGTTGATAATAAAGGTCAGACTTCAGCAGAATTTATTTTATTGGTTGGCGGAATTATTGTAATTGTTTTACTGACTTTAATGTTTTACAGGAATTATATCACAGGTTTGTCTGGTGAAATTAAAGGTGAAGAAGTTTCTAACTTTAATGGTAAGTTAGACTCCCTATCAGAATATTTTACTTAATTATATGTGGTATAGACCAGATAATAATTATTGCAACTAAACAGGAAGCAATTATTGCTGGCGGATAGAAGAAATAACCAATTACATATCCAATTATGATTGTAGCTATTGTTGCTGTAAATTCATAGTTCTTATCTAGAGCTACCTGCAGAGCAATATTTCCTTTATCTGCATTTTTTAAACTTTCTGAAGTATAAATATAAATTAAATTAACCAGTATGAAATCCAGCCCATATATTGACTGAGCAAAGAATGAATGGAAGTTATTAGCTACAAAACTTGTTAAATAGGGTAGCAAAGACAATATAAATATTGAAATTCCGCTTGACCAGATAACTTTATGATCAATGTGGTTTACAATGCTGAATAGATTGTTATGATAATTCCAGTAGTTAAAACAGACTATAAAACTGATTAAATAAACAATAAATTCTAAATGCAGTTCTCTTAAAGCCTGCCAGCTACCGTCTGCAGGTATTGGAATTTCCAGAACAATGATTGTTATTATTATTGCAAGAATTGCATCAATTAATGCTTCAAATCTTCCACTTTCCATTTTCAACACCTTTTCTATGTATTCTGGCTATGACTATCCACATTATAACTGCAATTAAACAGCTGATGTAGATTCCAGGAATAAAAACACTGTAACTTAACCCGAAACCAATTAAAATCACAGCTAATGGAATTAATGCATATAAGTTGTCATAATCTGCTTTTATTAGTTTATCATTGTAGGGATCACTTTTATGAACAGCTTTAACTGCCATATTATATGTGATATTTATTGCAATGAATAGTAATCCGAAGGTGGTTTCACTAGCTATTGAATATGCGTCCTGTGTTAACCATAATGTAAAATATGGAATTAGAGTTATTTCAAAAATTAGGATTCCATTTAGTATTACTGCAGTATTGTCAATATTTTCTACAATTTGGAATAAATTGTGGTTGCTGTACCATATATTGAACAATGTTAAAAAACTGATGAAATAAGCGATATAATATGTTTTCAAGGTCCAAAAAGCTCCAATTGTCGCACTTTCGGGTTGGGGCAGTTTTAGAACAAGTACAGTCATAGCTATTGCAATTACTGCATCAGCGAATGTTTCAAATCTTGCAGTTTCCATAATATCAATATTGTTTAATTAATTACTTTAAATATATGTTTTTTTAATATAATTAAGTAAGGTGATAAAATGGATATGTTAATAAATGGTAAACATGTTTCAGCTGATGATTTGGCAGAAGTTAAAAATCCATATACTGGGGAAGTTATAGATACAGTTCCTGTTTCTCATTTAAACAATGTGGATTTAGCTATTGATGCTGCAGTTAATGCTAAAGATTCTATTGGGGAAATGTCTGCATTTAAAGTTTCAAATAAATTATATGCAGTTTATGAAAAATTAAAAGATAATAAGGATGAATTAGCTGAATTGCTTACAAAAGAAGTAGGTAAACCTATTAATGAGTCTGTTGTTGAAGTTAACCGTTCAATTGAAACATTAAGACTTTCAGCAGAAGAAGCTAAAAGAATTTATGGTGAAACAGTTCCATTGGATGGTGGAATAAACGGCAAAGGTTTTTTTGCATTTACTCAGAGGGTTCCATTAGGTGTTGTAGCAGCAATAACTCCATTTAATTATCCGCTAAATTTATCAATTCATAAAATAGCTCCTGCTATTGCATGTAAAAATACTGTAATCATCAAACCTCCATTAAATGCACCATTAACAGTTATGAAATTTGCTGAACTTGTAAATGAAGAGTTTCCAGACGGTGTTATTAATACTGTAACTGGATATGGTTCTGAAGTAGGTGATGCATTAGTAACTTCTCCTAAAGTAGATAAAATTTCATTTACTGGAAGTGTAGCTACCGGGCTGCTTATAGCTTCAAGAGCAGGAATGAAAAAAGTTACTTTGGAACTGGGAGGTAATGATCCTCTTCTTGTTCTAAAAGATGCAGATATTGATAAGGCAGTTAAAGGAGTAATGAACGGTGCTTATTTAAATGCAGGACAGGTGTGTATGGGTGTTAAAAGGATTATTGTTGATGAATCAATAGCTGATGAATTTACACAAAAGTTAGTTAGTGAAACTAAAAAAATCAAAATGGGCAATCCTATGGATAAAAACACAGTATTGGGAACACTTATTGATGAAGATGCTGCCCGTATGGTTGAAGAAACAGTCAATAATGCAGTTAAAGCAGGCGCTAAAATACTGACTGGCGGAAAAAGAGACGGTGCATTTTATGAAGCTACTGTATTGGATAATGTTACTCCAGATATGGATGTTGTTGTAAATGAAACCTTCGGCCCTGTTGCGCCAATAATTAAAGTAAAATCAGTTGATGAAGCTATTAAAGTAGCTAATGATACAGAATATGGTCTTCAGGCAGGAGTATTTACTGAAAACTTTAGAGATGGTTTAAGGTGTGCAAATGAAATTGAGGCAGGTACAGTTTTTGTAAATAAACAGTCTACATTCAGAACTGATAACATGCCTTTCGGAGGATTTAAAAATAGTGGAACAGGAAAAGAAGGAGTAAAATATGCAGTAGAAGAAATGATTAAGGAAAAATTAATAGGATTAAATTTAAGGTAGCCTATTTTAGAAAGGCTTCTACCAGATTACGTGTTTCATTAAGGGAATCCATAGGGATTCCTTTTGGCATTTCTCCGAGATTTCCTTCAACTTCTTTTAAGATATTTCCGTCCATTCCAAGAAACATTCCTTCACTGGTTGTTTCCATAAATGACTGTGGCGGAAGTAATGAAACACCAACACTGTTTCCTTCTTTTACATTTAAATCATTTGTAACTACAGTTATGGCCCTTTTTCCTAGATTAACATTACATATCATTAAGGAATCTGCATTTGGATGTTTTGTAACACTCATTATTTCTCCAACTTTTATATCAATTCCAATAATCGGATCATTGATGGGACCTAGGGCTAAACGGTCTTTAAGGCCTAAAACAGAGTCTATAAAGAATCTTACTTTAGCTACATTTTCAATTGTTTTTTCCTTATCCTCTTTAGGAGCATTGCTTATAAAAGATTTGTTCCATCCGTCTCCACCTAAACATTCAACAATTTTTTCTCCTTTTTCAATTATTGCTGCAACATCTGGAGAGTTAACCAAATCATCTCCTTCAAGATAAGAGTAACTTAATGATTGGAAATCACTGTTCATGTTTTTTGCTGTTTCAATAGCTAATTTTTTATTCCAGTTTCCTCTAAATGATGCAGTTTGGATAATATTCAAATATTGTTCTCTTGCATGGTTTGCTACTAAAATTCTATAATCTTTACTTGTGTCCCACAATTTATAGTCTCCTTTGTATTCTCTTTAAAATATTTATTTTAATATATTCTTATATTTTTCCTTGTTTTAGGCCTTATTTTGCTTAAAAATTTGTTACATCATAAACTATTTATATTAACAAGTAAATAAATTTAAAATAAGTTAAAGTTATTAATTTACTTTAAGTATAACACGAATTAGATTACATATTGTGGTGTATCAAATGGTGGAAGTTTCAAGTTTAAAAGAATTAGATATTTATACAGTAACAGGACACTATGTCGGAAGAGTGGCTGATGTAATTCTTAATATTAGATTAGGTACAATTTCTAAATTGCAAGTAAGGGCTATTGAACCTGAAAAAAAACAAGTAGGTTTCAGAGACCTTATGAAAAGAAGTTTTCAGGTTGCTCCAGAAGAAGAACATGATGTAAGATCTTTTAAAAATGATTTATTAACTATTGATTTTGATAAAGTTCAAGCTATTGGCGATATAATGTTGATTAATCCAAGAGATATGAAAAAAGTAAGACATGAACCACCAGTGTCTGAAGCCATTTCTCCTAATCAACAATCTCAAATTCCAAAACAAAGTGAGCCTAAAGCACAAACAGAATTTGAAAAATTCTAAGGTTAATTTTTCATCTTTTTTTATTTATTTTTTTTATTTATTCTTGTATTTTTAATTAAATTATTTTTTTTGTTGTGATTTTATGAAAGTGGGAATTATAGGCTGTGGTGCTATTGCTAATATTATAGCTAGTACTATTGTTCCGGAAGATAATAATATAGATATTGAATATTTTTATGATAATGATGTTGAAAGAGCAGAAAACTTGGCATCTTTTGCTAATGGTGTAGCTGTTTTAGATTTAAATGACATGTTGGACAAAGTGGATTTGGTTTTAGAATGTGCTTCTCCGGATTCTGTTAAAGAACATGCGCCAAATGTATTGTCTCATGGTATAGATATGATTATTATGAGTATTGGTGCATTTATGGATAAGGAATTCTACAGTAAAGTAAATGATATTTGTAAAAAGAAAGGTACAAGAATACACCTTCCTTCAGGAGCAGTTGTAGGACTGGACGGTATTAAAGCTGTAGCTGATTTTAATTTGGAAGAAGTTAACTTAGTTACTCGTAAATCTCCTAAATCTTTAGGTAAAGATATTGATGAAGAGGAAGTTTTATTTGAAGGTAAGGCATCAGAAGCAGTAAAAGAGTTTCCACTTAATATTAATGTAGCTGCAACTATAAGTTTGGCCTGTAATCAGGACATTAATGTAAAAATTATTGTAGATCCGAATGTAGACAGAAATGTCCATGAAATTACTGCAAAAGGAGATTTTGGAGAGTTTAAAACAACTACTAAAAATTTCCCATGCAGTGCAAATCCGAAAACCAGTATGCTGGCTGCACTTTCTGCAATTAAATTACTTAAAAGTTTCAATGAATCCATTACTGTAGGATTGTAGGCAATGAAGGAATATGAAGTTTACAGGGATTTGAAAGTTCCTGTAAACTCAAGAATTATCTTAAGACTGGACGGTAGAAGTTTTCACTCATTAGCTAAAAATTTAAACCTTAAAAAACCATATGATGGAGATTTTGCAGGATTGATGGTTAAAGTTTCTAAAGATTTATTTAATGAGTTTGCTCCAGCATTTATTTACACATTTTCAGATGAAATAAGTGTTCTTTTAGATAATATTCCATTTAATGGCAGAATTGAAAAAATAAATTCAGTAGTAGCCAGTTTTGCAGCCAGTTCATTTACATACAATTTAAATAAGGAAATTGCCAAGCCGATTGCATTTGACAGCAGAATTATTCCGATAAATGATAATGATATTCCTAAATATTTTAAATGGAGACAGGACGAGGCCTGGAGAAACTGCATAAATGCTTATGGAATTCATATTTTAAAATCAAAATATGGTGATAAAGTAGCTAATGAAAAAATAAAAGGATTAAAGTCTTCAGATATTCATGAACTCTTATTTGATGAAGGAATTAATCTGAATGATGTTGATAATTGGAAAAAAAGAGGAATAGCTATTTATAAACAAAATAAAGAAATTGTAGGTTACAATAAAAAGGAAAATAAAAATCAGGTATCTTACCGTAGCTTTTTATTTGAGGATTTTGAAATTCCAATTTTCAGCGAAAACTTTTTTAAGGATATAAATATAATTTAATTGTGATATTATGGGTTTTATTTCAAAATTATTTAATACAGATAGTGATGAATTCAAGGAAGTTAGAGTTGATAGGGAAGTCCTTGAATCTGTAATTTATTATGCTAAAAAAGCGTATCCTAATGAATTTTTAGCTTTTTTTGACGGTAAAATCAAAGATAAAGTGCTCTATATTACTAGTCTGATTTTTTTACCTGGTGAAACCTGTGATGTTGGAGCTGTTGTACATACTGAGATGCTGCCACCTACTTTAAAGTACTGGGGTTCAGTTCATTCACATCCCGGACCAAGTGCACATCCTTCCGGTGCAGATTTAAAAACATTTTCTAAAAATGGTTTATTTCATATGATTGTCTGTTTGCCTTATAGCTTAGAAACATTTATGGCATATGACAAGTATGGAGAACCTATGGATTATACTGTAGGGGAATATGCTGGTGAAATTGACGGAGACATTAGCGAATTTTTTGATGAAGATGATGTTTTAAAAGATGGTGAAGTGTTAAAACCGGGATTTTTTGATGATGAAGATGATTTTGACTTGGAAGACGAAGATATAGATCAGGATTACAGGGAATACGAGATGAAAACTCAAAACAGTAATCCTACAATAATTTCCAATATAGAATTGCCCCCTCTTTGTGATGGAGATAATATTCAAATTGAATTAGATGAAAACGGAAATATTAAACGTATTTATAAGCTTCCAAAAGATGAATAATTTTCTAATTTTTTATTTATTTTTAAAATTTTAATTCTAGGACAATATTGAATTTTAAGTGTGTATTTCATTGGGGTCTATTCAATAAGGTTTATCCCGATATCTGTCCCGTTTTTTGGAACTAGGGTTCCACCAGTGTCTAGTTTGGCTGTCTTCATAATCTTTTGTCGCTTCATTATATGGAGTGTAGCTATTTTCAATTGTTGCTTTCATGGAATCATACTGTGTTTTAGTAAGTTCCTCTTCAGGATAATTTTCATCATCCCATGGTAAATCTCTAGCTAATACTTTTTTTCTTAAATCATATGTGGAGCCACCATGAATATCATATTTTCTGCCATCAATAGTATAAACATAACTCCACGAAAACTTATTATGTTTTTTTATTTCAAATGAAGAAATTTTTTTATTGTTCATTTTATCACTTGTTTTATTTCAAATTAAGAATATTTTTTAACTGAAAGACACATTTAAAAAAATATTTTGGTATATATTATATTATCCATATTATTTAAACACATGTTAGACATTCTTTAAAATATTATTCTGCAATTATTAAAGTTAAAGTTTTAGAAAATTAATTATTGATAAATAATGGTTAAAATTCACAGAGATTTAACCTATTATTAATTGATAAAATGAAGTGGGGGTATGGAATGGTTTTATGATGGAATACAAAATAAAGCATCAGAATTAGAAAAATACTCCAGTTTCCATCTAGTGAGGATGGCAATAAATTTACATATAGGCATGATTTTAAAAGAAAAAGAACTATATGAAAAAACTATGGATGAAATTTATGCAAAAAGATATATTTAATCAAGGAAATTGATGGGTTTCTAGAGATGATTTAATCATTAGAATGGTAAAATTTGATTTTGTAAATTTTTATTATGGTGTTTTTTAGGTTATATTTAAAAGTTATTAAAATTTAAAGAATAAAAAAATAAAAAACAATATGGTGAAATAATTGTTTTTTATTATAATTCTAATCCAATAGCGTCATAGACATTGTCTAAGTCTTGGATTCCTTTTATTACTTCTTTTGGAATTTCTTTATCAAGAGTTAAGATCATAATAGCTCTTCCGCCTTTTTCATCTCTTCCCACTTGCATAATTCCGATGTTTATTCCGTATTCACCTAATGCGGTGCCAATTTTACCGATGCTTCCAGGCACGTCTTCATATTTAGCTATGAACATGTGGCCTTCAGGTTTTACATCTACCCAGTAGTCATTTACTTTTAAGATTTTAGGGTCGTGTAATGTTGTTCCTTCTGCAGAGAATTCATCATCTTCACTTTTTGCAGTTACTTTAATTAAGGAATCATATCCTTTTGAATTTTCAGTTTTGCCTTCAGTTACAATGATTCCTCTGTTTTTAGCTACAATGGAAGCATTTACTGCAGTAACCGGTGAGCTTAAAAATGGATTTACTGCTCCCTGAAGTACAGTTCTGGTTAACATTTCAAGATTGTCGATTTTGGATAATTCTCCGGAGTAAATAACTTCAATTTCTTTAATTTTTCCGTTTACTGCTTGTGAGATGAAACTACCTAATTTTTCACATAATTCTAAGTAAGGAGTTACTTCCTGATAGGTGTTTCTGTCGATACGTGGGAGGTTTAATACATTTTGAGGTGTTCCTCCGTTGATTAAATCGATAATTTCATCAGCTACAATGATTGCAGCATCTCTTTGTGCTTCTTTAGTTGAAGCTGCAATATGTGGAGTTAATACAATATTGTCAAGTTCGAATAATTTGCAGTCTTTAGCTGGAGGTTCTTCTTCATATACATCTAAAGCCGCTCCTCCAATTTTATCATTGGACAATGCTTCATATAATGCATCTTCATCTATGATTCCACCACGTGCACAGTTTGCAATAAATGCTGTGTCTTTCATTATTTCAAACTCTTTTGTAGAGATTAAATGTTTTGTTTCGGGAGTAAGAGGTACATGAATTGTAATGAAATCAGCTTTTTTAAGTACAGTTTCCAAATCAGTTAATTCCACACCCATTTGAGCAGCTACTTCTTCAGGCAAGTATGGATCGTATGCTACAGCATCCATTTCAAATGCTTTACATCTGTTTACAACCTGTGAACCGATTCTACCCATTCCGATTACACCGAGGGTTTTGTTTCTGAGTTCAACACCCATGAATTTTTTCTTTTCCCATTTACCTTCTTTTACAGATTTATCTGCAATTGCTGATTTACGGGCAAGACTGAGTAATAATCCCATAGTGTGTTCTGCTACAGTAATTGAAGTTGATTCTGGAGAGTTAACTACCATAATACCTTTTTCAGTAGCGGCATTTAAATCAATATTGTCTACTCCAACACCTGCTCTTGCGATTATTTTAAGATTGTCTGCTTTGTCAATAACTTCTTTAGTAAGTTTTGTCCTACTTCTTACGATAATACCTTCATATTCATGAATTGTATTTGCTAATTCTTCAGGAGTAATTGTAGTATCTACAACGACTTCTGCAGCCTCCTTCAAATTTTCAATACCTTTTTCATTAATTGCATCTGCAACAAGTACTTTCATTATTTCACCATTTTGATTTGATTTTATTTATTGGAAAAATTTATTAAATTTATAAATTAATAAAATAAATACTGATTAAAATTTTATATTTCTTAATATTTAAAATTTTAATTATTTTGCCTATATTTATGAGGTTTTTATTATGGTATCTGTAAATGAGTTTCCAATAGCAACTGCAAATGAAATACCTGGTTTTAAAATTGTTGAAACAAAAGGTTTTGTATATGGTTTAACTGTTAGAAGTAGAGGTGTAGGAGGGCAGGTATCTGCTGGTTTACGCTCTTTAGTAGGTGGGGAAATTAAGGAATATGTTTCTATGATGGAAGATTCCAGAGATGAAGCATTGGAAAGATTAATTGAGCATGCTAAACAATTAGGCGGAAATGCTATTGTGGCAGTGCGTTTTGATTCTAATGATATTTCCAATGTTATGCAGGAGATTCTTGCTTATGGGACTGCTGTTGTAGCTGTAAAAGAAGAATAATTTGGTTGTGATTTTATTTTTCAAGATGATTTTGAATTTAAAAACAAATCAGTTCCCAGAATAATCTTAGGTAATGCTCCTTTTATAGCTGAACCTTATTTTGGCCACAGATCCAGATTGTATGATTTGGATTTGCATAGAAATCCTGATGCAATAGCAGATATTATTGTTGAGTCTTATAATAATGGAGTTAGAGCTATTAATTTAGTTAATGATGATGCATTAATTAAAGGATTTGACATAGCTTTAGATGAAGGCTGTAACATGGATGTTGTAGCTACTGTTGGCAAATCTGATGTGGATTATATGAATCCTAATTATGATGTAGCTAAAGAAGTGGATTGGGAAGATGATATTGAATTATTCAAGAATTATAATTGTCCTTTAATGCTTGTTGATGAGTTTATTGTTGACGGCTATGACTGGAATCTGACTTCAAATATTTTATCTCAGATTAATGATACCTCTGCAGCATCTGGGTTAATAACTGCATTTCCAAATAAAACTACAGATCTGCTTATAAATCATTCAATTTTGGATTTATTTGATTATTATATGATTCCTATAAATAAACTGGCTTATATGATGGATATTCCTTCATTTTTACCAAAAGAAAGACTGGAATTCAAAGCTAAAATTGAAAAATTGGATAAAAAAATAATAGCTGCCCGTATTTTGGCAGCAGGAATTTTAAAGCCTGCTGAAGCCTTTGATTTTTTAAATAATTTGGATTATGTTGATCTGATGACTTTTGGTGTAGCCAGTAAAAAAGAAGTTGTGGAAGATGTTGAAATATTGAAAAATATTTAATCTTCCTTAAAATCTATTATTTCGTAATTTTCAAATGGAACCAGATTTTTTTGTTTAATTTCAAGGTTTAAACTTTCTAAACCTTGTTCTAATTCTTTAATATTTTTATTTGATGGTTTTTTGCCTGTAATTTGCAAATATTGTCTTGGATTAATTTCACAGAATTCGCACTCAAAGTTGCAGCATCTGTCTTTTTCCTCGCAGCCGTATCCTTCAAGTTCTTCTTTTGTCCCGATTACAATATCTTCAAGAATCCTTGAAACTCTGGAATCTGCTGCAAACATAGCTATTTTTTGAGAATATCCGCAAATTCCGATAGCTTTCTGTCCTCTAAAGTTACAAATCCATTTAATCGGATAATCTTTTATTCCTTCAATTTTTAAATTTTCTACCATATTATCACAAGTTGTCTTTTCTTTCTCTAATAATTTTCAATAATTCAGAAGGATTTTCAAATTCTTTTAATTCCCAGGATTTAATCACAGGAATGGTTCCAAGTGAATCTTTTATTTTATCGTTGTTTATTATAAAAACAGGTTCTGAAGATGTAATCATTGATAAATCTTTTAATGGGATAGCCATTCTTTTTAAGGTTTTTTCACTCCTGTTTTTCTCAACATTTGTTAATAATGATGATTTGTCTTTTGAGCTTTTCATTTTTGCTACAGCATCAAAAGGACTTTTATTTGTAGATAAAATACCATATCCGAGTTTGGATAATTCATCTGCTCCTTCAACATTACTGTATTCAATGTCTTCATTTATAGTTGGTTTTAATAAATCAATATCCAGGGTTACTTTTGTATTTAGTATTTCTTCAAGAATCATAGCTGTTTCTGTATTGGCTCTGACAATTTCATTTTCATATTTATACATTGTTGCTCTTGATACATGAGCCAAATCAGCTAAATCTTTTAATGATAATGAATATTCTTCTCTGTATTGCTTTATAACATTACCGTCAACTTTAACAAAGTATCCTCCTCTGTCTGCAAGGATTTCAGGATATTCATTGTAAAGCAGCATATTTTTCAGAGTTTCAAAGCTTATAGCAGGAACATCATATCTTTCATAGATTACTCCTTCTTCTAAAATACCGTTTCTTGATTTTTCACCAATTATAATGGGAGAAGCAAGGAAGATATTAGCTAATTGTTTCATTTCATGAGCTGTGGCTTCAGTAATACTGTCAATATTTAAAAAAGTTTTTAAAAGTAAAATTAATAAGTTCTTACGAGCTACAAGGTCAAATGATCCTTGGTCGTAAATGTTAGATGTTTTATAACCTTCAGAGGTTAATAAATTATCTATTTCTTGTAACATTTTACTTCGATTTAACATAATTTAATCCCTCTATGTAAATATATGTTTATATTATAGTTGTTTATAATATTAATAATAGGTGATTTTAATTAAATATTTGCATATTGGGATTGATGATACTGACTCTCCAGATGGTATGTGTACTACTTATTTGGCCTGCCATATTATTGATAAATTAAAGGAAGTAGGTATTGAAATTGTTGGTTATCCTCGTTTAATTAGATTAAATCCATTTGCAAGATTCAAAACACGGGGAAACGGCGGCGTTGCTTTTAAAATATTAAATAATGATAAAGTTGATTTAGCTAAGAAAATAGTTTTAGATGAAGTGGAAAAATTAGCTATGTTTGACTGTGATAATACAAATCCCGGTGTTGTATTTTATGATGGTGAAATAACTGAAGAAATGGCTGATTATTCATTTAGGGCTATTTATTCATTTATTACAATTAGGGAAGCTGAAGAATTTGGAAATTCTATTGGCTGTGAACTTCATAAATTTAAAAAAGGAAGGGGAATTATCGGATCCATTGCAGCTATTGGACTGCCTTTAGATGATTTTACTTATGAATTATTAGCTTACAGAATACCTGAAAATTATGGTACTAAGAGACACATTGATTATGATTCAGTTTATTTGATGGATAGGGAAACTTATCCTGAAACTTTTGAGAATGTTGATTATGGTGAAGATTATATAGCTATTGAACCTAAAACTCCATGTCCTGTTTTGTATGGTATTAGATCAAATACTGTTGGCGCTCTTAAGAAGGCTAAAGAAATAGTTCAAGTTGAAGAACCTATAGAAAATTACTGTATTTTTAAAACTAATCAGCATACAGATATGCACATTCAAAAAACAGATGATATAAAGAGTATGAAACAATTTGGATGCTATGAAGTAGTGGGAACTGTCAAAAATAAACCGCGTGTTATTGATGGCGGTCATATGTTCTTTTATATCTTTGATGATTCTGGGGAGATTGAATGTGGAGCTTATGAACCAACAAAAAACTTCAGAAAAATTGTATCTGATTTAAGACCTGGAGATGTTATTAAACTCTTTGGGGGGATTGGGGAACAAAATACATTTAACATTGAAAAGTTTCAAGTTGTTAAATTAAATGATATTGAATATAAAAATCCTATTTGTGAATGTGGAAAAAGAATGACTTCTGCTGGAAAAAATAAGGGATTTAAATGTAAAAAATGCGGAAATAAAATTAATGATAATAAAAAAGTTCCTATTAAAATTTTCAGAAAATTAAAAAATTGTCAGTTTTATGAAACACCAGTTTCTGCTAGGCGTCATTTGTCAAAACCTATTTGTAGGATGGATTTATAGAAATTAACTATTATCTATTTTTATTTTTTATTTTTATTAACTCTGATTCTTTATTTCATCGTTCTTATTTTGTGAATTTTATCTTAATTTTTAAGGGTTTTTGTTCCTATTAAAGGAATTTTTGAGCTTGGAATAGTATTAATTTATATAATAGGTTGAATTATGTATTAGTAATAGATATTTTGATATGCTATTTATAAAATAGGTTGGAGTGGGCGCAGATTACTGATAAAAACGAAAAAGTTAAGGGGACAGAACACATATATCGTGATAAGACTGATAAAACTATTTTAAAGAAAGCACCATGGAAAGATTATAAATTACATATTACTGTGCTTTTATTGGTTATTATTTCCGAATTTATAGGGCCCGTTGAATTCAATCTTACAAAAGATATTTGTGTTGTAATTATGCCGTTGTTATATGCAATGGTTCTTGGTTTGGCTTTGTTCTTATTAAAACCAGTTAAATGGATTACTAAAAAACAATCTAAAATTGCAGAAAGTGCAATGCTGTTATTTATAGGACCTTTGCTTGCAAAATTAGCAGTAGCTAGTGGTCAATCATTCCATATTTTACTTGATGTTGGTCCTGCTTTGGTTTTACAAGAGTTTGGTAATTTAGGAACTGTATTTTTAGCACTTCCTGTGGCATTGCTTTTAGGATTTAAAAAAGAAACTATTGGTATGACTAATTCTATTGGCCGTGAAACCAATGTGGCAGTTGTTATTGATAAATTTGGATTTGATTCTGCAGAAACTAGGGGAGTTTTAACAGTATTTATTATTGGAACTGTTATTGGAACATTATACATCAGTTTTCTGTCATGTTTATGTGTATCAGTTTTACCACTTCATCCATATGCATTTGCAATGGCAACAGGGGTAGGCAGTGCAAGTATGAATGCAGCTGCATTAGCTCCATTGTTAAGTGCTTTCCCGGCAAGTATGAGTACAAATATTCAGGCATTTGCAGGATTCAGTAATTTAATTTCATTCTGTGTTGGAATTTATTTCTGTATATTTTTAGCTATTCCATTAGCTCAAAAATTATATGCTTGGCTTGAACCTAAAATTGGAAGAGAAACTCCTGTTTCTCATTTAGAGGAGGAAGAATAATGGTTGATGTAATTGACGGTTCAGAAACAGTTTCAACACATGGTATAGTTAATTGGATTTTATTGTTGGTTATATTTTCAGTTATCACAGTTATTGGAAATTGGGTAGGTTATAAACATCCGATAGCTGATTCTCTTGTGGGTATGTTGATTTTATCTGTTATAACTTTAGCAGGTTTATTGCTTGAGAGATATTTGCCATTTAATATTTCTTCAATTATTTACATAAGTCTTATTGGTATTGCAGTTTCCCTACCTATGATGCCAACTTCTCCATTTGTAGTTAAATATGTGGGACAAGTAGAGTTATTGTCTATTGTAACTGTGTTTTTAGCATATGTGGGTATTGGTATTGGTAAAAACTGGGAACAGTTTAAGGCTATGGGTTGGAGAGGTATGATAGTAACTGTTTGTATCATTACTGGAACTTACCTTGGATCTGCATTAATTGCACACATAGTTTTAGTTCTAAGCGGTACACCTTGGTGTTAATTTTTAACACCATTTTAAGTTAACTATTTAAGACTATTTTTACAATTTAATTATTAAGGTGGGTTATGTTTTTACAAAATATTTCCAAATTTATTTCAAATTATCGTTATGAACAGGCATCAAAAGAAACTCTTAATGTGGTAAAAGCAGCATTTATTGATTTTTTCGGAGTCACATATAGAGGTGCAAATGAGGAATCATCCAGAATAGCTTTCAATACTATTGGTGAA
Organism: Methanobrevibacter intestini; assembly: GCF_047402955.1. Lineage (NCBI taxonomy): Archaea > Methanobacteriati > Methanobacteriota > Methanobacteria > Methanobacteriales > Methanobacteriaceae > Methanobrevibacter > Methanobrevibacter intestini. The sequence continues at coordinate 1,509,048 of NZ_CP187956.1, forward strand.
TTATTTTTTGGAAATATGGAGTTTGAGCTGGAATCTTCTGTTATTGGCATGCCTAATTTTAAAACAAATTTATTAAATGCAGGTTTCTTAAATGGTATTTCTGCTCATGTTTTAGAATTGGATGATGGCCATAGGGGGGCACAAATTCATTTAGGTTCAGTTATTTTTCCAGCTGCCCTGGCTATTAGTGAAGCTTATGATTTAGACGGCAAATCTTTTTTAGAAGCAGTTATTGTAGGTTATGAAGTTGGAATAATGTTAGGTCAAATTGTTAATCCTCAACATAGGGATAAGGGATTTCATACAACTGGAACTATTGGAACATTTGTTGCAGGAGCAGTTGCTTCTAAATTGCTAAATCTTGATGAAAATCAAATTTTAAATGCTTTAGGGTTATGTGGAACTCAGGCTGCTGGCCTTTTGGAATCTGATCATAAGGGAAGTATGGGTAAAGTTCTTCATGTTGGAAAAGCTGTTTATAATGGATTATTATCTGCATTTTTGGCTTTAAATGGTTTTACTGGTGCAGGAACAATTTTTGATGGGAATGAAGGCTTTTTAAAAACAATGGTTTTATCTGATAATGATTTTTCTTTAGATGTTGCTCTAAAAAATATTGGTAAAGTTAGGGTCAGAGACATTTACTTTAAAAAATATCCCTTTTGCAGACATTTGCACTCTTCAATAGATACTGTTTTAAAACTAAAAGCAAGTATTGGTGAGGAGTATGAGCATATTGAAAATGTGATTATCAAAACATATGATGTAGCTGCTAAACATGATAATTATAATCCAAAAAATGTTGAAGAATTAAAACAGAGTTTGCCTTATGCAGTGGCTATTATGCTTGTTTGCGGTGAAATTGATTTGGATGATTTGAATCAGTTAATTGAATTTGGTTTGCTTGATAGCTATTCAACAGTTGACAAAGTTAACAGTATTAAGAATTTAGCTAATAAAATAATCATTGTTTCTGATGGTGGACTGGATGAATTATATCCAAATAAAAGGCCGTCAAATATTATTATTAAATTAGATAAGTCTTTTAGAGGAGGAATTTTCCAGAATATCACATTCCTGCCAAAAGGGGATTTTGAAAATCCATATCAGTTAAAAGATTTAATTGATAAATTTAAAAGTTTAAATCCTGATTTTGATTTAAATAAATTGATCGTTGTTGATAATATTGAAGAATATTCTATAAAGCAGCTTATGGAAACATTAAATGAGTAGGTACAATGAAAAAAACTGAAGAATTCTTAAAACAACTTGGAATTAAAAGACCTTCTGATGATTTTGAATCATTTAAACGTTTTAATGATGGTGGACAATATCGTTTTGAGGTTCCTGGAATACAGTCTCCTAAAATAATGGATACTTTACTTAAGGAAGCTTCTAAAAATGAGATAACCATTCATCGTATTACTCAAACTAAAGGAATAATGTTGCTTACTGATGAAGAAATTACAGAAATGGTTAATCTGGCCAAAAAATATGAATGTGAACTTTTTTTATCTGTTGGTCCAAGAGCTACTTATGATACAAGTGCAACTGCTCATACTAAAGAAGGAAGCAGAATCGGATATCGATTAAGAGGATATGAAAATTTGGTTTATGCAATTGAAGATGTTAAAAGAGCAGTTAATTTAGGAGTTCGCGGAATATTATTATATGATGAAGGTTTACTTTGGGCTTTAAATCAAATGAGAAAAGCAGGTGAGCTTCCAAAGTCACTTCATTTTAAAATGTCTGCACATGCAGGTCATGGAAATCCAGCATCTGCAAAATTGCTTGAAGAAAATGGTCTTAATTCTTTTAACCCTGTTAGAGATTTACAAATTCCTATGATTGCAGCTATTCGTAAAGCAGTTTATATTCCTTTAGATTTACATACTGAAAATCCAAAATCAACTGGGGGATTTATAAGACATTATGAAGTTCCAAAGATCATTAAAGTAGCTTCTCCAGTATATTTAAAAACAGGTGGCTCAGTAGCACAATCTCATAATTGGGATACTTCTGAAAAGGAAGCAATTGCCCGTATAAAACAGGTTAAACTGGTTAAAAGGATGATTGACCAATATTATTGTGATGCAGTATCTTCTCCTAAAGGATCTAAAGATTTATCTATTCCTGAGTGATTATATGGATATCATAGAAGATGTTTCAAACACAATAATTGAAGCCAGTACAAATCTCTCTAAAGATAAATACAATGCATTAAAAAAAGCTATTTCTATTGAAGATAATGAAAATGCTTTGTGGACTTTAAATCAAATTTTAAAAAATTATAAAGTAGCTAATAAGGTTAAATTTCCTTTATGTGATGATACTGGAATTCCCCATGTAATTATTGAAATAGGTGAAAACAGAGAAATTACCGGAAATTTAATAGCTCAAATTAATGAAGGAATTAAAGAGGGATTAAATAATTTACCTGCTCGCCCAATGGCTGTTAAAGGCAATGATATTGAGAGAATTGAACAGTCAAAGGGATTATATGATAATCCGGGTCAAATGAAAGCAGCATCTTTTTTAATAGATTCTTTCAGTGATGATTCTACATATAAAAGGGATATTTCTCCAGATACTTTAAACATCCATTTTGTACTGGAAGGTGGAGGACCTGAAATAAGAGCAAAGACATATAGGGTATATCATAAAAGATCAGTTGTAAATGTAATGGATACTGCAATTGGCTGGTTAGAGGAATCCCTAAAAATGCTGGGATGTACACCTTCTGTTCCTGCTATCGGCATTGGCCGTACACATTATGAGGCGGCATCATTATTATTAAAATCAATTGTTTATGGAAATCTGGATTTTCAAAATGAATTGGAAGAGTATGTAACTGAAAGATTAAACAAAACAAATATCGGACCATTAGGATTCGGTGGAAAAACAACGGTTTTAGGTTCATTTGTCAATATAGGTAATCAGAGGGCAAGTGGTGTTAGAATTGTTTCAGTTAGACCTTCCTGTTTTGTAGAACCTAGAGTTGCAACATTACATTTATAACAGATTATAATTAATATTTTAATTATTAAATTAAGGAAATTAAAACAATGTCAGAAAATAATTTTAAAATTAATGAACATTCATTAAGGACAGCTATTTCTAAAGTTGAGCCTAATAAAATTGTTACCAGAGGATACAATCAAAGGGATTTAATTGAAAAAATCAGATATAGTGATATGGTTTTTCTTCTTCTGAAAGGGAGATTGCCTTCAATAAAAGAAGGAAAATTGTTCAATCATGTTTTAGTTTCTTTTTGTGATCATGGAGCTACTCCACCAAGTACACAAACTGCAAGACTTGTTGCTTCTTCAGGTTCTCCATTAAATGCTGCAGTAGCTGGCGCATTACTGTCATTTGGTCATAAACATGCTGGTGCTATTGAAAAGACTATGGAATTATATCAGTCTAAGATTGATTCTTTAATGTTAACCGGAGATGCTGATATTGACAACAAGCAGATAGCTAGTTTGGCTATTGATTTATATAATGAATATGTTGTATCTGAAAATACTAAAATACCTGGTTTTGGACATAGATATCATAATGTTGACCCAAGAGCAGACAAATTAATGGAACTTGTTATAAAAGAGGGATGTGTAGGCCCCCATACTAAATTGGCGCTGGCTATTGAAGATTTGCTTTATCAAAAGAAAAATATTCGTTTAAATGTTGATGGAGCAAATGCAGCAATTTTGTCTGATTTGGGTTTTGATCCTAAATTGGGATTAGGTGTTTTTATTATTGGCCGTATTCCAGGTATTATTGCCCATATTCATGAAGAAACTATTGATGAAGAGGAATTCAGACGTTTTTGTGATATTGATGATATTGTTTATGACGGTCCCGGAAGGTAGATAACATGGATTTTGATGATGTAATTAATAAAAGATATAGTGTAAGAGGATATTTGGACAAAGAAGTTGAAGATGAAAAGCTTGAATATGTACTAAAAGCAGCTACAATAGCTCCAACAGGAGTAAATAACCAGCCATTTAAAGTATTTGTAATTGATACTAAAAAGAATAAAAAACAGCTATCTGAAATTTACGGGGCTAAATGGTTTGTAGAAGCTCCTTATGTATTGTGTGTTGTAGCTAATGTTGATGAAGCATGGACAAGACCGTGGGACGGAAAAAACATAGCTGATATTGATGCAACTATTGTAATGGATCATATTATTTTAGCAGCTACTAATGTTGGACTTGGAACATGTTATATTGCAGCATTTCAGGCTGATAAGGCAAGTGAATTTTTAAATTTAAATGATAATGAAGTTCCAGTATTATTCACTCCTTTAGGATATGAAAATGCAGAACCAAGAGACACTCCAAGAAAAGAAATTGATGAATTTGTAGAATATATTTAGATTATAATGAAATTATTTATATTAAAAGCAGATAATTCCAAAGAAATGAATAAAATTTCTGAAGATTTGTCTCAAAACAAATTCAAAATTACTCAGCAGGAAAAACATTATATTTTAATGAAAAAAAAGAGATATGGAAATTATGCTGCCCATATGTTCTTTTTATTCGTTGGATTATTCATATTCATGCCTCTGCTTATAGCTAATGTTGTATATTTGGCATACTCTTTACTTTGGACAAGTCCAAATGTTTTAATAACAACTGAAACTAAAGCGGAATCTGGAGAATCTTTGGAATTCAATACTATTGATGAAGTATTGGAAAAAGCTAATGCAATGTTTTAATCTTAACTTATAACTTTTTCCACTTCATAATCTTCTATTTTTCTTATTATTATTGGTTCATAAGTGGATGTAGCATTATATTCTGATTCTTCACCTATTTTAGCTTCAATAAATACTTGATCCACACTAGGTTCTGATAATAACATCAGTAAATCTGATATAAAATTGTCATACTCTTTTTGGATATTGTCATCTTCAAATTTAAGCTGTGGTATTTCACTAGTCCAGATGTCTTCACCGGGACTGAATTTTCTGTCACTAATTTTTTCATGCTCTGTTTTTGCATCTAAAATTAATGTAAAATGTTTGTTGTTAATGGTCCATACACTCCTATCCATTTGCATCACCTTTAGCTACTATTATATTATATATAATATAAATAGTATAAAGTTTAAAAGAAATAATCATGATTAAAGTTAAGAATATTAAATTATTGGGAATTCTGTTAGCTATTTTAGTAATATTTTTAGGAATTCGTTCTTTATTTACTCAAACAATAACTAATGATAGTATAGCTAGTGCTATTATTTTAGTTTTAATTGGAATTGCTTACATAGTTATTGTTGCTAAACCACAGTGGGTTAAAGCAGTTTTCTTTTTTGAAGGTATTATTATTGGAATAAGTGGTTATATGTTACTTGCTATTCCATATAACTATTTGCTTGGAATTATTGGGCTTGTTATTGTTGTAATAGCTATATTGGCATATCTGCAAAAATTGCCTATGAGTATTTTAAAATATTTTTATAGGTAATTAATCTTTTTTTTAACATTTCAATGTTCATTGTACGGTTATCAGACTGTATAAAATTTCACTTTCAAAATTAAACATTGCTCAATATGTACTATATTTATTTAAAATTTTATGAACAAATAGTGATTTTTAATGTATTCATGTTGTTTATTGTCTTATTTTCCTATTGCTCTGCTATTTTTTCCTAAAATCCGAGAATTAGGTTATGCTAAAGATAAATCGTAAAAGATATATATAGTTCTCAATAAAGATTAATATACCATGGTGATTAATTATGGCAGAGATATCAGAAGCTATCGCAATGATAAAAAAAGCTGAATCTGATGCTGAACAACTTATTCTTGATTCAGAGTCCAAATCAGTGGATATGGTAAATGAATCAAAAATAAATGCTGAAAATATCATAAATGAGGCAAAAAAAGCAGCTGAAGAAGAAGCTAAAAATACTGTTTTTGATGCAGAAGACAAAGCTAAAAAAGAAGCACAATCTATTGCTAAAGATGGGGAAGCTAATGTAGTTTCCTTAAAAGATAAAGCTATGGCAAATGTAGATGAAGCTGCTTCTATTATTGTCAAAAATGTTTTATAGTGTGAGATTAATGTTCAAGACAGCTAGAATGCGTAAAATTAGAATTGTTACTCTTGATGAGTACATATCCCCTACTGTTAGTGCACTCCACGAACAAGGATTAGTACAAATCAATGAGATTTCTGATGGTATTCAGCAAGATCCTGAATTAGCGGAGTTAGTAACTCCTTCAAAAGCGTCTGCTTTCACAGGTAAGTTATCTTCACTTTTAATGAAAACTAATAATATTTCTGAACTATTAGGAAATTCTTTATCCGAAGGCCATGGGATTAAAGACACAATAAAGTCTTTTATTAGTCCAGAAATGCCGGTTCCAAAAGAAGTTGAAGATTTGGATACTGAAGCTTTTATAAATAAGGCTGAGAATATATTGGCTCAGGTTGAAAGTGAAACAAAGGTTATTGAAGGCAAATTTTCCGCACTCGACTCTGAAACAAGTGTACTTAACTCTAATAAAAGTTTAGCTAAAAGTTTGCATGCACTTGACATGGATTTAGCACTTTTAAAGGATTCCAAGTTCACTTCCACAACTGTTGGTAGGATTAATGCTGAGTCTGCTTCAGAAATTGAAAGTAACTTAAGTAAATTGACTGATGAATTAGATGTTTTTATAGTCCCTAATGATGATAAAGCAACAGCTATTATTGTTGTAGTGACTTTAAAAGAATTTGGCGAAGATGTTTATTCAACACTTCGTAAGTTTGACTTTGAGAGATTAGAAGTTAATAATGTTGAGGGAAATCCGCAACAAGTTATCTCAAATGCTGATTCAAGATTAGCAACAATTGAATCAGAACGTAATTCAGCTAAAACTGATTTAAGAGCTATTGCTGAAAGATGGGATGATGATATTTTAGCTCTTAAAGAAGAATTAGAAAACGAAAAAGAAAAAAATGAGATACTTGCTGCTTTTGTTCAAACAAAAGATACTTATATGCTAGAAGCATGGGTACCTGTTAAAGATACTGAAAAAGTTGAACAATTAGTAGAAAAAAGTACTGATGGCCATTGTACCTTTGAATTAATTGAAATTGAAGGTACTGATGACGAAAATGTGCCTATTTTACAAACTAACAAAGGTTATGTAAAACCTTATGAGTTCCTTGTAGATATGTACTCTCCGGTAAGATATAATGCTGTTGATCCAACTGTATTTGTTGCAATTATGTTCCCATTCTTGTTCGGTTACTGTTTAACTGATGCATTTTACGGAACTCTTGTTGCTATTATCGGTGTGATTTTAGTACGTGGTATGGGTAAAATTAAAGAATCCATGAATGCATTTGGTCATATTTTAATAGCATGTGGTTTGTGGTCTGTTATATTGGGTTTAATTACCAATGGTCTTTTAGGAGATTTCCCTGAAAGAATTTTAGGATACCGTTTACCTACTGTTATTCCAATAATTGAATCTTTTGTACACCCAGAAGTTATTTTATTAATAGCTCTCGGTATTGGTGTTGTATATACTAATATTGGATTTATTATGGGTACCATTAATGATTTAAGATATGGGCAAATAAAAGATGCAATCGGATCTAAAATCTGCTGGTTCTTCTTAGAAGGAGGTATTATATTCTTAGCTGCAGGTATGTTAATACCTACATTCGGAATGATTGGAATGGCTATTGGAGCTGTTTTAATACTTGCATGTTTAGGAATGTTAATTTATGCTAATGGTTTGTATGGAGTTATGGATGTTTTCGGATTTATGGGAGATATTTTATCATATGCTCGTCTTTTAGCTTTATGTTTAGCTACTGGGGGTATTGCTATGACCGTAAATATTTTAACACAATTATGTGCTGATATAATTCCATATATTGGTATTGTTGTTGCAGTATTTATATTCATATTTGGTCATATTGCAAATTTCTTATTCCAAATATTAGGTGCATTTATTAACTCTTTACGTCTTCATTACGTAGAGTTCTTTTCACAGTTCTTTGAAGCTGGTAAAAATAAGTTCGAAGCTTTTAAATCAAGCAGGACATTTACAAAACTTAAAAATTAAAAATTTTTTATTTAAATATATTAAAATTAATTATTATTCAAAGGTGAATTAAATATGGTAGAAATTGCTTTAGGTACTGCTTTAGCAGCTATTGGTGCTGGAGTAGCAATTGGTTTCGCTGGATTAGGTTCCGGTTTAGGGCAAGGAATGGCAGCAGCTGGATCTGTAGGTGCAGTTGCAGAAGATAACGACATGTTTGCTAGAGGTATTATTTTCTCTGCATTGTGTGAAACTCAGGCTATTTATGGTTTCTTGATTGCAATCTTATTATTAGTATTCTCAGGTTTATTAGGTGGAGGCGACGGATTATCCACTGAAGCAGGTATTGTAGCTATTGGTGTTGGTGCATCTATTGGTTTCGCTGGATTAGGTTCCGGTATGGGACAAGGTATCGTAGCATCCTCATCTGTAGGAGCTATTGTAGAAGACAATGATATGTTTGCTAGAGGTATTATCTTCTCTGCATTACCAGAGACTCAGGCTATTTATGGTTTCTTGATTGCGATCTTACTTATGGTATTCGGTGGAATATTAGGTTAGGAGGCAATCTATATGAGCTCAGGCACAGATAAAATTGTTGAAAGCATTAAGTCTGAAGCCCAGGAGAAAGCTGATAAAATTATTCAGGAAGCAGAAGCAGAAGTAGCAGTTATTAATACTAATGCTGAAAAAACTGCAGAAGCAGAAAAGAATAAAATTTTAGACAATGGTAAAAAACAATCAGAGATGAAATATCAGCAAATTATTTCCGAAGCAAAGATGAATGCTCGTAGAGCTGAATTAGGAGCTAAAGAAGAAGTAATTGAAGCAGCTTTTGCTAAAGCTACTGAAGACTTAAAAACTAAAGCTTCTAGTGACGATGCTGAATATTCAGAATCTTTAATAAATATGATTAAAGAAGCTGCTGAAGAACTTGGTGGCGGAGATTTAATTGTTCAAGTTAAAGAATCTGATGTAACAAAAGTTGAAGGTCAGTTAAAAAAATTATCTGCAGACCTTGCAACTAAAATTGGTGTAAGCACAACTTTAGTATTGGGAGAACCTATTGATGCTATTGGTGGAGCTATACTCAAAACTAAAAATGGTGACATTGAAGTAAATAACACTATCGAATCTAGATTAGACAGATTTAAAGGATTATTACGTAGTGAAGTTGCTAATGTTTTATTTAAAAATTAGGAGGATAAATTATGGCTGATGAAATTGCAGCACTTTTTGCTTCAGCAGGAATTACAAATGAAATTTTCTTAGTTTTCGTTGTAATTGCAATTGTTGTTGTAGGTGCAATAGTCGTAATCATTACATCTAGACCAATATTGGATATTTATCCTTATCTTAATCCAAGTGCAAGAGTACGTGCAAGAAAAGGAAGATTATTTGATGAAAAACAAATTTCTGAAATAGTTGAAACCAACGATATTCATGAATTTGAAAATTATCTCAAAGGAATTCCTGATTATGCTGATGTATTGGAAAATTATCCTGTTGATAAAGCATTAGATATTCAATGTGCTGATACCTATGACTTCGCAGCAAGAATAGTTCCTAAGGAAATTAAAAGTTGTTTTGTTGTATTATCTAAAAAAACTGATATTGACAACATTAAAAGTCTTTTAACTGCTAAGGAAGCTGGTCTTACTAACGAAGAAACCGAAGAGTTATTAATTCCACGTGGATCTTCATATGAAATTTTAGAATCATTAGTTGATGCTGATGATGTTGCAGGTATAGTCACAGGTTTAGATAGTACTGAATTTGGTGCTGTATTAGAAGATGCTCTTCCAAAATACGAAGAAACAGGTATGATTCTTGCATTAGAATCTGCATTAGATAAATATTATTTAGAAAGTTTATTACGTTCTTCCGATGTTCCTGCAGATGAAAACAGACAAATTTTATTTTCATATGTTGGGACTCAAGTTGATATAGCTAATCTTAAATTAATTATAAGGGCTAAAGAAGATAATTTATCTTATGATGATATTGCTCCTTATATGTTAGAAGATGGTTACCAATTACGTGAATGGAAACTTAAAGACTTAATGGAAGCTCAAGATGTTTCAAATGTAATTTCTGGTTTGGAAGGAACTAAATATGCAGAAGCATTAACTGAAGCTATGACCAGATACAATGAAACTGGTGCAGTTTCAGTATTTGAAAATGCTTTAGATACATTCTTAGTTGAAACTATTAAATCTTTATCAACTAAAAAACCATTAGGTATTGGTCCAATTATTGGTTATGTAAGTCAAAAAGAAACTGAAATTAAAAATTTAAAAATTATTGCAAGAGCAAAAAGAGAAGCTGGATTCCCTAACTCTAAAATTATGGAGATGTTAATATGAGTTCTGTAGCGATTATTGGAGATATTGATATTGTATCAGGTTTTAGACTTGGTGGAGTTAAAAGAGCAGAAGTAGCTAATTCTGCTGAAGAAGCTATTGCAGCTTTTGACAAAATTTTAGATGAAGAAATTTCAATTATAATTATTACCCAAGTATTAGCTAATGAAATTAGAGATCATATTAATAGAAAAATTGGTTCTAGTGTATTGCCAATGATAATTGAGATACCTGATAAAGACGGGTCCTCTGAAGGATCATCTGATCAAATGGCAGATCTCATCAAAAGAGTTATTGGGGTAGAGATGGTTAAATGATTATCGAAGGAAAAATTATTAAAATTGCTGGGCCTGTTATTATCGCAGATGGTATGAGAGGAGCTCAGATGTATGAAATGGTTAGAGTAGGTGAACAAAAGCTCATTGGGGAAATTATTGAGCTCGAAGGAGACACCGCTACCATTCAAGTATATGAAGAAACAGCTGGTATTCAACCAGGTGAAGTAGTTGAAAGTACTGGAGGTCCATTGTCTGTAGAACTTGGTCCTGGTGTAATGGGTTCCATTTTTGATGGTATTCAAAGGCCTTTAGAACTCATCAGAGAAGAATCTGGTGATTTCATTGCTAGGGGAGTAGATGCAGAATCTATCAGTAAAGAGAAAAAATGGACATTTAAACCAGTAGCTAAAGTTGGAGACAAAGTTAAAGGCGGAGATGTTCTTGGTGAAGTACAAGAAACTTCTGCAGTTTTACAAAAAATCTTAGTTCCTCCAATGATTGAAGGTGAATTAACAAGTATTGCTTCTGAAGGTGAATACACTGTATTAGAAGACATTGCTGAAGTTGCAACTGATAAAGGAGACGAAAAAATTCAAATGCTCCAAAAATGGCCTGTAAGGAAAGGACGTCCATATGTAGATAAATTAGATCCTGATGTACCTCTTGTAACTGGTCAAAGAGCACAAGATACTTTCTTCTCTGTAGCTAAAGGAGGAGCAGCAGCTATTCCTGGTCCTTTCGGATCTGGTAAAACTGTTACCCAACAGCAATTAGCTAAATGGGCAGATGCAGATATTGTTATTTATATTGGATGTGGAGAACGTGGTAACGAAATGACTGAAGTACTTACCGAATTCCCATACCTTGATGACCCTAAAACTGGAAACCCATTAATGGATAGGACTGTTCTTATTGCAAACACTTCAAACATGCCGGTAGCAGCTCGTGAAGCATGTGTATATACTGGTATTACTATTGCAGAATATTATCGTGACCAAGGTTACGATGTAGCACTTATGGCTGATTCAACCTCAAGATGGGCTGAAGCTATGAGGGAGATTTCCGGAAGACTTGAAGAAATGCCTGGGGAAGAAGGTTACCCTGCATACTTAGCATCCAGACTTGCTCAATTCTACGAAAGAGCAGGAAGAGTAAACACTATTGGTACTACTTCTGATGTAGCTTCCATTACTGTTGTTGGTGCTGTATCACCTCCTGGTGGGGACTTATCTGAACCTGTTACTCAAAACACCTTACGTATCTGTAAAGTATTTTGGGCTTTAGATGCATCTCTTGCAGATAAACGTCACTTCCCTTCAATTGACTGGTTACAAAGTTATTCCTTATATGTAGACAGTATTGAAGGCTGGTGGGCTGAAAATGTAGCTGCTGATTGGAGAGAAACTCGTGATCAAGCTATGATTTTATTACAAAAAGAAGCAGAACTTCAAGAAATTGTGCAATTGGTTGGTCCTGATGCATTACCTGAAGCTGATCAAGCTACTTTAGAAACTACTCGTATGTTAAGAGAAGATTTCTTACAACAAAATGCATTTGATGACATTGATACATATTGTCCACCTGTCAAACAATACAATATGTTAAAAACTATTTTATTATTCCATAAAGAAGCTCTTGCAGCTGTTGGCAGGGGAGTTCCTATTCAAAACATAGTAGCATTACCTGTTAAAGAAGAAATTGGTAAAATGAAATACATTCCACAAGATGAATTTGCAGCTAAATGTGAAGAAATTCAAGCAGCTATTACTAAACAATGCAGTGAGGCTTAAATATGAACACAAATATTAAAACAAGAGAATATACTACAATCTCCGAAGTCTCAGGTCCTTTAATGGTTGTTGAAGGTGTAGAAGGCGTAGGTTACAACGAAATTGTAGATATCGAAACACCTAATGGTGAAAAAAGAAGTGGACAAGTTCTTGAAGTAACTGATGATGTTGCAGTTATTCAAGTGTTCGAAGGAACAACTGACTTAAACACTAAAAATACTAAAGCTAGATTCACCGGTCAAACTGCTAAAATTGGTGTATCTAGAGATATGATGGGTCGTATGTTCAATGGTATCGGTAAACCTATTGACGGCGGACCAGAAATAATTCCTGATGAAGAATTAGATATTAATGGAAGTCCAATGAACCCTGCTTCTCGTGAATTCCCTGAAGAATTCATTCAAACTGGTATCTCTACCATTGACGGTATGAACACTTTAGTAAGAGGTCAAAAACTTCCTATTTTCTCAGGTTCTGGTTTACCTCACAACGAATTAGCAGCTCAAATCGCAAGACAAGCTAAAGTACTTGGGGACGATGCAGAGTTTGCAGTAATATTCGCTGCTATGGGTATTACTCACGAAGAAGCTAACTTCTTTATGAGAGATTTCGAACGTACTGGTGCTCTTGAAAAAGTAACTGTATTCATGAACTTAGCTGATGACCCAGCTATTGAAAGAATTTTAACTCCTAAAATGGCTTTAACTACTGCAGAATATTTCGCATTTACTTTAGGTATGCAAGTATTAGTAATCTTAACTGATATGACTAACTACTGTGAAGCATTAAGGGAAATTTCCGCAGCTAGGGATGAAGTACCTGGAAGAAGAGGATATCCTGGATACATGTACACTGATTTAGCTAACATATATGAAAGAGCAGGACGTATTGATGGTAAAGAAGGTTCTATTACTCAAATGCCTATCTTAGTTATGCCTCAAGACGATATTACTCACCCAATTCCAGATTTAACTGGTTATATTACTGAAGGACAAATTGTATTAAGTAGGGAACTCAGTAGGAAAGGTATTTATCCTCCTGTAGATGTGCTTCCATCACTTTCTCGTTTAATGAGTGGTGGTATTGGTGGAGACAAAACTCGTGATGATCACAGTGGTGTATCTGACCAACTTTACTCTGCATATGCAAGTGGTCGTGAATTAAGAGACTTAGTTGCTGTTGTAGGGGAAGAAGCTCTTACTGAAAGGGATCAAAAATTCTTAGAATTTGCTGAAGAATTTGAAAGTAAATTCATTACTCAAAGTAAAGACGAAGATAGGTCTATTATTGAAACCTTAGATCTTGGTTGGGACTTACTTAAAATCTTACCTAAATCTGAACTTAAACGTGTTAAAGAAGAATTTATTGAACAATACCTTCCAAAAGAATAAGCTCATTCATATAACGGGTGATTAAATGGCACAAGATATTATAGATGGAATAAATCCAACAAGGATGGAATTATTATCTCTTAAAAATAGAACTAAACTCGCTGTTAAAGGGCATGGTTTACTCAAAGAGAAAAGGGATGCTTTAATCAAAGAGTTTTTTGATATTTTGGATCGTGTCAAAGGTGTTCGTGAAGCTGCTGAAAAAAGCTTAAAAGAAGCTAATGAAGCTTTACTTGAAGCTCAAATAGCTATGGGTGACTTAGCTGTTAGAAAAGCATCTTTATCAGTTAAAGAATCTATTGATGTAGATATTAAATCTAGAAGTGTTATGGGTGTATCAGTTCCTATAACTAATGTTAAAATGGAAGAAAGGTCCATTATTGACAGAGGTTACAGCTTTGCTGATACTACTATACAATTAGATGAAGCTGCTAAAAAATTTGAGGAATCTGTTAAATTCTTAATTGAACTTGGTGAAGTAGAAAAAACCATTTTCTTACTTGCTGAAGAGATTGAGGCTACTAAACGTAGAGTAAATGCTTTAGAGCATATTATGATTCCAAGATTCGAAAACACTGAAAAATATATTGATATGAGACTCCAGGAAATGGAAAGGGAAAACTTCGTTAGATTGAAAATGATTAGGTCTACTATCGAGAAGAAAGATAATGGAGCTAAAGAAGCAGCTGCTGAAGAAGTAGCACTGAAGTAGAAGCTTAAGTTTTACTTAACTTCTTCATTTTCTATCTATTTTTTATTTATTTCAATTTTTAAAGTTTATTAATTTATTATTTATTAAAACAGGTTATTTTTATCAGTTATTGTAAAAATTTTTATTTACTGGAAAATTCTAGAAAGAGGTGTATTTATGCAACGTAACCCTGTAGACCAATTTTTAAAGGACCCTGACAATAAAGCGAAATTATTTATTTGGTTAACTAGATCTATGATACTGGTAACGTTTATGATAACTATAGGTACAATTATATTTATTTTACACTTACTTGGGCTTTTTTAGCTAGTTTATTTACAATTTGGCTAGCTAGTTCTACTTTTTCATATAATTTATCAAAATCTTTATCTTTATCTATTATTGTAAGTAATGGCTCATCTTTTCGGGTAATTGATTCCAGATGGGGCATATCATAAATATTATTTAAATTTATTTTTTTATACCTCATTGTCTGTGGAGAATATATTATTTTTTTATAGCTGTAATATTCGGGATTATCAACTGATATTATTTCATTTTGACAAGCTTTAATATGTGCTTCAAGCATATTGATTCCTAAGGCTTGTTGGACACATTCAAATGTTCCCTGAATTCTAGGATTTATTTCAATTACATATAATCCATTTTTATTTAAAATATAATCCACACCATTTGATCCGATTAATTTAAATTTTTTAATTAATTTTTCAGAGCTGTCTTCCATTTTTCTATTTATATCATCAATATTTTTTATAGGTGTCAATATTGATTTTTCAGTTAATGGAAGAATATTGCCCACATATTTGAACTGACTGTTTTTTTCAAAATCATGCTGTGTTAGCAATCTTGAATTTATAATGTTTTTAGCTTCGTTTTTACTGGCCAATACAGATGAACTTAAATTTATTCCTTCAATATATTCCTGAACAATCAGTTTTTCATTGATGTTTAATTGAAGTTGTGATGGATTATTTAATAAGTTTGTATTATATCCTCCAGATCCTTTAAGAGGTTTTACAATATATTGTACTTTAGGATTATTTTTTTGAATTTCAATAGCTTCATCTACATCATTTACATAAAAAGTTTCAGGGGTTAAAAATTCATTTTTAATTTCTTTATAGAATTTGTACTTATCTTCAACTTTGCAGATGTCTTTATTTCCTAAAATCTTTTTTTGATGTTTTTTTTCAAAATCATTTGGTGAAATTCCGGAAATTGGAATGATATAGTCTACTTCGTCAAGATAATCTTTAGAAACATTTAAAATATTTTCACTGTTAAATTGATCTTCAAAAACACCGCAATCCGAATTTTTACTTTCATCCAATATTATTTTTTGGTTTTTTATTAATGGAACATCTGATGTTGAGAAATAGCTGGTTGAATAAATAGTATAATTTAATTTTAATCCACTTTCAATCATACTACGAGTATTTATTCCGATAAGAAGTAATTTTTCCATAGAATATCAGGTAAAAAAAGTTTTTTAAAAATAGTCCCGAGCGGAGTCGAACCGCCGTCTCCGGGTCCAAAGCCTAGAAGGATTACCACTACCCTACGGGACTATACATTTGTTCGTACTAGTAGTACAACATTCTATATTTATTTGATAAGTAGTATATAAATATATCGATTTATTCTAAATTTTTATAAAATAAACATTTTTCATGCCAACAACAGTCTTCACATACATCCTTGACACTATTTTTGCTGTTAAAAATATGTTTAGTTTCATTAAATAAATTTAATGCATCATATTCTTTGCTATTATCTATTTTTGATAGGATTTCGTTATCCATCTTTATAATGTCTGCATTCTGTTTTTCATTTCCGCAAAGATTATTTTTTAAATTTGGACAGCATCTGCAGATATCATCAGCTTTATTTGTAATAGAAACAGTTGTATTTTCAGATTTTCTTAGGTTGTTGATATAACTCATATTTTTAACAAATTTATCATCATATCCATAACCCTGAAATCCCTGAAGACATAATAAGTGATGTCCTCTTAATGTAAGTTTCATAATATCAATAAATAAAAAAAAGAAAAGGTTAAAAAACCTTATTTATTCTTTTGGTAAAAATACTTTAGATACAGATGCTGCACTTAATATTTTTACAATATCTCCAGCAATAAATGGAACAAGTCCCATAATTAACAATTCAGAAATTGAGAGCATTGCACCTTGAGTCATATAAGCCCATAGAGCTAATCCAGCAAGTCCTGGAATGTAAATTATTGCGAAGTTAGCTATTCCAATAACTGTTGCCATTTTAGTGAAGTTACGTGCATCTGCATATTTGTCAGTTATAGCACCAATAAAGTAAGATGCAAGAATAAATCCTATAAAGTATCCGCAATTGGATCCAAGAAGTACATCTATTCCACCACTCATATTAGCAAACCATGGTACACAAGCTACACCAAGAACAATGTATAAAACTTGGCTTAAACATCCATATCTTTTACCAAGTATTAATCCAGAGCATAACACTGCAAATGTTTGTGCAGTTATTGGTACTGGAGTCCATGGGAGTGGAATAATAATTTGAGCCATTAAACCTGTAAAACAAGCCATTAAAAATGACATTAATATTTTAGCAAGAGTACTAGATTCACGTATTCCCTGGAATATGCTTTTTCTAGCAGTATAATAATTATTCATATTCATAGTATTTTCTCCCTGATTTTTAAATCATAATACTTTAATATATTTATCATTTTTACTATTTAATTTTTTGTACAATTATTTATATAAAAAATAGATAATTAGTTATTGATATGTTGATTGTAAATTTGGGTTGTAGATAAATTGCTGTGTCCAAGTATTTCCTGGATTATTTTGATATTTACTCCTTGTTCAAGTAAATGTGTTGCATAGGAATGACGTAAAATGTGTGGGGTTATTTTCTTTTTGATTCCGCTTTCATTTCCATATTTTTTTATCATTAGCTGAACATATCTTGGAGTTAACTGATTTCCACTTTTATTAACTACTAAATACTTACTTTTTTGAGTTCTTTTTTTTAAATATTTTTGTATTAACTGGTTGGATGATTTATCAAGTAAAATAACGCGGCTATTGTTTCTACTTACAATGGATAATTGTTTTTCTTCAAAATTCACATCATCTATAGTTAGGTTTATAAGTTCAGAAACACGCAGTCCGGAAGAATATAATAATGTTACTATTAATTTATCGCGTATTTTAGTAATGACACGAAAATCAGAATCCGAATTTTCATCCCATGTAATGCTGTCTAATAGTTGTTTTACTTCTTTTTGCGTTAAAAAATTTGGTGAAGGTTTAGTTCTTTTTGGAATTGCAATTGAATCTAAAAAATGGATATTGTTAAATTCAAGGAATTTTTTAATAACTACTGTAACTAAGTATATGTAATTTTGACTAACATTTTTCACTTGTTTTAAATGGATTATATAACCGTTAAAGAATTTTATGAATTCTTTTTCATTATAAATAGCTATTTGATTTTTTAAGTAAGTGGTAAACTTATGTATTATTGATGAATAGGTTTTAATAGTGTTTTGTGAATAATTATTGTCTTTTAAAGAAGTTATATAATTTTCTTTTATTTTATTAAAATTATAAACATCGAGAATATTGATTTTATTCCCGTTTTTGTCTATAATTTCATTTTTAAAATCATATGTTTCCATTAGGACACCTTATTAATCCATAGTTATTATTTTTAAGTCACCTGGTTTTTTAACTATGTTCATGGATTTAAATGCAACTAATCTTTTTATTCCTTTTAATGAAGCAACATCAACAAGTCTTTGACTTATAATTCCATCAAAAATAACAGTATCAGCAGTATTTTCTATATTTTTAATTTCTTCATAAATGTTTTCGACTTCTACTTCCTGTGTCATGTTTAAAGCTTCATCTAAGATAGCTCCGCAGCCACTACCTTCAAATTCTTTTAACATATCTTTCATTAATTTTGTTTCATCATCTTCAACTGGAATTTCTTCAATTTCCACTTCTTTAACTTTAGGTTCATATTGTTGTTTATTATTTGAATGTTTATTATTGTGTTTGTTGTTATGTTTTTTAGAAGTGGTTTTGTTGTTAGATTCACTTAATATATTGTGATTAGCTAAAAATTGTGCTGTAGGAACTTTATCTCTTAGAGCGATTAATACTTCGTCTTTTTCAAGGTCTTCAACTTCTTTACCTTTAGGAGCACGAGTAATATAATCAACATCTCCTATTTGTAAAAGCTCTTTTAAAATAAGTTCTCCGCCACGATCACCATCTACAAATGCAGTTGTTGTTCTTTTTTTACTTAAATTCCCTATAGATTGTGGGACACTAACTCCTTCAACAGCTACAGTATTTTTGATACCATATTTAAGTAAATTCAATACATCGCTACGACCTTCCACTACGATAATTGCATCAGAAGTGTGTATGCTTGGACCTGCAGGTAATCTGTCTTCACCATATTCTGAGATTTCATGAACACGCATTGCTTCTCTTACTTCTTCAATCATTCTCATACTAGCTGGACTAGCACTTTCAATCATGTTTTTGTAGATTTCTTTTGCACGATTTACAACTTGTTCTCTTTTAACAGCTCTTACATCTTCCACTTTAACTGTGTGAATTTCTGCTTCACATGGTCCAACACGATTAATTGTTTCAAGTGATGCTGCAAGAATGGCAGTTTCAACTCTGTCTAAGCTAGATGGGATTACAATTTCTCCTTTAGCTCTCCCACCATTGGAATGAATCATTACTTGGATTCTACCAATTCTTCCAGTTCTTTGAAGTTCTCTTAAATCTAAATCATTACTTAATAATCCTTCTGTTTGTCCAAATACTGCACCGACTACATCTGGTTTTTCTACAATCCCATTTGCATTAATTTGTGCATGAATTAAGTATTTTGTTGTAGTTAATTCTTCTCCTTTTCCCATTCTTAAGCCTCCTTTTATTTTTATTGGCTTATTTTTTCATCTTTCTAAAAATTGGGTATTTTAAGAAATAATCATTGATAAACATATCTGATATCTTTTAATTAAAATATCTTCCATACACTAAAAAGAGTTAAAATCTACTGAGCATATTACTAATTTCATTTATAGCTTATAATTGCCATTTTTCTTTATTTTTTAAGATTATATTTAGTTAGTAATATTAATTGCTCCTGTTTTGTTTTTAAATTGAATAATAATTAAGTTGTAATAATGAATGTAAATAAACTCTTTAAGTATAATTGTGAGTATTTTTTATACTTCATTAAATATTTTGAAAATACTAATATATATAATTAGTTAGTCATGTCAAAATTTTTGAAAAATCTTTTTTAATTGGTTTTTACATATTATATTATAATAATTTAATTAAGAGAAGTGATTTGATGTCAATAACACCAAGTGATTTATTACACCATAAAAAAGACTTAAATAAAAAAATTGATGTGGAAGATATAGATTTAAGCGAAATATCTATTGATGATTTAGTTTTCAATAAAAAAAATTATAAGAATTATATTAACTTGATGTCTTTACTTGATTGTGTTTCTACTTGCCAAATTTCTGATGCATATAATGAAATTTCAAGAAGATCAGGTGTTATCAGAGAGTTAAAACCTATTAATAAATTAAAGGTTTGGGGTAGAATTACTACTTGTAAAACTAATAGTGATGATTGGGGAACTTCTGCATTGGCTATTGATGAAGCTAATGATGGTGATGTATTATTTATCAAAACCAATAATTCGAATATGTCTGTGTGGGGAGAATTAGCTTCTACTTGTGCTAAAGCTAATGGTGTTAAAGCAACTATAATTTACGGATCTGTCAGGGATTTGGATGCTCTTTATTATATGGATTATCCTATTTTCGCCTGTGATTATGCTCCAAATGCAGGTAGTGCTTTAGGTTTAGGCAAAATTAATGTAGATGTTTCTGTTGGGGATATGACTATTCGGCCAGGTGATTTTTTCTATGGTGATGAAACAGGAGTGGTTATCATTCCTCAATCTTTGTTTAAAAAGGTCATGAATCAAACGTTGGCTATTAAAATAAAAGAATTAGGTATTATTGATGCTATCAATAATGGCAAAACTTTGTCTCAAGCAGCTGGGTTAAAATAGTGTTTAGGACAATTAAATAGTAAAACATTTAAATAGCAAAATTTATTGATATATAAATATATCGGTACATTTATATAGTATGACATTCATATTTAGTAATTGATACAGATTATTTTATGATTGATTTTTTATGAAAGTTTTAGGAAATAGTTTGCATATTGCAAATTCTGGAAAATTAATAGCTAGATCATCTAAAACACCTAGTCCTGGTGGCATTGTTTTTAATAGCGATAAAACTAAAATAGGCAAGGTTAGCTATGTTTTTGGACCTACTAAAAATCCATACGTTTCAATTAAATTATTTAAATCTGTTAATTTAGATAAAATCAAGAGAAACTATGGCGAAAAACTATTTGTATCAAGACCAAAATCTAAGAAACCTAGGAAGAGGAGGGTGAAAACACGAAACAAAAAGTAAACGAAATCCCTAAAAAGGTTGGACATAAAAGAACAGAAAAAGAAATCATGCAAGGTGATGTCTATGATAAAGATAAACAGACTGTATGTCCAGAATGTGGTTCCACAGAATTAATTGGTGATTATGAAAGAGCAGAAGTAGTTTGTGCTCACTGTGGATTAGTTATTGATGAAAATCTTGTGGATATGGGTCCTGAATGGAGGGCTTTTGATCACGAACAAAGAGATAAACGTACTAGGGTTGGAGCTCCAATCACTTACACCATTCACGATAAAGGTTTAAGTACTATGATTGATTGGAGGAATAAAGACATTTATGGTCGCGATATTCCTGCAAGAAATAGGGCACAATGGTATAGATTAAGGAAATGGCAAAGAAAAATTAGGATTTCTGGTGCTACAGAACGTAACTTGGCATTTGCATTAAGTGAGTTAGACAGAGATTCTTCAAGATTAGGTCTTCCAAGAAGTGTGAGGGAAGCTGCATCTGTAGTATACAGAAGTGCAGTAGATAACAAACTTATTCGTGGAAGAAGTATTGAAGGAGTAGTTGCTGCTTCTTTATATGCTGCTTGTAGACGTTGTAATGTTCCCCGTACTTTAGATGAAATAGCTGAAGTTTCAAGAGTTACTAAAAAAGAAGTAGGTAGGACTTATAGGTTCCTTACAAGAGAATTAAACATTAAATTACCGCCAACTTCTCCAGTAGATTATGTGCCTAGATTTGCTAGTGAATTAGGTTTATCTGGTGAAGCACAATCCAGAGCTATTGAAATTATTGAAAAAGCAATGGAAAAAGGTTTAACTTCTGGTAGAGGGCCAACTGGTGTAGCTGCGGCTGCATTGTATATTGCATCTGTTTTATTAGGTGAAAGAAAAACTCAAAGAGATGTAGCAGATATTGCAGGTGTTACTGAAGTAACTATAAGAAACAGGTATAAAGAATTAACAGAACAACTTGAAATGGGTGTAACTTTATAAACACTCCATTTTAACTTTTTTTACTATATTTTTCAATACGATATATTAATTCGTTAACAATTCCATCGTTATTTGTTTTTTTAACTTTAGCTAGTTTTTCCTGATATTTAGGGAGCCTTTTTAAGAATTTTTCCACTTTTTTAGGACTCATCTCTTCATGATATTCACCATAGCCTAATTTCTGAACATAAAATCCGTTTAATGTTTGTTCAAAGTTTCCAATAGCTGGAACGCTGTATATTGGTTTTTTAAGAGATATGGCTTCTGATATAAATGTAAATCCACCATTACATATTACTGCCTTTGCACTAGCTAAATCATTGTAGAATTCATTTTCGTTAAATAATTTGTAGGTTAAATTTTCATCTACTTCATCTTTATTAAATCCGTATACAATAAATTTTTCATTTAAAGATTTTAATTGTTCAACCAGTTTCACACTTTCTTTACTTGTTTGATAAACAATAATGTGATCTTCAATTGTAGGTTCCAGTTTTAAGATATCTTCACGAATCACTGGTGGATAGAGCACTGCCCTTTTTTTAGGTTTGATTTTCGGATAAAAGAAGCTGGTTAAAATATGTATTTTCGGTTTTATTACATATGACTTTATTACGCCTTTTGCTTTTAGCATTTCTCCCTGATGCTTTGGAGGATAATCAATTGCAGTTTGGGTAATCATATGAATATTATCCAGACTTATTAATGGGATGCTGAGAAGTTTGGAAACCATTGTAGCATAGATTTCAAAATCGGTAACAATAACATCGGGAGATAATTTTCTTGCTTTTTTATATAATTCTTCATATCCTTCTTTAATGTTTAGAGGGTTACGTTTGAGAGCGTTGATTAATGTTTTTGTATTGCTGACTTTGTTATTTATATAAACGGTGTTGAATCCGCCGATTTTATAGACATTGTCAAATTTTTCATTTAAATATTTGTAAGCACGGTCACTGCTGAAAATGTAAACGTCATATTTGTCTTTTATACGGTCGATTATTACGCTGCTGCGAATAGCATGACCCATTCCCTCTCCACAGATACAATAAAAGATTACTTTTTTATCCCTGATTTTTGTTTTTTTGACTTTTTTAAGATAGACTTTTGCAGTGTTTATTTTTTGTTTGGATTCATCATAACTGTTTTTTAATTGGTCTAATTTTTCAGATTCCAGAGCAATTTTATCTAATTTATGTTTGCTTACATATTCTTTTCCATGATCAAAACCATAATTCAAATCTGAAGCTTCTGTTCTAATGCCTAAAAAGTCATTTACAGTACTTTTACCGTATTGCTTAGCTAGTGTTGCCAGACCCTCTTCTTCAAGCCTTCTTGTAGAAACTCCAATTTTAGCATTTCTCAGTACTTTAAATCTTTCTTTTTTAGCTAATCTTTCAATGTATTCAGTATCTTCACCAAAAGTTAATTCTTCATTAAATCCACCGCAGCATTCATGTAATTCTCTTTTAGCTATTATGCCATAACATCCGGCACCATGTGGCTTTATTTTTTCAACGCTGATCATAAATAAATTAGCCAAATCATGTAAAACTTTATCTTCTGTTTTTTTAGAAAGGGGCTTCATTTGTGTAATTGCAATACCTAATCGTTCCATTTTAAATTCATAGATAACTTTTGCAAGATAATCTTCAGTAAGTTTTAAATCAGAGTCTAAAAATAGTAAGTAATCGCCTTTAGCTACTTTTGCACCATTATTTCTACCTACTGCAGGCATACCTCCTTCAACAACAATACATCCGTATTCTTCAGCTATTTTTATAGTATTGTCTTTAGAGTCAGCATCAGCAACAATTATTTCATAATCACTAAAATCCTGCTGTTTAATACTTTCCAGAAGTACTGGAAGGTATTCTTCTTCATTATATGTAGGTATAATAATGCTTAAAATCATATGTTAATATTAATTTTTAAAACTTATAAGTTTTTATTAAATATATGAATAAATGTTCCAGGAGATTGTATAGTACTCACATTTGTTGTTTAAGGGTATTTTTAAATCTTTAATTAAATTTAATTCATTATAACTTGAATCAAGAGTATAAACTGTTTTATTTTCGCTGTGTTGAATACTTTCTATTGGAAAATCATTTAATTCAATATTGTCTGCAGGATTTACAACTTCAAGTGTGTAATATTCATTATTTGCTCCAAAAATAGCTATTGAAATTCTTAAAGTTATAAAAAGAACAGTTATGATATAAGGTAACAGTCTGTGAAAATAAAATTTCACTTTGCTTAAGTTAATATCTTTGTAATGAGGATATTCTTTTTTGGATTCAGTTAATATTTTCTTATTTTTTAAAAGAACTCCTCCAATATAATAATCAAAATAATAATGGTTTCTATAAATTAGAAAAAGTCCGCAAATACCTAACATTGATGGTGTAGAAAACATTCCTCCGTCTAATGCTCCAATAAGTAAGCAGGTTGAAAAAAAACTTAAAAGGATTGTAGTTGGAGCTAAACGTTTTTGATTAGCTAATATTTCAAGTATGAATAGGATTGGGAATAATATGATTACTATTTTAGCTATATTTGGAACATAGGTATATAATCCGACTCCTGTATTGATTCCGCTGCTGATAAATGGCCCGATTAGTGAAGTTATAACTTCTCCAAAAATGGATTTAAGTAAGTGGGTATGTAAAATACTGGTACTTGCTGCCTGTGAACTTTCACTCATAAAAGTTACATTTAATGGAATTCCTAAAGACTGTCTAAAGAGAACTTCCACAAGGATTCCTGAAATTAATAAAAGGCCACCTACACAAATAGCTATTTTTAAGTATCTGTCAGAGTCAATATCTTTATTTTTTAAGGTGAATGTTTGACTTAAAATTAAAAACAGTCCGAAAAGTCCAAAGAATAAAATATCTTTTCCTTTAGAAGAACCCATTAAAAATATGCGAGTTAGAGGTCTTACTATTGGATTGAAGATGTCTGTTATAAAAAGTACACCTGCAAATAATATAAATATGAATCCTGCTAATATAATATTATTCCTTTTCATTAAAATTAATTTAAGTTTTTAATGATTTAAAAGATTTACTAAATACGTGTTTTTATGATATTTACATTAGAATATTTCATTGGTTTGATTTTAATAGGGATTGTTGCAGGTTTTGCATCTGGTCTTTTAGGTGTTGGTGGGGGATTTTTAATTGTTCCGTTTCAGTATTTTTTACTGGAATATCTTGGTGTTGACCCGTCACTTGCCATGTTAATATCTCTTGGAACCAGCTTGTCTATTATTATTCCAACAGCATCAAGTGGTGCATATAGACATTTAAAAGTTATGGACAATATTTTAAAACCTGGAATAAGGTTAGGGTTATTTGGTATTGTTGGAGGTGTATTGGGAGGCATAATTGCATCAATGCTGCCGACACAAATATTAAAAATTATATTTGGATGTTTATTGTTATTTATAGCTATTCGTAACTTAATATCCGCCAATAAAAACACTTCAAAAGTCAGAGCCAAATTTAATTTAATAAACATAGCTGTTGTAGGTGTATTGGTTGGAATTTCTTCAGGTCTTTTAGGTGTTGGTGGCGGGGTGTTTATAATTCTGATTTTAACTGCAATATTCGGATTTTCAATGATTGAAGCTATTGGAATTTCATCAGTATTTATTAGCCTAACAGCTATTGGAGGAACCGTATCATATATAATATCTGGCTGGGGTGTTAATCCGTTTCCGTATTCATTAGGATATGTAAGTTTAGTTAATTTTGCAGTTATCGCAATGTTTTCAGTACCTTTAGCTTATTATGGTGCAAAAATAGCTCATAAGGTTCCTGAAAAAAGATTAAAACAAATATTTGGTTTAGTGGTTTTATATATTTCACTTAAAATGTTGGGTTTGCTTCCTTAATCCTTAAATTTAACTCCCATTCCCATTGCAGTAATTTGGAAGCTGTCTCCACCTAAACCAATTAAACCATATTCTATTTTCAAATCTAAAATTCCATTCCCACCATTAGTTTTAATGTCATTAGCTATTTTGATTAAAACAGTATCTTTGGCTTTTTTAAGCATTTTTAAAGTATCTTTTTCATATTTTTCAGGATTAACATGGATTAATTTTTTATCTCTTTCTAAAAAAACTGTTTCATGGAAATGGCCTATAATTTCTATTTTTTTATTAATTGGATGTGAACTGGTTATAAATGTAAAATTCAAATCATTGATTTGTTTATTGCTTTCCAATTCATTTTCCACAACTTCTGTATCAATAGTTCTTATAGGTTTTTGCTTTCCGGTTATTTTATAATACATGTCAGATAATTTGGAATAGGTATAATCTGTAATTTTTTTAAATATTCCAAAGAAATAAGAAATTATTCCAATTATAACTACTAAAAAGAAATAGTTAATAAGTGTAGGAATAGCTGCCTGCAAAATCACGATTATTGATCCGAAAGTGATTACATTTACTCCAAGTGTTGGATTGGATATAATAAAACCATAAACTACAGTTACAAGAAATAAAATAAATGCACTAATAGCTCCAATATCTTCGCCGATTATCTGTTTAGCTAATATAGTTTCAGCGTATCCTGCAGCTAATGGAGCAAAAATAAGTCCAAAATTCCATCCATAAATATCAATATGGAAATATAAAAAAATATAATAAGTTAAAATACCAATAATTGTTCCAAAAGAAATGCAGATAACAGCTTCTTTTAAGTTTTCCACATTTTCTATTCTTTCTTTAAGATTCATGTTATTCGTATTTTATAGCAGTACCATAAGCTGTTACGAGAATTGTATTTCCCATAGTGCCGCCTAAGTTATCATAAGAAATTTTCAATCCGATAATAGCGTTTGCACCTAAATATTCGGCTTTTTCTTCCATACTTTTCAGTGCAATATCACGAGC
This sequence comes from Methanobrevibacter intestini, assembly GCF_047402955.1. Taxonomy (NCBI): domain Archaea; kingdom Methanobacteriati; phylum Methanobacteriota; class Methanobacteria; order Methanobacteriales; family Methanobacteriaceae; genus Methanobrevibacter; species Methanobrevibacter intestini. The sequence goes on from NZ_CP187956.1 coordinate 1,536,083, forward strand.
TTTTTGGATTTCTTCTTCATATCTTGAGGTTCTTCCACCTACAACATCACGAACACCAGAAAATAAATCTTTATAAATGTTAGCACCAATTAAGGATTCTCCAGTTACTAAACCTTTATATTCAATAATTTCTTTATTTTCCAGTGTGTTTGCAGATGTTAATATCATTTTTATCACTTATTTCATAAATTGCATTATTCCCCAAATAACTAAGAAAAGAATGATAACTCCAGTTAGAGCATATCTTGTTTTCTTTTGTTGGTTAATTCTTTGGTCCCAAACTGTTTGGCAGTCTGGAGAGCATACAAGTTCGTTTAAAGGTATTGGGGTTCCGCAAATTGGACAATGTTTATGTGGTTCTACAGCCATATTATCACCATATTTTTATATTTTAAAAAAGTCTTTAGTAGTTTTTGTAACTTCTTTTGCAAGTTTTTCTACATCATAATCGTTTTTATAATGAGCAATTGTTTTTAATATATGAGGCAAATATTTGGGTTCATTTTTATTACTTTTAGGTTTTTTATCAAAGTTTTTAGGTATTAAAAATGGAGCATCTGTTTCTATCATTAATTTGTTGGTTGGAATTACACTTACAGCATCCTGCAGGTCATCACCTCTTTTCATATCACAAATCCATCCGGTAACACCAATGCAGCATCCTAAATCGATATAATTTTGAGCTTCCTGTTTGGTTCCTGTAAAACAGTGAACTACTGATTTTTCACAAACATCTTCATGTTTTTTTAAAATATCATATAAATCTTTGTGAGCCTCTCTTTCATGTAAAAATAAAGGCATATCCAAATTTTCAGCTAATTCCACCTGTTTTTCAAACCATTTTCTTTGAACATCTCTTGGAGAAAAATCACGGTTATAATCAAGACCGCATTCTCCAATAGCTATAACACAATCATTTTCAGCTATTTTTTCCAGTTCTGAAAGAGTATTGTCATCACATGTTTTTGCATCATGAGGATGAACGCCGGAAGTTGAGTATAAAGTTCCAGGATAATTAGATGCATATTCACAAGCTATCTGACTTGCTTTGACATTGGTTCCGGTAATTATAAATTTGGAAACACCTTCATCAATGGCATCTTCAATTATAATTTCTCTATTTTTTCTAAAAGAAGGATGCATTAAATTAAGGCCAATATCAATAAGATTTTCCACTTAATCACCTGTTTATTTGCTGATAACTTTGGTTCCTACTTCCTCACCATTAATAGCTTTAATTAAGTTTTCAGAATCATAACCGTTAGCTATTACAGTTTCAAGAGATGATCTTTTAATCATTTGGATTGCAGTCATATCAAAGAATTCATAGGTTCCAGCCTTGGTGTCTTTTCCGCTGATGAATTCTATCATTTCACTAGCTGTAATTTCTTTAATTAATTTAGCATCTTCATATTTGTTCGGATCTCGGTCATACATTCCGTCAACAGAGGTTAGATTAATCAGTTTATCTGCATGAATGTATTCTGCTAAAATAGCTGAAACTGCATCAGTACTGTGTGCAGGTTCTGTTCCGCCCATTACAATTATTTTTCCGGTAGCTGAGTATTCCAAAGCTTCCTGGAAGTTATGAGGCACTTTCTGATAAGCAGCATCTCCAAGTGCAGATAATAACAATTTAGCATTAATTCTTGTAACTTCAATTCCAATATCATCGCACTGAGCTTCACCAGCTCCAAGTTCACGAACAACTCCGATATATTCTCTAGCAGGTTTTCCTCCACCTACAACAACGAATATTTCATGTTCGCTAGCTAATGATTTTAATATTTCACTATATTCATGGAATTTTTTACAGTCATATTCTTTTAATAAAATTGATCCTCCAATTGCTACGACTATCTTCATATATTCACCTTAACTATTATTTATTTGGATGATATTATTTAAATTTTAAATTATTATTTGCTGTAAAAAGAAAAATTGATTTTTAGTTTTCATATAAGTTTGTGGGTTTTTGCTTTAAAAATAGCTATATTTCATTTTTATTAAAATAAGAAAAATAAGAAAAAGAATTAAATTTAGTCAGCATGACCAAATTTAATTTTAAGTTTTTTAATGAATAATCTGGCCCAGCTGTAACCAAACATGGAACCGATAAAGCTTCCAATAATTACTCCTGCAAAGATACCCATTTCTCCGTAACCTAGCACTATTCCAAACAAGTATGCAAAGACTACTTCAGCAAATAATGACCTTATGATAGTTATTAATAATGAAGATGTTCCTTTTCCAACTCCCTGGAATACAAATGATCCTGCAATACCGAACGGTACGAATATTAAGAAGAAACAGAATATTCTAAGTGCAAATGCAATTTGAGGTGTAAGATATGCTGTTGCTGCAGAATATGAGAACAGCAATGCGATTTGCGGTGCAAATATGAATGTTAGAGCTCCTAAAATCAATGAAATAACTAATCCGAATTTGATACTGTATGTGAAACTGGTTTTTAATTTTTCATAGTTACGAGCACCGTATGCCGCTCCAGCTACTGTTAAAAGTGCAGTAGCAATTCCCATTAATGGAATCATTGCCATTGATACAATTCTCATACTTGCAGTATATACTGCTACTGCAGTTGTTGTTGAAACTATAACAAGCATTGCATTTATTGCCATTGTAAGTCCGGACATAATTAATTGCTCTGCAGTGGAAGGTATAGCTACTTTCATGATTTCAATTACAATTCCTTTACTTTTTTTGAATTGATTAAAACTTAAATTCATGTATGTGTCTTTTTTAACCCATATCCAGTATGCCATTACAATACAGGATATTCCTGCAGAAATTACAGTTGCCCAGGCAGCCCCTGCTATCCCCATATTTAATGAGTATATGAAAATCGGGTCTATGATTATATTTAACACTGCTGTAATAGCTATTGCGATTGTAGCTCTGTTTACATCTCCTTCAGATCTTAATATTGATGAAAGTACAGCTGAGAATAAAAATACTATTAATAATCCAAATGTAACTACACTGTAATCCATACATAGGTCAGTAACACTAGCTCCTCCCATAATTACAACTATTTCTGGGATTAATGGAAGTAATATTATTGGTATTACAATTCCTATGATTGTAGTTAATACAACGGAGTGTAGTGCTGCATTATTTGCTAATTCATCTTTTTTAGCTCCAAATGCTCTTGCAATTAATGAGTTTGCACCGGCACCTATTCCGTTTCCAAGTCCGACAATAATCATAAATAATGGTGTTATAAAACCTAGTGCTGCTAGAGCATCTGCTCCAAGTCCTGATACCCATACACTATCTGCTAAATTATAAAGCATTATAAGAAGCATTGATAGCATCATAGGCCAGGCTAATTTATTGATAGCTTTTTTAGGGTCTCCAGTTATTAATTCAATATTTGCATGTTTTCCTTTGGTCATATCAGCCATTTTTTTCCTCCTTTTGTGTGTTTTTTTGAATGTTTATTGATGATATGGTTATTTTCCTCATTAGTTCAACTATCTGCTTTTCATCAGTATTGCAGGTTGAATATATTTGGTTTTCCCATTCATTATTTAAATCCATGATTTTTAAAGCAACTGCTCTGCCTTTTTCAGTTAAAGACAATTGGTATTTTCTTCTGTTGTTTTCATCTATTTCCTTGTTAATAAATTGTTTTTCTTGTAGTTTTTGTATTGATCTAGCTATACTTCCTTTATCTATTTTAAAATGATTTCCAATTTCTTCTTGACAGGATATGTCTTTGTATAATAAATAGCTAAGTATAGGTGCATGTGATGCGGTTATTCCTTCTTTTTTAAGATAATTATTTAAATATATCATATATTGTCTGTGTATTATGGAAATAAATGTAATAAATTTAATATCATCGTTTTTAAACAAGTTAATGTCACATTTCATAAAAATCATTTTATAAATTTTATTTTGAAAATTTACAGTTTTAATATTATACTTTCATACTATATAAAACAGTTGGTGTGACAACAATTGTCATAACAATAATTGGAAATTACAACATTTTTAATTTCAAAATAAAAAATAAAAAAGGTTAATTTAATTTTATCTGCGTAATAACCTTTTAAAAATCATATAAATAAACATAATAACTAAAATAATCAATACAATTGGCAATATAGTTAATAAAATGCTGTCATTAACTTTATCAAAATGGTATTCTCTATCAAAATCCATATGTGATCCGTCAGTATGATTTGCAGTTATTTTAGCAAAATTATATTGTAAATCATAATAGCTAATGTAGGCACCTTCGTAATTTATGTAATCTGGAGCCTGTCCGTTTTCATCCATGTAATTTTTAACAATTCCACCCATTTTTATATAATCATAAATTGAATAGGAATCCTTGGTTAAAAGGGAGTATTTCAATGGAGAATCTGGAGCTTTATAATCTCCAGGATTTTCTAACCCGTTTCCATTTAAATAAGTACTGGTTAAATATAACAGTTGTGGAGCTGAATAAGAGTTGTAAGTTCCATTCATTTCATTGTCGTTGCTTTCTAAAAGACTTTGACTAGCATGAGCCATATTTGAAGGAGCTAATTTATGAGTTATTACTAAATTATTGTCATAATGTTTGGTGCTGTTGTAGTTATTTATATTATTAACAATCTCTCTGGCAATATATTTGTTTACATCATCATTATTCTGATTTATAATGCCGTCAGAACCTGCATCAGGATATTCTTTCAATGGCTGGATATAGCTGATTCCTCCATCATTAAGAAATGTTCCGGGGTTATTAATTCCTGCAAAAATTGTTTTTGAGTAGTTATCGTCCCATGCTCTTCTTAAGGATTCTGCAGTATCTAAATCATAATCTCCAGTATTGACAAATATTATCTGTTTGTCTGTAGTGGCTGTGGAATATTTATTTAAAACTAAAAAATTACCTGGATCTACGGCAGCAAACACTACACTAACATTTGAATCAGCTTCAATAGCTCTTGTTCCTTCTCCAGGTCCTGGAGACTGACTATCTACAATTACATTAATTTCTCCATTGCTGATTTCTTCAATATAGGTTTTTATGGAATTAAGCATTCCTACATCATCATTTGTACCCCTTATGTTATCGGATGTTAGAAAAACAGTGGTAGTTGCAGATACATCTTGAATTACACTAGCTAATAATAAAATAGCTAATAGGATAATTGCAATTTGTTTTTTCATAATTTTATTTCAATTTTTATGCTATAATAATTTTTTTATAGTATAATATTAAATTATTGTTTAAATGGATTATTTTTTGATTTTATTAATTTTTATTCATTTATTAGAAAAAATTTAAATAATTTAAAGTTTAATAAGATTTTTGAGGATTTAAAACGATTATCTTTTATTTTAAGTTCTATATTGTAGTTATTTTGAAAAATAACATTGCTTGTATCAAGTTGAAATAAATTTGTAGATTATAGCTAAGTATTTAATTTTAAAATATTTGGTTTTAGTTAGCTAATTTGATAGTTAAATATTAATTTACGATTTATTTTCAAATTTCATATTTAAGAATTATTATTTTCAAGTTTTATACTAAAATAAAAAGTTTAATTGCTAATTAATAGCTAATTTAGGTTAATTAATGGTAGTTAAAAATGTCCTCAAAATAGGAGATTTATAATGTTTAAAAGCAAACAAAAGAATTTTCTTATTTCTATGCTTTTATTAGTTTTATTTTTAGCAACTTTAGGCACAGCTTTTAGTGCTGATTTAAATGAAACTTTGGAAGCTCATGAAGTAAGTGTATCCAAAGATAATTTAGAAAATTCTCAAAATGACATAGTACAGGGTAGTGAAATAACTGTAAATGGAGGTAAATTTAGTGATATTCAAAAAGCAATTGATAATGTAGATGATGGTGGAACAATTCATTTAAATGGATATTATAGTGCCCAAAATAATGATGCTGTTGTTTATGTAAATAAAAATATTAAGATTGTAGGAGGTTCAAATGCTGTTTTAGATGGAAAAAATATTTCTTGTATTTTTTCAATTCAAAAAACAGGTTCAAATTGCCAAATAAGTAATTTAAAATTTATAAATGGGATGTCAGGTCATGGTGGTGCGATGGTTATTCTTGGTAGGGATGTAACTATTGAAAATTCAGTTTTTGAAAATAATTATGCAGATTATGCTGGAGGTGCAATTTATGTACTTTCAATTTTTGATAATAGCGGTAAATATCCGGAAGAAGGTGAAAATTTAATTATAAGAAACTGTAATTTTACAAATAACTTTGCACAAGTGGCAGCAGGAGCTATTGGTGTTTATGGAAATAATACTCAGGTTAGAGATTGTAATTTCGTATCTAATAAAGTTAAACCAACCACTAATCATAAATCATATGGTGGTGCGATTCAAATTGGTCGTGATGAATACAATATTTATTCTAATGTTGTAAATTGTAATTTTATTAACAATGAAGCCATTGCACATAATTTAAATAACTCTCATGGTGGAGCAGGTTGTGTTAGAGCTGGAATAACTTATCAAAATTGTAAATTTATTAATAACTCTGCAGATCAGGGTGGAGCATTAACTTATCATGCATCAGGTAATATTAAGGATTGTTTTTTTATAAACAACTCTGCAAAACTTTATGGTGGTGCATTAAGTACAGGTTATATAGATATGGATATGAATTTAAAAGTGGCTAACTGTAATTTTGAGCAGAATAATGCTCCTTATGGTGGTGCTGTTCAATTAAAAGGTAAAAATATTGAAATTCAAAAATCTACATTTAATAAAAATGTTGCATCAGTAAATGGTGGTGCTGTTAATATTATAGCTAAAACAGTCACTATTGATGACGTTGATTTTAATAAGAACATAGCTAATGTAAATGGCGGTGCGGTTTATATTAATGGATATAAAACAACTGTTGTAGATTCTTCATTTATAGCTAATGAAGCTATTCCTGATGTTAAAAAATTAGATGACGGATTAGGTGGAGCTATTTATATAAATAGTTCTGCAGCTACTATTAATAAAAATACATTTAATAACAATGTAGCAAGAAATGGAAGTGCTATTTATTATGATAAATCAGGTTTAAACTGTGTTATTTCAGATAATGCAATGGCAGAAAATCAAGCATGGGTTTATGCTTTGCCAATTTCTGCTAAAAATATTTATTATGGTGAAAATTGTGAAATTTCAGCCACTATATTTGGCGGAAATAATATAGCTAAATATAATGATTTATTTGTTTCAAATGCAATTTATAATAATGCAAAACAGGATAAAATTAAAGTAAATGGTGAAACTCCTATTTTAGGAGCTGTAGATAATGGAAAATTATATCAGGACAGTAGGGAATATAATATGGATGTTTTATTAACTGTAACTTATGAAGACGGATCTGTAATATTTAATAAAACTTTAAAATCTGATTTTAAAGGTTATGTTTCAAATGTCCTGGAAAATTTAAAGCCTGGAAAATATAAAGTTAGTGCAACCCATTTTGAAGATACTTACTACAAATATATTACAAATGTTACCTATTTCAGTGTTTATCCTAAAGCGGATCTTCAAGTAAATAAAAGTTCTAATTTGATTGATGCTAATTATGGGGATGTGGTAATATGGACATTAAAGATTACAAATAATGGTCCTAATATTGGAACTGGAATTAAATTAAAAGACTTAATTCCTGATGGTTTAATTATTTTGAACTGTGATGATGAAAAATACAATAAAAAAACAGGTATTTTAAATATTGGATCTCTTAACATCGGTGAATCTAAAACAATTAATATAAAAACTTTAGTTAATAAAACGGGAACTTTTATAAATGAAGCTAGTGTGTCTGGAAACGAATATGATTGGAATTTAAAAAACAATAATGATTCAGCAGGTCTTAATGTTAATCCATCAGCAGATTTAGCTATTGAAAAATTAGTTAATGATACTAATCCTAAATTCAATTCTTTAGTTAAATGGACTTTAAGAGTTACTAATAATGGTCCTGATAAAGCTACAGATGTTATTGTTTGTGATCTGCTTTCTAGAGATTTGATTTATCTTTCCAGTACTGGAAATTATGATGTAAAATCTGGTTTATGGAATATTGGAACTTTAGAAAGTGGCAAATCTATTTCTATCGATATTGTAACTTTAGTTAATAAAACTGGAAAAATAATGAATGTGGCTAGTGTGTCTGGAAATGAATATGATTGGAATTTAAGTAATAACTATGATAATAATTCTATTGATATTGATGTATGCGCTGATTTGGCTATTGAAAAATTAGTTAATGATACTAATCCTAAATTTAATTCTTTAGTTGAATGGACTTTAAGGATTACTAATAATGGTCCAGATACTGCAACTGGTGTTGTTGTTTGTGATATTTTGCCTGATGGATTAATTGCTATGGATAAATCATTTGATGGAACTTGGAATGTCGGCCAATTGCTTGCTAATCAGACAAAGGAATTAACAATAATCTGTTTTGTTAATAAAACTGGAAAGCTTGTTAATATAGCTAATGTATCTGGAAATGAATATGATTATGATTTAACTAATAATATTGCAAATAAAAGCATTGAGGTTAATTCAAGTGTTGATCTTTTTGTTAAAAAATATGTGAACAATAGGACTCCTGACTTTGGTGAAATAATTAAATGGTCAGTTGTTGTTTCAAATAATGGTCCTGATGTGGCTACTAATGTTCAGGTTAAAGATTTATTGGATGAAGGGTTAATATTTGTAAAATCTAGCTTAACAAAAGGAAACTATGATGTTGAATCTGGTATTTGGACTATTGATTCATTAGCACCTATGATTAATGAAACATTGGATATTTACTGTAAAGTTAATAAATCTGGGAAAATTCTAAACTTAGTCAGTGCCAATTCTACACAATATGATTGGAATGAATCAAATAATCATGATAATGAATCTGTTGATGTAATTAAAGTAGCTGATTTGTCAGTTATTAAATTAATTAACAATTCAAATCCTAATTATAATGATTTAATTAAATGGACAATAATTGTTTCAAACAATGGGCCAAATGCAGCTACTGGTGTTGTGGTTAATGATTTGCTTCCAAATGCTGTTGAATATATTTCATCTAATCCATCTAAAGGAGTTTATAATCCTGTAAGTGGTATATGGGATATTGGCAACTTAGATGTTGGTGAAGAATTGCAATTGGATATTGTCTCTAAAATTGTCAAAACAGGAAACATTACAAATGTTGTTAAAGTCAGAGGCAATGAAAAAGACAATAATTTAACTAACAATAATTATGAAAAGTCAATTAATGTTAAACCTGCTGCAGATTTAGCTATTGAAAAATCAGTATCAAAACAGGAAGTTAAGTTAGGTGATTTAATTACTTATTTAATTGAAATTACAAATAATGGGCCAGATAATGCTGAAAATATTAAGGTAAATGAATTATTAAACTCTAATTTAAAGTTAATTTCATTTGAGACTACTGAAGGTAATTTCAATAATGAAACCAATGTTTTAACTATTGGTTCATTAGCTAATGGTGAAAAATCTCTGTTAACTATTAATGCCGTTGCAAATAATTGCGGTAAATTTGAAAATACTGTTGTTGTTTCATCGGATACTTTTGATTATGATAAATCCAATAATCATGATTGTGCAAGTGTTTTTGTAAGTGAAAAAACTATGAAGAAATTAGAAAATATTGTAAATAATATCCATTCTCCAATTTTAACTAAAGATTCACTTCAAAAATCTATTGTTTCAAAATTAGAGAGTTTAACACAGGTACAGGCTTTAACAAGTATTGTATTGCCAAAAACAGGTTTGCCGATTGTATTGTTAATTTTAGTTTCAATGATTTCAATTGGATTTTTACCTATTAAAATTTCAAAGAAAAGATAATTTAAAGTAGCTATTTGGCTACTATTTTTTATTTTTTTAAAAGGATTTTTTAAAAATTTTAAACTATAAGAATTATTGATTTTTGCATCAATTATTTTAATGTTTTTTAATAAAAGTATTAAAAAAATAATTCAAAATTCTTAAATTATCAATAGTTTTAAATAGGACTTTTAACAAATATATATCTAGATATTGATGTATTGATGATTTTTTATTAAAAATTACTGTTTTTACTCAATATTAAATGTTATGAGGTGAAATTATGTCTGATGAAGAAATGATTGAAGAAACAAGCGAAGAATTTATAGAAGAAGATGAAGAAAAATTACCTTTCGCTAAAGCAGAAGTTGTTCGTTTAATGAAAGAAAATCTTGATGATGACAAAATGATCAGGGAAAGAGTAAAAGTAGAAATGAACAAATTCTTAGGTGAAGTTCTTAAAAACGTATGTAAACAATTAAATGATTATCCTTATACTACTATTGAGTATGAAATGCTTAAAGAATCTACTTACCCATACACTAACATTACAAGGATTAATCAGGAAAAAGAAAGAATATTATTACATTTAGAAGCTATTAAAGCAGATTGTAATGCATTAGCTATGGATGTTCAAAGAACTTTAAAATTAAAAGATGTTGCTGAAGAAGACGATTTAAGTAGCTTTTTAGCACATGATGATGAAGAAACTGAGGAAGAAGAATAAAATCTTCCTTTTAATTATCTTCAATAATACTAAAACCTGTTTTTAATAATTTCAATTCCTCTTCGGGAATGTCTAATATTTCAACATCATCACTTACAACATTACTCTGACCAAAGGGATCTTCAATAATTAAAGTAGCTGTTTTTTCTCCATTTACAAGGCTTTTTAAATCATTTAAAACTAACTGTGCATTTTTTTGAGAAGTATTGTCATTAAATAGATGAAGTGCCTGTTTTACTGCATCTTCAAATCGGGTGATTACTCCTTCAACATTAGTTACATATCCTTCTGATTTTGGACCAGGTTCCACTTTAACGCCAAGTTCTGGAATGGACACAGTTGCTGACTGTGATCGGACAATTCTGGTAGATAAATTATCTTTATTTATTTTTAAAACATATTTTGCAGGATCATTATGTTCAAGTGCTATAATATCACTATGTTTAAATCCGCAAGAATCACAAATAATAGTTGTTTCTAAAACCTTTCCGAAGTGTGGTATTTCAATTTCTTTCATTATAGATTTAGCTACATTCTCAGTGTTGCATGCTGGACATTTGATACTCATTTCATTAATTTCTGCTTCATTCATTATAAACAAATCCTCTTTTTGTTAATTCTTCAATGATATTATTTAAACTATTATCGTCAGGTGCACAGACAGTAAATTTTCTGTACTTTGACAGAGCATATAATTTATTTAAATCTTCTTTTTTCTCTTTGTTTTCATTAATGCTTTTAATAAATTTGGTTGCTTCATCAGAATCTGAAATATTAACAGTTTTAACTAATGAATCTTTAAAGCCTCCTAATTTGTACACGATTTTTGTTATGCTGCTGTTATTCTGTTTTATGATGATGTCAACTACATCTTCTAATTCATCAACACTATTAGTTAAACATACAGTTTTACAGGTTTGTTTTATTGTTTTAAGTAGTTTGGACAATGTATTATTAATATTTTCAGTATTGACTGTTATTGCATTGAATTTTTCAGCCTGAGATATTAGGTGGTTGTGGATTATTCTGTTTTCTTTAAAGAATTCTAATTGTTTTCCACCTCTATGTATTTGAATTGCTCTTTTAACAAATCTTTCTTTATGTGCTTCTTCATCTGATGATAATATAAAGAAATAAATATTTGCATCTTCGTAGAATTGTTCAATATCAATTAATCCAGGAACTAAATGCACTCCTTCAATTATAATGTCATCAAAGTCTGTAATTGCTCGCTGAATTACTTTTTCTAAAGCAGGAATAACATATGATGCGTGTTCATCAAAACCAGCCGCCACCAGTTCCTCATAGTTGTCATATTTTGACTTGTTTCGTAGGCTTTTATATGCTTCATAAGATGAATTGTGGAGTGCTGGAGCATATTCCTTTCCAATAATTCCTCTAACTACAGCACGTATGAAATCACTTTCTATTAAATGTTTTATGTTTAATTGTTTAGCTAATTCTGCAGCTATTGTTGATTTCCCAATTCCAGAGGCACTTCCAATTAATATAACATAAGGTTTTCTCATGTTGGTAGTCTCCTAATCTTTTTAATAGTTATATAATAATTAACATATTTAATTTATAAAAACATTATCTTTTAATAATAAGAAAATCAATAATTAATAAATAGATTATAATTTTTTTTGAAAATCTTTTTTTAATAAAGTTTTTATAAAAAATTAAGATTATTTTGTTACACAGTTGTTATAAATTATAAGTTATAGGAGTGATATTTTTGTATTCAGTAGATTCTGTTAAAGAACTTCAAGATTTGAATCCATTCATTGTTGTTGGTTGTGGTGGAGGTGGTGAGAAATTCTCCAATCTTGAAGGTATTGAAGCAGTTGGCTTTATAGATGATGATGTTAACAAACAAGGAACTCAGTTTTGTGGTAAAACTGTTTCAGGCAGTTTGGATGAATGTTTAAGTGAAACTTCTGCAAACTCTCTTGTTATTATGTTGCCTATTGGAGCTGAAGGTTCAGCTATTAAATATGCTGTTCAAGCTATTGATGCTGGTTTAAATGTTATAACTTCCTTTAGATCATTATCTATTGAAGACAATATTTCTTTAAAAAAATTTGCTGATTCAAAAGATTTAATTATCAAAGAAATAGGTCCTAGGTTAGATGTTGTTGAAAAAATAGCAGGAATAGCTCCTGAAAAATCCTGTGAAGTTTTACCAAAAATATCCTATGAACCTAAAGCTCCGGTAATCTTTGTTGGAGGAACTTCTCAGGAATGCGGTAAAAGAACTACTTCCAAAAAATTAGGAATTGCCGCTACTCAAAGAGGTTTAACTTCAGCAGTTATTTCCACTGATGAAATGGGTCTTGAGGAACCTACAGAATTTAATTTTAGAGCAGGAAGTTTATCTGCTATGGATGTTCCTGCAGCAGTATTGTCTGCAATTAAATATGTTGAAGAAACTAAAAAACCGGATATTATTTTCATTGAAGGTCAATCTAGTTTAACTGAAAAAGGAAATCCTCATCCAAGAGGTTTATCTGCAGCTATTTTGATTGGTGCAGCTCCTGATGCAGTTATTATTGGACACAGACCAAACCATCCATATAGAGAACCTAGAGGCATTGAAGAAGAAATTAAAGCTATTGAAGCTGTTGAACCTACAAAAGTTGTGGGAATTTCAATTAATCTTAAAAATGCAGAATTGGATTTGGATACTGAATACTTTGAACATAAATATGACTTACCTGTAGAGGATGTTTATAACAATGGTGCTTCAAAATTATTAGATGCTATACTTGATTATTTAGGAGAGTAATTTAAATGGGTTTTACTGATGCTTTAAAAAGAAGTTTAGGTTTTGAAGAAAATACATCTTTACATAACAAACAGCCAAATAATTATAGAAGGCCAAGCACTCATTCTAGTGACTTTAGAATGTCAAATAATAATGCTTCAGATTTAAGCAGTCATAGCTATTATGATGATGTGTCTATTTCTCCGGAACAGTCTTTCTATGAAATAATGTTAATAAGGCCAAAAACTATTGATGATATTAATTATGTTGTAGATCAAGTTCTTGAAGAAAGTAATCCTGTTATTTTAGATTTATCTTTTTTAGAAAAAGAAAGTCCGGCTAATTTCAAACTTGCCGGTGAAAAAATCAAACAAATGAGAAGTAATTATGGTGCAGAAGCACTTTTACTTTCCCGTTGCAATGATAAAAATTTAATTATTATAGCTCCAAAAGGAGTTAGTTTAGTTAGAAAGTAGAAAAATTCTTATATTTTAAAGAATTTTTCAGCATTTTTAAATGCTACTTTCTCTATTTCTGTTTTTTTATATCCTAATTTTTCGAGTTCACGTACTGTTTTTGGAACAGATAGTGGATCAGAGGGTTTATTGCTGATGTCACTATTTAACAGGAATTTGTCAAATCCATATTCATCCAATATAGCTATTGCTTCTTCTTTGTCCATTTTTTGAGGCTGTACTGTTAATCCTAAAGTGTAATCTTTGTCAATTACATCTTCAACTACATTTTGGTTTATATGGTCGATAACAACTAATTTTGGGTCAATATGTTGAGGTACAATATCCTGAATGACTTTTAAGACTTCTTTTTTATTTTTACGTGGTGTGTGAACAATAACTTTTGATTTAGTTTCTTCACCAATATCTAACTGTTTTTTAAAGATGGATATTTCACTATCTGTTAAATCTTCAAGACCTATTTCTCCAATAGCTACTATCTGTTTGTTTTCAATCCATTTGTAAAGGTTTTCGTATATTAATTCCGGATTTACACTTGTATTTGCAGGATGGATTCCTAAAGCGACTTTTAAATCAAGGCCATATTCTTTAGCTCTTTTGGTGTCATAGTTGAGAATTCTTTCCAAATGATTTAAAAGAGTGCTTTCATTATTTAACTTGTATGGGTAGAAAGCACAGGTTATTGCAGCATCTATTCCAGATAAATACATTTCACCAAAATCTTCACTACTTCTTGAATCTCCATGCATATGTGTGTCAATCATTTCAATCACTTTCTTATAATGTCTATTTTGTGATTAATATTATGGTTGTCTCTCTTAAAAAAATTAATGCTTCAGAGTTATTATTTTTATATTTTTCTTATGTGTTATTTTACACATTTTCTCACTTTGAGAGTTTTTATATTTTTTTAGTATTAAAAATATCTTTGCTAGTAATACTCTTTTTGGTGATATCTGTGAATGAAAATCAAAAATGTATGGAAAACTATGAAACAGTATCTGAAGAAATTAAATATATAACAAACTCTTTAGTAAGGTTAAAAATCTTAGCAACTTTATATGAACAACCGTTGAATATGAAAGATATTAATAAAACTACCGGATTAAGTTATAGCTCAATATCAAGCAATATGTTTGGACTGGAATTGGGAGGTTTTGTTTATAGAAGCGGAAATCTCTATTATATCTCAAATACAACTGAACTTTATATAACTAATATTCTGGAATTAAAAGATACAATAAACTTATTTAATAGGTTTTTTAATATTTTAGATGCTCATATTGTAGACATGATTCCTGAAAATTCAATAGCTCAATTGTATTTGCTTGGAAGGGCTATTTTAGTTGAATCCAATGAAAAAGATATTTATAGGGCTTATAATATAATTCAGCATGCATTAAAAGAAGCCTGCGGTTTGAAATGTGTTTTTCCTTTTTTCTATGGGGATTTTAATAAATATATAAATGATTTGATTGATGAGAACAGGCATATTGAAATAATAATTCCTCAAAACATTAAGGAAAACTTTGAATATTTCTTGAATCTGGAAAATGACAATGTAGAAATGTCTACTTTTAATATTGAAAATAATTTTTTATTGGTTGTAACAGATAAAGTAATGATTCTTGGCCTTTTTAAGGAAGATGGAAATTTTGACCAGAACAGAATAATAACTTCTAAAAAAGAAGAATGTATTGAATGGGGTGAAAATCTATTTGAAAACTTTAAAAATAAGATAAATAAATGAGTATTTTTTACTCATTTATAATATTCTTCCAGATAATCTTTTATTTCATCAATAGCTATTCTTTCTTGAGCTTCACTATCTCTGTTTCTTATAGTTACTTTATTGTCTTCCAAACTATCAAAATCAACAGTTATTGCAAGAGGAATACCAATTTCATCTGCTCTAGCATATCTTTTACCGATTGTTCCACTTACATCATATTCAACTTTAAATCCAGCATTTCTTAATTTATCAGTTATTTCAATAGCTATTTCACGAGGGCCTTCTTTGTTTACAAGAGGATAAATTCCCACTTGAACAGGTGCAACAGAAGGTGCAAATTTAAAGTAATCTTTGTTTTCTGTTTCTTTAAATGAATGTAATAAAACAGAGTAAAGAATACGGTCAATACCAAATGAAGGTTCAATAACATGAGGAACTATTTTTTCACCGGAAATTTCCTCTTCAACATCTTCAAAAAGCAGCAAATCAGGAGTTAACTCATAATCCTTATCCAGACTAACTACATATTTTCCATCATTTTCAATAGCCTGTTTAATTTCATCTACATCAGCTTCTTCAATAGCCTGTTTTACTTTAGGGGAATCTCCTTTAAATATTGGTCCGAATTTGGATAAATTAGGTTTTACAACGGTTTTTTTTACTGTTTTAGGTTCATCATATTCAATAAATACATTTAAATCATCATTACTGTATTTGCTGTGTGATGTTAAGTCGTAATCTCCCCTATCAGCTATTCCGATTATTTCAACCCAGCCATATTTGTCAGTTTTAACTTCAACATCCCAGCAGTCAAGAGCATAATGAGCCATTTCTCCAGGTAAGTGCTGTCTGAATCTTAAAACATCATTGGGAATACCAATTTCATTTAAGAATTTTCTAGCTAAATATAATTGATAAATTAACATTTCATTAGCTACAATTCCTTTGTCAAGCGCTTCACGGGCAGTGATTTCTAAAGGTTCACTGTTATTTATTTGAACATCCTGGGAATTTAAGCATAAAACTTCATCAGCTATCTGACTGAATTTAGGAGTGGTTTTGTCTTTAGGATTTAAAAATATTTCAGCTTCTGCTTGTGTGAATTCCCTTAGACGAATAACTCCCTGTCTAGGTGAAATTTCATTTCTGTATGCTTTTCCAAGTTGAACAACTCCAAACGGAAGTTTACCTCTAAAGAATCTTTCAAGACGTTTGAATAATATAAAAATTCCCTGAGCTGTTTCTGGTCTCATATAACCTACTTTATCACCTTTAGCTCCAATCATGGTTTTAAACATTAAATTGTAATTCCAGATATTGGAAAGCTTTCCGCCACATTCCGGACATTTGATGCTGTTGTCAATAACTATTTGGTCGAGTTCTTCATTTTCCAGACTTTCTACATCTTCACCAATAACTTCTTCAATAATGTGGTCTGCTCTAAATACTTCTCCGCATTCTTCACATTTGGTCATTGGATCTGTAAAGTTATCAACATGTCCTGATGCTTTTAAAACTTCTTTAGGCATTACAGTAGGACCTTCTATTTCATAAAACCCTTCTCCGGAAACATACTGTTTTCTCCATTTTTGCATTATATTATTTTTTAAACTAGCTCCAAGAGGTCCATAATCTGTAAATCCTGAAACTCCGGAATATATTTCAAAAGATGGCCATAAAAATCCTCTTTTTGCACTGATATTTGTCATTTTGTCATGATTCATAAGTATTAACTTCCATTATTTTTTTAATTCATAATCTAGTTTAACTCTGCTAGATTCAGGTTTCAATTGCTTCATATATTTGCTATTTCTTTTCGGATGACCATAAGGTAACTCGGCAGGAGTAGTCATAGTTTCAAATACTAATTGGCATACTCTTTGACCGGGATAGAGTGCAACAGGCATTGCTCCGATATTGGATATTTCTAAGGTTATTCTACCTTCAAAACCTGGATCAACATATCCTGCTGTAACGTGCATTGTAACACCAAGCCTTCCCATACTTGAACGGCCTTCAACTCTAGCTACTAAATCATCAGGCACTTTAACATATTCCTGTGTTGTAGCTAGTGCAAATTCATTTGGGTGGATTATAAATGCTTCATCTTCAGGAACGGTACTTGATTCCATGTATTCTGCAATATCTTCTTCATCTTTTGGGTCAATATAAGGTTTTCTAATTACCTTAAAGACTTTAAACTCGTCTCCTAATCTCATATCTACTGATGAAGGTTGGATTTGCTGTTCATCCTTCAAAGGATCAATTACAATTTTGCCTTCTTCAAGATATTCTTTTATGGTTTTATCACTTAAAATAGCCATTTTTTCACACAAACAAAATTAATATAATATATTTTTGTGGGTTATTATTTTTTAAGTTTTGGATAGATTTGTTATTCTGAGTATTATTTTGCTGTTTTATATTTTGTTTGATAACTGCTTTGATGTATTGATTATTTAATTATATGATTGTTGTCTAGATTTCTTTAATGCAATATAATGTTTTCATTGTTCAATTTAGATTAATTTAAAAAGAATTATATATACATTATATTTTTATTATTAGTTAGAGGTATTATGAATGTTAATTAAGAAAAGATTTATTGTGGCAATTTATATGATTTTCCCATTCATAGAAAAAATTAAAGATGTTGCTAAATGGGAGGTTTTCCCAAGTTTTGTGCAGGAAATTATTGATGATAATTCATAAAAATGAATGGGGAGTGTTATTTTGAAAAATATTTTTAGATTTGCATTTTGTCGTTGGGACAAAATACCTAATGATGAACTCAAAGAATATTCAATTTATATTTTTTTGGTAGGTTTATTGATTGGTTGTTTATTATTTGGTTTAATGAAGGTATTGTTTAAATGGAGCTTTAATGAACTTATTATGATTTTATTGGCAAATAGTGTGTTTTCTTTTTTATTTAGTATGGTTATATATAAAAGAGAATGGATTGATGAAAAATATGGTTTGGGCTATGATGGATACTACATTGTTCCTGGAAGAAATGAGGGAATGTCTTATAAAGCAGCTATTGTTTTAATTACAACAGCCGCCCCATTATTTTCTATACTTTTCTTTGTAATGGGTTTGCATTATGGTAATATGATTGTAGCAACAGCTTTTCTCATTGCCATGCCTATCCCATTTATTTTGATGTTTTTAAGGATTGATGCTTATGAAAATAAGATAATTGTCACGCCTAAACAATTAGATTATTGCCCTCCATTTTATTTCGTACTGGGTCAGCTTAATGCAATGGCAGGTCTTGAATTTTCAATAAGGACTATTTTAATTAGTTTGATTTATGGTACTTATCCATTAATTTGGGCAGTATTGTATTTTTTATTTTCTTTTTTAACTCAAATATTCATAGCATCTCCAGATATTTTAGATAATATGATTTCCGTTGATCTTAGAACTGTACAAGGTTTTAAAAAAGGAGCTGTTATTTATTCAGTATTAATTTTCATAGGTTATGGTATATTTTTAATATTTCAAAATATTTTTTGAGAAGTTAATTTCTTCTCATTTTTTAAAAAAAGAAGTAAAAATACTATGAGTAATTCATAGTATTATTTTGTACCGTATACTCTGTCACCAGCATCTCCAAGACCTGGTAATATGTATGCGGTTTCATTTAAAGTTCTGTCTACTGTTGCACAGTAAATTTGAACATCCGGATGGTCTTTTTCAATTAAATTAATTCCTTCGGGAGCTGCAACAACACATAAAAGTTTGATTTTTTGAACTCCCTCTTCTTTAAGTCTTGAAATAGTTGCAGATGCACTTCCACCTGTTGCAAGCATTGGATCAATAATTAATACTTCTCTGCCTTCAATATTTTCAGGCATTTTAAAGTAGTATTCAATAGGCTGGAAGGTTTCTTCATCTCTGTAAAGACCAATATGACCTACTTTTGCATTTGGAATTACATTTATAATTCCGTCAAGCATTCCCATTCCTGCTCTTAAAATTGGCACAATTGCATAATTGTCTTCATTTAATTTGCCGGTTTCCATTTTTTCAAGTGGGGTTTCAATTGTTGTTTTTTCCAATTTTGCATCTTTAGTTGCTTCATAACAAAGAAGTGTGGAAATTTCTGTAATTAATTCACGAAATTCTTTAGTTCCGGTATGTATATCTCTTAAAATACCTAATTTATGGGTTATTAATGGATGGTTAAGAACTATTTCATTCATGTTTTTCCTCCGGAATACATAAGTTAAGGATGATTCCAATGATTGCTGCTAAAGACATACCAGAAATAGCTAAGGATAAATCTCCATATGTAATTGAGAGTGTAGCTCCTCCTAAACCTAAAACTAACATTGTAGCTGCAACAACTACATTTTTAGTGTTTGTAAAATCAACATGGTTGTGGATTAAAATTTTAAGACCATTTACACTAATGAATCCGTAAAGAAGAATAGAAATACCACCAAGAACAGGGGATGGAATTGCAGTTAACAGTGCAGTTAAATGTCCTGAAAATGCAAAGATAATAGCTATAATAGCTGCAAGTCCAATTACATAAACAGAAGCAACTCTAGTCATACCTACAACAGAAGTATTTTCTCCGTAGGTTGTGTTTGCAGGCCCACCAAGAAGTGCTGCAACAGTAGTAGCTATACCATCACCTAAGAGAGTTCTGTCAAGACCGGGATCTTGAAGGAGGTCTCTTCCAATAATTTCACTTAATACTTTGTGGTCTCCAACATGTTCCACCATAGTTACAAGAGCAATTGGAACAATTGTAAGCATAGCTCCAAAATTAAGATTATAATCAATAAATGGTATGTAGAATGCAGGCATTTCAATAATATGTGCACTTGCAACTCCTGAAAAGTCAACTACTCCAAGAATTGCTGCTGTAATGTAACCAATTATAATTCCAATTAAAAATGGAATAACTCTTAATAATCCTTTTCCTCTTACAGCCAATATTGCAGTACTTAAAAATGCGACAAATGCAATAATTAGGTTGGTCATTGGAACGCTGGCGGCATTTATACCTATTTCTTCAATTGCCGTTGGTGCAAGTGATAAACCAATAATCATAATCATAGGTCCAACAACAACTGGTGGCAATACTTTATCTATCCATTTTTTACCAACTATTCTGATTATAGTTGATATTATTACATACATTAATCCTACAAAAACGATAGCTGTAAAAACACTGGCTTTTCCAGCTATTGCATATCCTGCTACCATAGGTGCAATAAATGCAAATGAACTTCCTAGGTAAACAGGACTTCTTCCTCTAGTACATGCAATGTAAATAAGGGTACCTATACCAGAGGTGACGAGAGCTACAGGTATTGACAAGACATCTGATCCAACGGTGGTATTTACAACGATTGGTACTAAAATTGTAGCTCCAAACATAGCACATACGTGTTGAATAGCAAGTAAAATCCAGTTTACTACTGGAGGCTTGTCTTTAACGCCTAATAGCATATTACTATTTTCACTCATTTTATCTCCTTTAACTTTTAAAAAAACTCTTTTTTGACAAAATAATTGTTTAAATCAAGTATTAATTCCAGATTATTTTTATTTTCTTTGAATAAATAAGTGATTAATTTAATTTTTGTTCATAATAAAAAGAATCTTTTTTATTTTATTTTAATAATATTCATAAATTTTTATTATACATTTATATTTCTTCAATTACAATTATAAAAATCTTTTTAAAATATTTTAACTTAGCTTTGTCTTTTAAGGAAAGTGTATTTTGTAAAAAATAGTTTATATTTAGTTTTTAAAGTTCAACTAAATTATATAATCTGTTAACTATGGAATCAGTTGATTTATCATCGTATTTTAAAGTAATAGCATTTTGTTTACAAGTATTAACACTGAGTCCGTAGCCTCTACATTTATTTTGGTTAATTTGAATTTTTTCATCTTTAAAATTAATGGCATCAGCTATACATATCTCATTTAAGCATTTCATGCAGTTTATACATTTTGAATCGCCGATAACTATTTCCACACTATTTAATTTGTGAATTTTGTCATCTGAGTAGGGCTATTGCTTTCCATAAACAACAGTATGTTTTTGCTTGTTAGTTATTCAGAATCTCCAATTGAAAATATATTTTACTGCAAATATACTTATGTCTGTAAAGCTAATTTTTCTTATTGTTTACCTATTTTCATTTTTAAACGTCTTAAAATTCCTTTTAAGGTGTGAGCTTCTCGGCCTGTAATATATGCTCTATTAATAATGTTTTTAAATGATTTAAGCCCATTTTTCTTTTTGTGTTCTGGAATATCTAAACTGTCAATTAAATCATGCATGTCTTTCAATACATATTCCTTTTCAATAGCTGTACTTTCTTCCAGACCTTCAACAGGGTATTCATGCATATTTTTAAATAATTCATAGAAAATAATAGCTGCTGCATGAGATATGTTTAAAATAGGGTATGTAGGGTCTGTTGGAATTGAAACACAAATGTCACATTCGTCAATTTCTTCATTTGTAAGTCCATTTCCTTCCCTTCCAAATAGAATAGCTGTTTTATTATTTGTATTGATGTTTTTTCCAAG
Organism: Methanobrevibacter intestini; assembly: GCF_047402955.1. Classification (NCBI taxonomy): domain Archaea; kingdom Methanobacteriati; phylum Methanobacteriota; class Methanobacteria; order Methanobacteriales; family Methanobacteriaceae; genus Methanobrevibacter; species Methanobrevibacter intestini. Next base: position 1,558,213 of record NZ_CP187956.1, read on the forward strand.
ATTTTCAGGTCTTACGGGTATTCTTGAGAGATTGTAACTTCCGCCAGCTACACCAGTTGAAGCTACTTTAAAGTCTATTCTTTGGCTTTGATAGAATTCATCAAGAGTATTGTATATTTTAGCATTATCCACAATGTATTTTCCATGTGTTGCCTGATAAAATGCTTCTGGGGTTAAAGTAGGCGGATTGATAAGAACCAAATTCTTCAGTCCGAAATTTGCCATGGTTCTTGCAAGAAAACCGATATTTCCGGGGGTTTCACATTCTACAAAAACAATATAAATATTATTTTTGAAATTGCTTAATTCCTTTTCAGCGTCTTCTTCAGGACCTTTAGCTATTTTTATTCCTCTTGACTGTTTTTTAGATTTTGATTTTTTCAAAGAGGTTGATTTTTTTTCAGTTTTGGTTTTTTCTTTAACTTCTGGTGAATTTAAATTAGTTTCAACTATTTTTTCTTCACTTACAGCTGTATCTCCTATTTTAATCAACCCCTATTTATCTAATCTTTTTGATAAGCTAGTTGTAATAGCTCAATTATGTTCATAGCTTTTATATCTTCACGGTCAATAGCGTCCAATCCATCCTGGATGTTGTACTGACAGAACGGACAGATTGTAATTACTGATTCTGCACCTGTATCTTCAATCATTTTTGCTTTTTCTTTTGCAAGGGTCATAGCAATTTCAGGATGGCCTGCTTTTATTCCTCCTCCAGCTCCACAGCATTGACATGGATATTTCATCTCTTTAAATGTAACTCCCGGAATCTGTTCAAGAATATCACGAGGTTGACCTTTGATGCCTTGGCCTCTGCCTAAATGACATGGGTCATGCCAGGTTACTGTTGTGTTCAGTTCATTCATTTTGTCAGTATCCAATTTATCTACTAGAAATTCACTGATGTCCATTACATTTAGATTGGATCCATATTTCGGATGGTCATTTTTAAGAGTGGAACCGCAGCCTGCACAAATGGTAAGTACAGTATCATAATCTTTAAAAACTTCATTGTTTTTATCAACAAGTTCCTGAACCATGTCTGTCTGACCGGTTCTTATTAATGGTGAACCGCAGCATACCTGTCTTTCAGGAATATCTATGGTTATTCCATTAGCTTCAAGTACATCAATTAATGCTTCTCCGATGTGGTGTAATTTATTATCTACCATACATCCGGTAAATAATGCTATTTTTGAACCGTTGTCATTTTTAACCTGTTCAATAAAACTTGGCCCTTCAGCTTTAATTGATCTTCCTGTTTTTTCTATATTTTCTTTAAATGCAACATGCTCCGGAAGCGGTCCTTTACCTTCTTTACATGCAATTTCCCTTAAACGTTCAATTGCATCTCCAAAGGTGTTTATATCTTTAGGACAAACAGCCTTACACTTTCCGCAACTGGTACATTTATATAATCCTTCTTTTAAACTTTCATCAAGTCTGTCAAATTCATCTCTTGGGTCTGATTCAAATTTGGAAAGGTATCTCATTATGTAAGGTCCGCCAAATTCTGTTTTAATGAATTTTACAACAGGACAAGTTGCAAGACAGGAATAACATTCAATACAACTTCTAACTTTTTTAGTGTTTTTAATATTTTCTGGAGTTAGATTTTCATTTAAATCACTGTCATATCTTTGAGGATTTAAATAAAGTTGCAAATCTTTTACTTCCTGTTCTATTTGGCTTTTATCAACAATTAAATCTTTAATTACTGGAAAATTTTGAGGTTCAATTATTGCACCGTCCTTTATATCTTTTTGACATGCAAGAGCTCCATTCCCATTAAATAATATTCCGCAGGACCCGCATTGTCCGGCTCTGCAGGAACTTCTAATACTAATGTCAGCATCATATTTTTCATTAATTGCATTAATGGCATCTAAAACTTTCATTTGAGGTGTCTGTTCTATTTCATAACACTCTAAATGAGGTTCACTGTCCACTTCTCTGTCAAACCTTGATACATACACTTTAATCATTACTTTACCCCTTTAGTCATAATCAAATATAAAATAAGTATAATATTTATATTATATCTAAACCTATTATATTATATATTTTATTAGATTTTTAAATTATTTGAGGAAATAAATAATGAACTTAAAAGAATTAGTAACAGGGAAACCTGGTGATAAACAATTTTTGTTAGGTAATGAAGCAGCTGTAAGGGGAGTTATAGAAGCTGGTGTTTCTGTTGCAGCTACTTATCCGGGTACTCCTTCATCAGAGATTGGAAATGTTTTGTCTGGATTGGCTAAAGATGCTAATATTTATTTTGAGTTTTCTACAAATGAAAAAGTAGCTATGGAAGTTGCAGCTACTGCAGCAGCATCTGGATTACGTTCATTTACTTTCATGAAACATGTAGGTATGAATGTAGCCAGCGATTCATTTATGACAACTGCTTATAGTGGAGTAAATGGCGGTATGGTTATTTTATCAGCAGATGATCCGTCACTTTTTTCATCTCAAAATGAACAGGATACTCGTAATTACGGACGTTTAGCAAATGTGCCTATTTTAGAACCTTCTAATTGTCAAGAAGTTAAAGATATGGTTAAATATGCTTTTGATTTATCTGAACAGTTTAAATTACCGGTTATTGTAAGAACAACCACTCGTGTATCTCATATGAGAGGGGTTGTTGAATTTGGTGAAACAGCAGATAATTCTTCAGATGGTGAAACTCATTGGAAAAAAGGATTTTTCAAGAAAAATCCTGCACAATTTGTTCCAGTTCCTGCATTTGCAAAAGATATGCATATTGAACTCGTGGAAAAAATGGATGAAATTAATAAAATAACCAATGATTCTGATTTTAATGTTGAATCTGATTTCAGCCAAAATAAAAAATATTGTGTTATTGCTTCAAGCAGCGCTTATAATTATGCTTATGATGTAATCAGGTATAATAATTTAGATATTGATGTTTTAAAACTTGGATTTTCATATCCTTTCCCTTATGATAAAGTAGCTGATTTTGTAAAAGATTATGATGAAGTCTTTATTGTGGAAGAGGTAGATCCGATTATAGAAAAAGATACATTAGTAGCTATTGGTAAAAATAATTTAAATACTGTTGTTCATGGTAAATTAGATGGAACATTTCCTGTATACCATGAATTTAATTCTGATATTGTGGCTGATGGTTTTAATAAATATTTGAATTTCATTGAAGAAGATAATAATGATTATTCTGATACTTTACTTAAATTGCAGGAAGAAATTCCTTCCAGGGCTCCAGTACTTTGTGCAGGATGTCCTCACAGGGCAATGTATTACGGAGTAAATAAAGCATTGGAAGAATTGGGAATTCCTCTTAAAGATGCTGTATTTGCATCAGATATTGGATGTTATACTTTAGGAATTAATCCTCCTTACAATGCAGCAGATTACCTGTTGTCTATGGGATCTAGTGTAGGAGACGGCTGCGGATTTTCAATAGCTACTGACCAAAAGGTAATTAGTTTTATTGGAGACTCAACATTTTTCCATAGTGGAATATCACCTTTAATAAATGCAGTTCACAATAAAAATAATTTTATTTTAACTGTATTGGATAATAGAATTACAGCTATGACTGGAGGTCAGCCAAACCCGGGAATTCCTGTTGACGGAATGGGGGATGATGCACCTGAAATTTCCATACGTAAACTGGCTTTAGCTTGTGGTTGCAATTATGTTCGTGTAATCAATCCGTTAAACTTGGATCAGGTAATTAAAACATATAAGGAAGCTTTGGAACGTGATGAGGTTTGTGTAATTATAGCTAAAGCTCCATGTACTTTAATTAAAGGTAAAACTAGAAAACCACCAGTAAATTACATTGATTCTAATTGTAATGGATGTAATAAATGTGTAAGTGAACTTGCATGCCCTGCTATTTCAAAAGATAGTGGAAAAATAACTATTGATAAATCCATGTGTGATGGCTGTGGGGTTTGTATCCAAGTTTGTAAATATGGTGCCTTAGAAGCTGGAAGAGGTGAATAAATATGGATAATCATTATAATATTTATATTTGTGGTGTTGGAGGTCAGGGAATTATTAAAACCTCTGTAATTATTGGAGAAGCTGCAATGAATCAGGGATTAAATGTAGTTATGAGTGAAATTCATGGAATGTCTCAAAGGGGAGGTTCTGTTTCTACAGAATTAAAAATAGGTGATTATAACAGTTCAATTATTCCGGAACATGGTGCAGATATGTTGCTTTCATTTGAGCCTATAGAAACTATAAGGGGATTAAATAAAGTAAATGATGATACTAAAATAGTATTTAACACTCATCCTATTGTTCCAGCTTCATCAGATAAACCTTATCCTGGTGTAGCTAATATTACTGAGGTTTTAAAAGAAAATTTCAAACATGTCCTTCCTATTGATGGAACTAAATTAGCTATTGATGCTGGAAATGTATTGGCTTTAAACATGGTTTTATTGGGGGCAGTAACTGCAGATGATAAATTCCCACTTTCTAAAGAATCTGTTATTGCAGCTATGAAAAATAATTTAAAACCAAAATTTCATGAATTAAACTTAAAAGCTATTGAAAGTGGTTATAATTGGATTAAAGGTTAAATATTTAAATTATTATAAATTAATTAATATTAAGTAAGTACTAAAAAGAGGTTGTTATACATGCCTTATAAAATTGATAATGCTATATTAAAAAAGGATAAAACAGGAAATGTCACTTTAATTGATCCTGAAAATGTTTTTAAAGATGAAGATGCTTTTGTAGCTATTAAAAGTGATGATTTAATCACTATTCAGCTTTTAATAAACAGTATATTGCATAATGATTTTAAAAGATGGTCAGAACTTGGTGTTGTTCCTGAAACAGAACCTGTTAAAAGTTTATTTGTTAGGTTAGGTTATTCTAAAGCAGATATTGCATCATTGTTAAAAGAATTTTAAAAATATTATTGATGGAGGTTTTCAAAATGCCGGAATTCAAATTATCTAAAGAAGCAGGAACTAAAAAGTTTGAGCTTTCAATGGCTATTGATTATGATGAAGATGGCAATATTGAAGCTCAGGAATTTTATGATGGTGTTGACTGGTCTGATAATCCTGCAGATATCAGGTTAAATACTAGTTATTGTGATGAGGATGAACAGGACGAGTGGAATTTGTTTTTCAACGATTTCATGCATTTGCTGGAATCACATGAGTTAACTGAAAAAGCTAAAACTTTAAAAGAAGTGGATGATTCCTATTATTTTGTTGAAGAATGTATTGAAATTGTTTTAACTGAAGAAGATTAAGAAAAGAGGAGGTCTTTTCTATAAATCTTCTATATCTTTTTTTTCCAGAATGTGTGCATCACTATCTTTTAAAAGAGTAATTGCTTCATCCATATTTTTCAATCTCATTACTACAATAGCTTTTTCTGTTTTTGAACTTACAAATGCATAGAGGTAATCTAAATTAATACCTTTTTCATCAAATATAGCTAATGTAGAGTTCAATCCGTTTGGTTCATCTGGAACTGCCACAATAATGACATCATTTTCTTTTACAATGAATCCGTCTTTTTCCAATGCTTCAATAGCTTTTTTATTGTCTGAAACGATTAATCTTAAGATTCCGTATTTTGTTGTATCAGCTATTGAAAGTGCACGTATGTTTATGTTTTCCTGAGCTAATGTATTAATAGCTTTTTTCATTCTTCCTTCTTTGTTTTCTATAAATACAGATATTTGTTTTACTACCATGCTTTCACCTTATTCAAAGTTTCTTTCATCAATAACTCTTACAGATTTTCCTTCACTTCTTGGTAATGATTCTGGTTCACATAAAGTTACATTAACTCTTAATCCAGTTTCACTTTTAATGGATTTTACAATCATTGCCTCAGTTTTTTCCATTTCTTTCATTTCATCAGAGAATAATTCTTTAGTAGCTTCTACTTTAACTTCAACTTCATCTAAAGTATCAGGTCTTGTTACTTTAATTAAGTAGTTTGGACTTGCTCCTTTAATTTTAAGTAAAGCCTTTTCGATTTGTGATGGGAAAACCATAACTCCTCTGATTTTTAACATGTCATCGCTTCTACCGGTAATTCTACTCATTCTTACACTGGTTCTTCCACATGCACATTCTTCTATGATTAATGAGGTTAAATCTTTTGTTCTGAATCTTAAAATTGGTATTCCAGTTTTGGTAAGTGTAGTTAATACAAGTTCCCCTTTCTGTCCTGCTTTTAGGGTTTCTCCAGTTTTTGGATTAATAATTTCAGGATAGAAATGATCATCTTGAATATGCATACCATTTTGTTCGATACATTCCTGAGCTACTCCAGGACCCATAATTTCAGTTAGACCATAAATATTGTATGCTTTAATGTTTAATGTATCTTCAATTTTATGTCTCATTTCTTCGGTCCACATTTCAGCTCCGTGAATTCCTATTTTTAAATTAATATCTTCCAAATTAATGTCAGACCCTTCAAGACTTTCTCCAAGATACATTGCATATGAAGGTGTACAGGTTATAACATCACTTTGAAAGTCTTTCATAGTTTCAAGCTGTCTTTTTGTGTTTCCTGCAGAGATTGGTACTGTTATTGCTCCAAATTTTTGAGCTCCGTGGTGAATACCGAATCCTCCGGTAAATAATCCGTATCCGAATGCATTTTGAATAATGTATTCTTTTTCAACACCTACCATTCCAAGACCGCGTGCAATACATTCTGACCAGATATCAAGATCTTCTTTAGTGTATCCGGTAACTGTTGGTTTTCCGCTTGTTCCTGAAGATGCATGAATTTCTACAATTTCTTCGTAAGGAACAGCAAATAAACCAAATGGATAAGCTGCTCTTAAATCGTCTTTTGTTGTAAATGGGATTTTTTCAATATCTTTCAATGTTTTTATGTCTTCTGGGGTGATACCAGCTTCATCAAATTTTTCTTTATAAAATGAAACATTATTATAAGCTAATTTAACAGTTTGTTGTAATCTTTCTAACTGTAATTTTTCTTTTTCTTCTTTACTCATACATTCGGCTTCTTTGTTCCATACCATTGTATCACTTGTTAAATATTCTTTGTTCTAATTTTTAATATAAAATTATATATAACTATTCATATTAAAAATTTAATCATATATTAATTTTTTTTAATATATCTGGAGTTTAAATTATGGACATTATGATTTTAGCGATTGTATTTATAATTTACATTTTTGCTTTAGTATATGTAGGTTATTATGCATGGAAAGAAACAGAATCCTCCGAGGATTTTATGATAGGTGGAAAGGATACAAATCCCGCAATCATGGCTTTAAGTTATGGTGCAACATTTATTTCGACAGCAGCTATCATTGGTTTTGGAGGAGTTGCTGGTGAATATGGTATGAGTGTTCTTTGGTTAGCATTTTTAAATATAATTGTGGGAATATTCATAGCTTTTGTATTTTTAGGTAAAAGAACTCGTAGAATGGGACACAGTTTAGGTTCTTTAACATTTCCGGAGTTCTTAGGTAAACGTTTTAACAGTAAATGTATTCATTATTTGTCAGGATTAATTATTTTTTGTGCCATGCCTCTTTATGCAGCTGTAGTTCTTATTGGAGCTGCAAGGTTCTTGGAATCTTCTTTAATGATTGATTTTGGAATATCATTATTTATATTGGCAATTATAATTACATTCTATGTATTCTTTGGAGGTATTAAGGGAGTAATGTATACTGATGCATTGCAGGGCGTAATTATGGTTTGTGCAATGGTATTTTTACTTGGATTTGTTTATTGGTTGTTAGGTGGTGTAACTCATGCAAACACAGCATTAACAGATATGGTAAGCTTATATCCAGCTAGTGCTACAGCTACTGGAGGAACGGGTTGGACGACATTCCCGGAATTTGGTTCACCATTTTGGTGGAGTTTAGTTTCATCTACTCTTATTGGTGTAGGTATTGGAGTATTAGCTCAACCGCAATTGATTGTAAGATTCATGACTGTTAAATCTGATAAGGAATTAAACAGATCTGTTCTTGTTGGAGGATTATTTATTGCAATAATGCCAACTACAGCTTATATTGTAGGATCACTTTCTAATGTATATTTCTTTGATAAATTGGGAAAGATTGCTGTAGATGTTGTTGGTGGAAATGTTGATAAAGTTATTCCGACATTTATTACAATGGCACTGCCTGAATGGTTTGTGTATATTTTCTTATTGTCATTATTAGCTGCAGCTATGTCTACAATCAGTTCTCAGCTTCATACTCAGGGAACTGCATTTGGTGTAGATATTTATGGTACTTTAAGAAATAAAGCTAAACAAAAAGCAGATCAGATTACAGTTACAAGAATTGGTATTCTTATAGCTATTATTTTAGCTTTAATATTGGCATTTTCTCTTCCGGGAAGTATTATTGCTCTTGGAACAAGTTTATTCTTTGAAATTTGTGCTGCTGCATTTTTACCTGTGTTTTTAGGTGCATTGTATTGGAAAGGAATTACTACTAAAGGTGCTATTGCAGGAATTGTTTCTGGAACAGTTGTTAGTTTATTCTGGTTACTCTTTGTATTTGCAAAAACAGCTAAAGGTTTAGGATTGTGTAAGGCAATATTTGGTTGTGCAACTTTATTGCCTGCTATGCCATGGCCTTATATTGATGTAATGTTAATAGCAGTTCCTATTTCTGCTATATTTACATTAGTTGTTAGTTTACTTACAAAACCTCCAGCTCAGGAAGTTATTGATAAAGCATTTGAAGATATTGATAATAAGGGAAGTGGAGTACAATGATGGTTTTAGGAATTGAGGACCCTTGGATTTGGGGTGTTTATGTATTAATCATTTTATCCACTTTATTATGTATAATCTATGGGATTGTATACTGGAATAGGGATTATTAATACCTGTTCTCTTTTTTATTTTTTTTATTTTTTCAAAATAGTAAAATATATATGTCATAAGATGTAAAGGATATATTACACAGTGTAAACTATACATTACATTGTTTTGTAAGTGATGATTATTTCAAGGTTATTGGCTATATTCAATTGTTATTAAATTTCTGCTAATATTGGTGTTTAACACTAAATTAATTATTGTACGACATTCTGACGAAAAATTGAAAAATCCCATTAACATTAATTTCAATTTGTGGTGTTTGATGTAGTTAATAAATTCTTGATAATTATTTCTTATTTCAAATGCTGGTAAAAAATAGTTTAATTATTTTCGCCAATTGACAATAGAAATTAACATTACCTCCCAATTAATATGTCAAATTAGAAAATTTAAACACATTTCTTAAATTTAATCTCCATTTTGAAAATTATTTTAAACTATTTTATTACTGGTGTTGATAAAAAAATATGTAATTTGGTTATTTAATGTTCACCAAAAAAATTATTTTTAAAAATCACATATTTTTTAATTCTTTTTTATTGTAATCTGTATTTGCAGGAGTTTTTGATAGTGCAGTTTTTATTACTCCAAAGATTGTTTTTAAAAGGTAAGGACCGTCCTGTAAAAACTGTTTTATTATATAATGTGGCCTTAAATAAAATTTAATAAATGCTTTTGCCTGAATTTTTCTCATATCTTTTAATGAACAGTCTACTGTTTCTAAAATTGGGGTTATTAAAGTATATTTAGACCAGTCTTTTATTTTTATAAGATTTTTTTCAAAAGATTCCTTATAGAATTTTGTTCCGGGGTAAGGAGTCGCTAAACTGTATATTGCATAATTCGGTTTAAGTTTATGGACAAATTTAATTGTTTTATTCATAATTTCTTTAGTATCTCCAGGCATACCTAAAGCTACTGAAGCTATTGTTCTTATTTTTAGTTTATGCGCAATTTTAAATGCATTTTCAATTTTTGTTATAGTGGTGTTTTTGCACATACGGTCTAATTGTTGCTGATCTGCTGATTCTACGCCTATAAATATTGTAATACATCCCGCTTCTTTCATTTTTTTTAATACTTCTTCGTCTAAAGTGTCTACACGTGATGTACATCCCCACATGATTTTAATATTTCTTTTTAATATCTCATCACAAATTGCCATTACTTTTCGTTTTTTTAAAGTGAAAGTATCATCCATAAATGCTATTGTGTCAATATTATAATCTGTTTTCAGATGTTCTATTTCATCAACAATGTTTTCTACACTTCTTTCCCGAATTTTTCTTCCATGCATTGCAGCTGATGAGCAAAAAGAACACTGCATAGGACATCCTCTAGTTGTAATCATAGTGGTCATATGGGTATCCATGTCTAATAGACGGTATTTGTCCATTGGCAATAAATTTAGTGCAGGAAATGGAAGTTTGTCTAAATCTTCTATCAGCGGAGCTTCAGGAGTTATTACAATTTCTTTTGAGTATTTGTCTTCAAATACAATTCCTTCAACATCATGTAAGCTGCTCTGATTTTCTAGAGCCTGCACTAGATTTAACATGATGTATTCTCCTTCACCTCTAATTACAATATCTATATTTTCATCTTCTAAGGTTTCTATAAAATTAAATGTAGGATGATATCCTCCTATTACAACTATTGAGTCTGGAAGGGTTTCTTTAACTACCTGTGCAGTTTCAAGCGCTCTTCCTATTGTTGGAGTAAGTGCAGTTAGAGCTACTAAATCAGGTTTTCTTTTAAGCAGTTCATTTTCAACATCTTTAAAATCCATATCTTCTGCAGAAGCATCAAGTATTTCAACATCAACATTGTTTTCTTGCAGTACTCCAGCCATGTATGCAATACCTAATGGTGGAGCTATTACTCCCATAAATTTATATTTAGAAGCAGTTTGTGGCGGGTTAACAAACAAAACTTTCATAATTTACTCCTTCATTATTTAATATTCGTTAAATATGTTATCTTATATATGTTATATAGATAAAGGTTATGTTTGCATAATTGTGAATTCTATAATTACTTTTAATAATATTAAAAAACATAGATATTTACTAATAATTAAATTAATGAGGATAATATTATGATACCTGGTATGAATGCAAAACAGATGAAAAAAATGGAAAGACAAATGAAAAAGATGGGTATGGACATGAAAGACCTTAAAGGGGTCAAAGAAGTCATAATCCGTTTAGAAGATAAAGAATTAGTCATTCCAAATGCTGAAGTAAGTTTGATGAATGTAATGGGTCAAGAAACTTATCAAGTAACTGGTAAAGCACATGAGGTAACAGTTGATGAAGAACTTGTTATTCCTGATGAAGATATTGAAATGGTAGCTAATCAGGCAAAAGTGTCTGAAGATGAAGCAAAAGCAGCTTTGGAAGAGACTAACGGCGATCTTGCAGAAGCTATCTTAAAATTAACTCAATAGGATAATAATATGCCTCTTATTGTACATATTTCTGATTTGCATGTTAGTGAATTGGGATTTGATGAAGATGTTTTTATAAAAGCTGTAGCTGAAATAAATGCCATAAATCCAGACATGATAATATTAACAGGTGATTTGACTAATAATGGTTATTATAATGAATTTGTTCAAGCTACCAAATATTTGGGAATGTTTGATGCACCGTTATTTGCAGTACCTGGAAACCATGATGCCCGTAATTTAGGTTATGAGACTTTTGAAGAGTTAATTGGTGAATGTAGTTGGAAACTTACAAAAGATGATGAATTTGTAGTTGTAGGATTAGACAGCAGTTCTCCAGATATATCAAGTGGGAATATTGGCAGGCCACAGCATCTTTGGATGGAACATCAATTGGATCAATGTGTTATTGATGAGTTGTTTAGTATTGTGGCTCTTCATCATCATGTAATTCCCATTCCAAAAACTGGTAGGGAGCGTAATGTATTAACTGATGCTGGGGATGTTCTTAAAACATTAACTGATCATGAAGTTGATTTGGTACTTGCAGGACATAAACATGTTCCAAATATTTGGAAAATGAATAATACTTTATTTGTTAATGCAGGGTCATTATCTTCTAATAAGCTTAGAGGTAATGATAAAAATTCATATAATGTATATGAAATTACTGAAGATACAATTAGGATATTTCTTAATAAAGTTGATGGAGAAAGGTTTTTATTTGGAGAATATCCAAGAAATAGCATTTAGTTAACTCTTAATTAAATTTAAATATAAAATTTACAAATAATATAAATATTAATTAAATAAATTTTAGGTGATAATGTGAAAGTTGTTGTTGATGCTTCAAATGTTGCATATAGTACAAAAAATGAAAATTCACAGCCTCAAATGTCCAATATTTTAGCTGCGGTTAAATCTTTAGAAGAAAGTGGTGATGAATTTGTAATAATTGCTGACGCATCACTTCGTCATGACATTGATGATAAAGAAAAATTTGAAAAATTGTTGGAAAGTGAAAATGTAGAAGAAGTTCCGGCCGGTAATGATGCAGATCATTTTATTCTTAACATTGCCCATAATGAAAAAGCTAAAATTTTATCTAATGACAAATTCAGAGATTATGCTGCAGAATTTAAAAATATTAATTCTATGAGGATTCCTTTTGTAATAGAAAATGGCAGAGTTACATTTGGAAAACCTAAATCACCTAAAAAGGATAAAAACATTTTGCAACATATATCTGATGAAATTATTAAGGAATTAAACTTTAAAAGATGGGAAGTTTATACTGGGAAAGAAGGTTTGGAAATTTCACCATTAAACATTGCTAAACAGGCTATTATTCGTATAGATAGTGATAATGATGCCAGTTCTAAACTGGAAAAGGTTTTTTCTAAGATACCTATGTTTAACAAGATTGTAGACATGGTTGATGATGTGGAAGTAGCTGCTCCTTATGTTATTTTCGTATTGGTTCATCCAAAAGATTACAAATTAGCTGTTAAAAATGCGGGCAATATATCTGTTACTGTTGCTGACAGGTTAAGACTTGAGAAAAAACCATTAATAGCTGTTCGTAACGATTTATTTACAAAACCGGGTACTTTTGAGTTAAATATAATGTTAGCTGATGAAGTTACTGAACATGCTCCTTATAATGTTCTTGTTCGTGTAAGTACTCATGATGAAGTATTTATTAAGAAAAATTCAAGAAACATTGCCAGTACTATAGCTGGAAGGCTGGGGTCTTGGAAATTTCCATTTGTTTCTGTTAAACCAGACATGCTTTTAGAAAAACCGGGAGATTTTGAGATTGAGCTAGAAAAAGGAGGAGGTTTGGATGGTTAATAGCTTAACTAAGGAAATTATTAAGCTATCTACAAAACTTAATCCAATTAGTGTTGGAACTAAGTTTTTTCCGACAAATTCTGTTGAAACTGAATATGTGGAGCTATTTAATTATACTCAAACTATTCTTTTTGAACTTGAAAAAGCTGAAATTACCTCTGAAAGTATTTTAGAAAATCTTAAACGGGATGTTGGTGTAGAAAATCTTCCAGAAGAATATAATTTTTATGAACTAAAAGCAGCTGAAAATAAAGTTGAAGAATATGCACTTGTAAGTAACATTATTATGGGTAGTGATCGTTACTTCTATGTTGAGCTTCCCCATCCTTCTAATTTAATTAATATATTTGTTAAAATAATTGAAAATGAAAAAGGACTGATAGTTGAAAAGAGCTCTACAGAACTTGTTGCAAGAATGTTAAGTAAAAATGATGCAATAAGGGTAGCTATTGAAATTATTGGAATTGGATTAGAAAAAGGTGTTCCAATTATTTCTGCAGTTGGTATGACTGGAGCTGCTTCTATTGAGCGTTCAATTAATTATACTCAAAATGTTGGAAATTTTCCAGGAGTTGCATTTACTAAGCTTGGTGGGGAATACGCACTTGTATTTGATGAACCATTTAAATTAATGCAATCTGAACCTAAAGAATTTCAAAATTATTTATTCATTGATTTAATAGACTCAACTGGTTTTATCAGTAAAAATGGTAGAAATAAACTTGTTGAATTAATGACAGGAATTAAAAATTTTATTGAAACTGAATGTGAAGGTGAATTAGAAGGTTATAGAGAAGGTGGTGATGATTTTATAGCTAGATTCCCATCAAAAGATTTAGCTATTCGTGCAGGACTCGATTCTGCTTGGTTTGCATTGGATAATGGTGCAAAAATCAGAGCAGGAATTGGCAGAAGTAGGAGAGAAGCGGGTGAGAGAGCTCAATTAGTTGATAGTTTAAATTCAACATCTCCATTATCATTAGTTGTATTTGAATTAGCTAATGGGTTATATGCTTACAATATTCCTTCTGAATTTTCAAGAACAATTATAGATTTGATTGAAAATCAAAAAGGTAAATTAATTGGAATATTTGCATTTGTGTTTATATTTGTTTATGTTTTATCTATATTCGGTTTAGGAATGTTTAGTTTTATTGGAATAGTATTGGCACTTGTTTATGCACTATTATCTTAATGTTTAAATAAGAGTAGTTTATTAAAAAATTAATTAAAAGAAAGGGATTAAAGTGGCGTCTAAAAACGATGGAACACTTGTTGTGTTTATGGTTATAGCATTAATTGCTTTTTGTGTAGGTGCAGGTATTGGTGTATCTATGGTTATTTCAGATGATGGTGATGATGTGGCTAATAACACAACACACGTTGAAAATGTTACTCATGAAATGACTACAAATATAAATGATACAAACAGTGATATTGTTTATGATTCAGAAATAGATGAGTCAAATTACCTTGAAAAGGGTGAATCAAACTTAGATTATTCAACTAATGACTAATTTATTTTTTTATAATGGGATTATTATGATATTTAAAGAACTTGATGGTGGATTGTCAGTTATTGATAATATTAAGGTAGCAGGTGCTAAAGAAGGAAAATATGGTGTTGCAGTTATTGTATGTGAAAATAGTGATGCTTCTGCTGTATTTACATCAAATAAAATTGTTGCAGCTCCTGTTATATATACTAAAAAAGTTATTGAAAATGGAAAAGTTTCAGCAGTATTTGTCAACAGTGGAAATGCTAATTGTTTTACAGGCAATCAGGGAATGGAAGACTGTAAATCATTGGTTGAATTGGTTTCTAAAGAACTGAATATTCCTGAAGATGAAATAGCTATTTCTTCAACTGGAGTTATTGGCCGTAAAATGCCTTTGGATATTATAACTGATGTAGCTTCTAAAGTATTTTCTAATCTTGGAAATAAACCTGAAGATTCATTAGCTGCTGCAAATGCTATTATGACTACTGATAAAATTCCAAAACAATGTGCTCTTGAAGTTACATTAACCAATGGTCAAAAAGTAAAAATTGCAGGAATTACAAAAGGTAGTGGAATGATTGCTCCAAATATGGGAACTATGCTGTCATTTATTGTAACTGATGGAATAATGGAAAGTAAAGACATTAATAAAGCTCTTAAAATAGCTGTCAATAAAAGTTTTAACATGATTGTTGTTGATGGTGATGAAAGTACAAATGACACCTGTTTACTTATGGCAAATAAAGCATCTGGAGTTAATATAGTTCATGATGGTGAAATTGATCCGAATTTCCAAAAAGCACTTGAATATCTGTGTATTGATTTGGCTAAAAAAATGGTTAAAGATGGTGAAGGAGCATCTAAAGTTATAGAAGCTAATATTTATGGAGCTAAAAATATTGATGAATCCAGATTGGCTGCAAAAGCAATTGTAACTTCTCCTTTATTCAAATCTGCAGTATTTGGTGGTGATCCAAATTGGGGAAGAATAGTCTCAGCAATTGGTTATTCTGGAGCAGATGTAAGTGCAGATACAGTAACAATAGCTATAGCTAATAAAAATGATGAAGTTGATCTTGTAAAGGATGGAAAAATCCTTGCTTTTGAAGGAACGGATAATCTTTTGAGAGCTGAGAAAATTATGCTTGGTGAAGAGGTTATTGTTAATGTTAATCTTAATAAAGGTGAAGCTGAAGCTACAGCATGGGGATGTGATTTAAGTTATGATTATGTGAAAATCAATGCTGAATATACCACTTAAAGAAAAGATATAAATACTTTAAGAAGTAAATATTTTTATGTTATAGAAATTCTATTTTTGATTTTCGATTAAACTGATATTGAATCAAATTTTAACTATTATAGTTATATTGTTTGATTTTAATTTATTAAATAAATTTAATGGGGATATGATTATGGCAAAAGTTAAAGGAACCAATAAAAGAACAAGAGCAAAAAGAAGTTATACCAAACCTGGTAGTAAAAGAGGAAGAGGAGTTAAACAAACCTGGAAAAAATAATCCTCTTTTTTCATAACTTTTTTTAAATTTTAAGCTTATTTTTACTTAGAAAAAATTATATACTATTTTTTAAAGATTATTACTCATATACTATAAGATGTGGTATTATGGGTAAAAAGAAAATGATGATGCCGGCAAATGGCCATAGAATTCAAGGTATGACTAGTGAAAAATTCCTTGATGCTAACGAATTTTTAGATGAATTAAATCTCACAGGTAGTGAGAACTTTATGGATGCAGGCTGTGGGGATGGTCATGTAGCTATTAAAGCATTGGAAGAATACATTACTGATGGATGTGTTTATGCTTTAGATATGTATGAACCGTCTATTGAGGACATGCTTAAATACAAACAAGAAAACAATGCAGATAACTTAATTCCAATTGTATCTAATATTGCTGAACATATTGATTTGGATGATGAAACATTGGATGTTATTTTGATGGTTAATGTTTTCCATGGTTTTAAAGCTACAAGAACTTTAGATGAGGCAGTGGATGAATTAGCTAGAGTAATTAAAACCGATGGTGGAAGAATAGCTATTATGGATTATAAAAAACAGGATGTTAAAAATGGACCTCCAACAGTTATTAGGAGCTCTCCGGAAGATTTACAGGAATTATTCTCAGCACATGGTCTTAAAATGACTTATTTAAATGAAGAAATTGGGGAAGATATTCCTGAAGGTAAATCTCATTATTTAATAATATTTGAAAAAGAGTAGTTAAAAATGATTTTTGTAGCTATATTGGCAGGTGGAATCGGATCAAGAATGGGGGACACAGATACTCCTAAACAATTTTTAAATTTAGGAGATAGGCCTATTTTAATCCACACAATTGAAAAATTTGTAATTATTGATGAAATTGATGAAGTGATAGTTTTAACTCCACAAAATTTTATAAATCACACTAAGTATCTAATTGAAGAATATATTCCAAATAATGATAAAGTGGTTGTGATTGAAGGTGGAGAAACTAGAAATGACACTTTAAAAAACAGTATTGATTATATTAATGAAAATCATGATGTTGATGATGATTCCATAATTATAACTCATGATTCTGTTCGTCCATTTGTAACTCATAGAATTATTCGGGACAATATTAAAGCTGCAAAAGAATGTGGAGCCTGTGATACAGTAATTCCGGCTACAGATACAATTGTAGAAAGTAGAGACGGTAAAGTTATTAAAAATATTCCAATCCGGGATTATTTTTATCAGGGTCAAACTCCGCAAACATTTAAAATTAATAAGTTGAATTCTTTAATTGATGATTTAAGTGATGATGAAAAGGAGATACTTACAGATGCTGCTAAAATATTTGTTTTAAAAGGTGTTGATGTATCTCTTGTTAAAGGAGATGTAACAAATATTAAAATTACATATCCTTATGATTTGAAATTGGCTAATACGATTCTAAATGATAAAAATGATTAATATTATTTACAGATTAGTAGCTCCAAAATTCTTTGAAGAAGCTATAGAAGAGATTAACATAGACGATGTAATTGTAAGGCCAACATATCTGTCAATTTGTCAAGCTGATCAGAGATATTATCAGGGTAAAAGAGCAAGTGATGTTCTTGAAGAAAAATTGCCAATGGCTCTAATTCATGAAGGAGTTGGGGAAGTGGTATTTGACAATACAGGGAGCTTCAATGTTGGAGATAATGTTGTAATGATACCAAATACTCCAACAAAAAAAGATGATTACATATCAGCTAATTACTTGCCGTCATCAAAATTTAGAGGCAGCGGTTTTGATGGATTTACAAGTGATTTAATTCAACTAAATCCAGACAGACTAGTTAAACTACCGGATAATTTTAATTTGAAAATATCAGCATTTATAGAATTAATTTCAGTAATCTGTCATGGAATAGACAGATTTGAAAAAATAGCTATTAAACACAAAAACAGATTTGGTGTTTGGGGAGACGGAAACTTGGGATATATTATGGCTCTGTTTCTAAAAGAGTTCTATCCTGAAAGTGAAGTTATAGTTATTGGAAAACATGGTGAAAATCTAAACTTATTTTCATTTGCTGATAAAACCTATAAATTCCATGAGGTTCCAGACGATTTAGCTGTTGACCATGGATTTGAGTGTGTTGGATCAAATGCATCACAGGCAGCTATTGATCAGATAATAAATACAATAAATCCTCAGGGATCAGTAATCTTATTTGGAGTAAGCGAATATCCTATTCCGATTAATACGAGATTGGTTTTGGAAAAAGGATTAACGATTCAGGGAATAAGTAGAAGTGAACGTAAAGACTTCTTGAAAGTAGTTGAAATACTTAAAAACAACCCTAAATTATTTGATTCATTAGATAAGTTAATTGGTGAAGTTGTAACTGTAAAATCATTAAATGATTTAAAAGAAGCTTTTGACAAAGATTATATCTCAGGTTTTGGAAAAACAGTGTTGGTGTGGGATAAATAATGTGTGAAGAAGAGGACGATGAGTTTACTGTAATCTGCCCAGTTTGTGGTGAGATGGTTGATGCAGGAGATGCAGTTTGTCCGTTCTGTGGAACTCCGATTTAAATATAAATTTTTTTAGAAGAAACTTTTTTTCATATGTTTTGAAGGATAAAATTCAGATATTTATTAAAATTGATTTTTTTTAAAAATGAAGAATTCCAAAGATTTAATAAAGTATTAAGTAAAATAATTATTGTAGTGATTAAATGAAGGACGTAAATATTTTAGTTGAGGCTTTACCTTATATTAAAAAATTCCATGAAAAAAAGATTCTGATTAAGTATGGAGGGCATGCTATGATAGATGAAGATGCAATGTCTTCTACAGTTAGAGATACTGTTCTTTTAAAATATGTAGGTATGGAACCACTTATTGTTCATGGTGGAGGTCCGGAAATATCTAGATCTATGGACAAGTTAGGTAAAGAACCTAAATTTATTAAAGGATTAAGGGTTACTGATGAAGAAACTATGGAAATTATTGAAATGGTTTTAGTCGGTAAAATAAGTACGGATATTGTTTCTCAAATTTCTTATCATGATGGAAAAGGTATCAGTTTATCTGGTAAAGACAGCAGATTGATTTTTGCTCATAAAAAACCAGTTAGTAAAGTTACCAGTGAATCTGGTGGGGAAGAAGAAATTGATTTAGGTCTTGTGGGAGAAATTGATTGCATCAATACAGATTTGCTTGAAATGTTTCTAAAAAACAATTATATTCCAGTTATCTCTCCTGTTGGTATAGCTGATGATGGATCAAGTTTAAATTTAAATGCAGATACTGCAGCTGGTGAAATAGCCAGTTCTGTTGATGCTGAAAAGTTAATAATTTTAACTGATGTTCCGGGAGTTTTAAGAGATCCTAATGATCAGAACTCATTAATTCAAAGAATAAAAATAGATGAAGTGCTGGATTTAATTGAACAGGGAGTTATTTCTGGAGGAATGATTCCAAAAATTGAAACATGTGTTAAAGCAATTGAAGATGGTGTTAAATCCTGCCATATAATTGATGGACGTAAAAAACATTCTCTTTTACTTGAAATTTTCACAAAAAACGGTATTGGAACTATGATTTATAAATAGTTCTTATTTTAAAAAATAAATGGAATATAATCTATAAATGATTATATTCTTCTCTTAATTTTCTTCTAAGCAGTTTCCATCCATTAACTCTTGGAAGCTCTTTTAGGCTAAATATTTTTCTTGGCACTTTATATCTTGAAAGATTTTCACGTGCATAGCTAATTAAACCTTCGTTGTCTTCTTTATTTTCCCAAACTACTGCAGCTACAGGTAATTCTCCGCGATGACAATCAGGAATACTGAAAATAGCTATTTCTTTTACTTCGGGATATTTGATTAGAACTTCTTCTACTTCTGTTGGATAAATTTTCCATCCGCTCATCACAATCATGTCTTTTTTACGGTCTGTAATGAACAAACGATTATCATCATCAAGATATCCGATATCTCCTGTTAAAAACCACCCATCTTCTAAAAATGATTCTTTTGTAGCTACTTCACGTCTCCAATAACCTTTAGCTACTGCAGGACCTCTTAGTGCAATTTCACCGTGTTCGTATTTTTCAAGCTCTTTGGTGTAGTCATGTTCATCAACAATTTTAACTTCTGAAAAACAAACTGGATGTCCAACACTTTCAAATCTGTCTGCAGTTCTATAATCCTCTGGTCTAATAACAGTCCCTGTTCCAATTACAATTGTTTCAGATAATCCGTAAGCATTAATTATTGGAATGCCGTATTTTTTATGGAATTGTTTCCAGATTTTTCTGTGTAGCGGTCCACCTCCACTTATTATTTCACGTACAGTTTTTAACTGTTTTTCAGCACCTGTTTCTAATCTTGTCAGGGAGTGTATTACAGGAGGCATTCCTGTTAGAACAGTAACATTTTCTTGTTGGCATAATTCAAGATATTCATCTAAATTAAATTGCTCTACCATGATGTAATAAGCTCCTGCTCTAAGTGCAGCTATTGCCCATGATAATCCTACATGAGCCATTGGATATATTCCCATGTAAACGTCGTCTTGTTTTAATGTTAATACATCACATTCATTATGGATTGCAGTGAAATAATTTCCATGAGTAAGCATGGCTCCTTTTGGTTGACCTGTTGTTCCTGAAGTGTACTGTAACTGACATAAATCATCCCAATCTGTAGGCTCGGCAGGTAAAATTTCTCCATTTTTATAATTTTCAATATTTTTTGGAATATATTTGTATAAATCAACAATATCTTTTGCATCTTCATCAGTAATCATTAATTTTGCCTGCGAATCATCAATGATGTATTCAAGTTCATGAGGGGTAAATACTCTGTTTGTTGGAATAGCTATAGCTCCAAGTCTCCAAATTGCAAATAATGAGAATAAATAGCTGGTTGAGTTATTTAAATATATTAAAACTCTGTCTCCTTTTTTAATGCTGCAATTTTTTAGGTCACGAGCAATTTCTGAAGTTATTGCTAATATTTCGCGGGAATTGTATTTTTCATTAGTTTTTGGATTGTATAAAACATTTTTATCTAATCTGCAAGCATTTGCATCAAGAAATGTAGTTATATTAAGCATTTAGTAGTCACCTTCAAGTATTTCATGCACGATAGCTTCAGTAAGTTCTGCTGTAGTGCTATTTCCACCTAAATCGGGAGTTAATGTTTTGCCGGCACTTACAACATTTTCAACAGCTTTATTTATTTTATTGCTTATCTCATATTCTTTTAAGTAATCCAGCATCATAGCTATTGTTAAAATCATGGAACATGGATTGGCTATACCTTTACCTGCAATATCTGGTGCAGATCCATGAACAGGTTCAAATAATCCGTGTTCATCTCCAATGTTTCCTGAAGGAGCAAGTCCAAGTCCACCTACAAGACCTGCACCTTCATCAGATAGAATATCTCCAAACAGATTGCTGGTTACAATCACATCAAAGTTTTGGGGCTGGGTAATAAGATACATTGCCGCTGCATCAACATAAAAATCATTGCTTTCAATATTTGGGTAATTTTCAGCTATTTTGTAAAAGCTTTCTTTAAATATTCCATCAGTTTTTTTTAAGACATTGCTTTTATGTACGCAGGTTACTTTTTCTTTTTGTTTGGCTATGCATTGTTCAAAAGCAACTTTAGCTATTTTTTCACTAGCTTTTCGTGTAATGATTCTTTGAGCAATTAGTTTATTGTCTTGTTCATATTCAACTTGGCTATAGAGTCCTTCAGTATTTTCACGAACTATTAGGAAATCAATATTGTCCTGTATTGATCTGACTCCTTTGTAGGATTTTATTGGCCTTAAATTTGCATAAACATCAAGTTCTTTTCTAAGATTTATAATTGGGCTTGGTTGGCATGGTGTGCTTGTACTAGCTCCAAACAATGTTGCATCTGATTTTTTAGCTATTTTAATGGTTTCTTCAGGTAATGTAACTCCATTTTTGTTGTAACATTCAAAACCGGCTTCACCATATTCAAAACTGAAATTCAAATCAAGTTTGTCTAGCAGATATTCGCCAGATTCCATTACTTCTTTTCCAATTCCATCTCCTGGTATTATTGCAATTTTGTACATTATTTCACTTATTTAATTTTGTTCGTATATTTTCGAAATATATTTATATAGTTAGATATAACTATTATATGTTTACAGTTATATTAAATATAGTGAGGAATGTTTATGTCAAAATCTGTTGAAGAATTAATTGAAGATTTAAATGACCAAGATGAATTTGTTGTTGAAGCGGCTGCTGGTGAATTGGAAATGATGGGGGAAGAATCTGTAGATGCTTTAATATCTGCATTATCCCATAGGAAGAAAAATATTCGTTTAAATGCAGCAAAAATTTTAGGTGCTATGTCTTATCCCAAATCCATCAATGCTTTAATCTTAACTTTAAGGGATAACAATAAATTAGTTAGAAGAGAAGCTTCTACTGCTTTAAGTCGTATGGGACAGTTAGCTGTTGATCCTTTAATTGAAATTTTAGATGATGAAGATTGGAGGGTAAGAGGTGCGGCTGCCTGGGCTTTAGGAAACTTAAAAGACGATGCAGCTATTGAACCACTTGAAGCACTTTTAGAAGATGAAAGCGGTTATGTTAGAGCCGGTGCTGTAAATGCAATAAATAGCATTAAAAATGAATAACTAATTTTGTTATTTTCTTCATTTTTTCCCTTTTTTTACCACTTTTTTTGAATATTGTTTAAATTTATATTTTTATAGTTATTTTTTTTCAGAAAATTTTTTGGTCGGAAGTAGTTTTCCACTACATTTATATAATATGAAAGGATAAATATTATATTAGCAAATATTCTATATCTTAATAATTTTACTATAACTTTTAGAATTACTGCTATTTTTTTAAAATAATTGTTTAGAATGATTAGTGAGTTATATGATTACAATAGGAATACTAAATTTACAAGGTGCCGTAAGTGAACATTACGACATTACAAAGAAAGCTATTGAAAATATGGGTATTGAAGCAGAAGCAATTTCTGTAAGGTATGCTGATGAAGTAGCTAACTGTGATGGTGTAATCATTTCTGGTGGTGAAAGTACTGTAATAGGAAAAATCATCAAAGAAAGAGGGATAGATAAAGTTATTAAAGATAACAAGATTCCTGTTTTTGGAACTTGTGCAGGAATGGTTTTGCTTGGTAAAAAAACTGATTTTGATCAACCGTTATTGGGAATTATGGACATTTCAGTTAAAAGGAATGCATTTGGAAGACAAGTAGATTCATTTGAAAGTCCAATTTCTATTTTAGGGGAGGATTATTTGGGAGTTTTCATTAGAGCGCCGTCACTTGATGATTATGATAAGACTAAAGAAGATATTAAAGTTTTATCTGAATTGGATGATGAGATAGTAGCTATTCAGCAAGGACATAATATAGCTATTGCATTTCATCCGGAATTAACTGATGATACTCGAATTCATGAATATTTTATAAAGGAGGTTTTAAATTGTGCGGAATAGCTGGTATAGTTTATAAAGATAAAAAATTACATTGTGCAGGTAATGATATGACCAATATGCTCCATCAACTTCAGCATAGAGGTCCTGATTCTGCAGGTTATTCAATTTATGGTGGAACTGGTCTTAAAGATGATGAATACATCTTAAAAATCCAAGTAAAAGAACAACCAAGATTATTAGAAACAGTAAAAGATACAATAAACTTTGTAACTCCAATTCAGGGTGATGAAGTTCTTCCATCTGTTGGAGATTCATTTATTTATAAATGTAAAGTTCAATTAGATAACTTTTCAGAACTTAAACCACTTATATCAACTGTTGATACAATTGATGATGTTATTGTAATTAATGGAAGTCAGGATTTTGAAATGATTAAGGATGTAGGTTCTGTATTGGATATTGCAGAAAGGTACGATGTACGTGAGGTTAAAGGAACTCATGCTATAGGCCATACAAGGTTTTCAACAGAAAGTGGTGTAGACAGATACCATGCACATCCATTTGAAACTTATATTGTTAAAGATGTTTCTGTTGTCCACAATGGTCAAATTACAAATTATTGGAACATTAGAGATCCATTAGAAAGAAAAGGCCATGTATTTGAAACATTTAATGATACTGAGTGTTTAGTTCATTATATTGCAGATAAATTAGATACGGGTTATTCTTTAGAAGAAGCACTGGAACAATCTGTAGAAGATATGGATGGTCCGTTTTCTTATATTATAGGAACTCCAAATGGTATTGGAATAGCTAAAGATAAATTAGGATTACGTCCGGGAGTAATGGCAGAGACTGATGATGTTTTTGCAATTGCATCTGAAGAAGTATCTTTAAGGGAAGTTGTTGATACTCAAAATATTGAACAAATTTCTCCTGGTGAAGTAATGGTGTATGAAATTTAAGGGTTGGTTTTAATGAAAATAAAAGAGTTAGATGCAGCATCACTTTCTCCACGTGAATTAAATTCACAAGTTAAAGAGTCTGCAAAAGATTATGATAAAATACTTATTAAAAATCCTAATGCAATGCATTATTTGGTTGCAGGAGTGACTGATGAAGTTAACATTGAATTGGATGGTTCTGTAGGTTATTTCACAGGAACAATGTGTGATGGTCCGAAAATTAAAATTAACGGTAATGCTGGCTGGTTTGTTGGAGATAATTTAACTGATGGTGAAGTAGTTGTTGAAGGATCAGCTGGTGATGGAGCAGGACAGGGAATCTATGGGGGAACAGTTGTTGTTCGTAAATCAGTAGGTTCAAGGACTGGAGAAATCATGAAAAACGGCACTATTGTCATTGGTGGAAATTCCGGATTTATGACTGGAATATTCATGATGGGTGGTCGTATGGTTATCTTAGGTGATGTGGGAGAAGATGTTGCAGAATCTATTATTCGTGGTGTAATCTATGTTAAAGGGGAAGTTAAAAGCTTAGGATATAATGCTAAAATTGACGAATTAACATGGGAAGATAAACTTGAATTAAAAGAGTTATTGGAAAAATATGATTTTGATTTAAAAGAAGATGAATATGACGAATTTAAAAAAATAGTTCCAGAAAGTGCAAGGCCATTTTACGGTCATTAATTGAATGGGAGGGAAGTATATGCCATATAGAGTAGAGAGAAATCCAGTTTTATGTAAGAAAAACTTTGGAAGACCTGGTTGTTGTTGGTATTTGTGTGATGACCGGGATGAAAAAATCTGTGGAAAGTGTTTCTCATGTTATAATAATTGTCCTCACGGAGTTTATGAAATTATTCAGGGTGAACCATATCCATTAAATCAGGAAAAATGTGTTGGATGTAGAATTTGTTTGGAAATGTGTCCGAATAGAGCTATTGAAGTAAATGCAATTCCGCAGGATGCAAGAGAAGCATGGGGGTTCCCGGATGTTGTAGAAATAGTGAGAAAAGCTCAATCAGCATCATATAAAATCAGAAGTACTGGTGCTTTAAGAAAAATTCCAGACTTTGATGATTTGGTGGTAATACCTGCGCAAGTATCAAGACCTCCTATTGATAAATATAGGGAACCATGTGGAACTGATGTTGTATTGGGAGATAGATATGCTGAAAATCCTTTAAAATTAGATACTCCTGTGATGATTGGAGCTATGTCTTTCGGTGCATTAAGTAAAGAAGCAAAAATGGCACTAGCTATTGGTTCTTCACTTGCAGGAACTGTAACAAACACAGGGGAAGGAGGGATGCTTCCTGAAGAACGTGAACTGGCTGATAAACTTATAGCACAATATGCATCTGGAAGATTTGGTGTTTCTGCAGATTATCTTAAACAGGGAGATGCAGTTGAAATCAAAATTGGTCAGGGAGCAAAATCCGGAATGGGTGGTCACTTGCTTGGTGAAAAAGTAACTGCTGAAGTTTCCAGAATCAGAAAAATCCCTGTGGGGTCTGATGCTCTGTCACCTGCAAGACACATGGATATTGTAGGTCCTGAAGATTTAAGTATGAAAATTTCCCAATTACGTGAAATTACTGACTGGAAAGTTCCGATTATTGTTAAATTTGCTTCAGGTAAAGTAGCTTCTGATGTAAAAATTGCAGCTAAAGGTGGAGCAGATATAATTGTTGTAGATGGTATGCAGGGAGGAACTGGAGCAGGACCGGATGTTATTATGGAACATTCAGGTATTCCATCACTTGCAGCTATTGTAGAAGCAGATCAGGCATTAAAAGAAATTAACTTGAGAGAAGATGTAAGTTTGGTAGCTGCTGGAGGAATTCGTTCTGGAGCAGATTTGGCTAAAGCATTGGCTCTTGGAGCAGATGCAGTATATATTGCAACAGCTGCATTAATTTCTATAGGCTGTAGGGTCTGTCAAATGTGTTATAAAGGTAACTGTAGTAAAGGAATAGCTACACAGGATTTATCATTAAGACACAGGATTGATTACAAGGAAATGGGTAAAGCAGTAGCTAATTATATAAATGCAATGACTGATGAGGCATGTATGCTTGTTCAGCAGGCAGGAAACACACATATTACAAAATTGGAAAAACAAAACTTAAGGGCCTTAACAATGGAAGCATCAGCTTTAACTGGTGTTCCAATGGCAGGTTCTGAAAACAGAAAAAATTAAATTCCAGGGGTCTGTTCAGCTAGACATAAATTACAAATAGCATTTTCATTGTCTTTTTGTTTGTCTTTAACTGGACAGTAATATTCTCCATTTTTTTCTTCTACTTTTAAACTTCCAGGAAATTCACTTCCAACCGGATGAATAGGCTCTTCCAAAATAAATGTTGTATAAAGAGCAACAATAATATAAATTAAAGGAAACTTATCTTCTTCTATTGTGTAATTTCTTTCTTTTTCAAACTGATGTTTTAATAAATTAAATGATTTATCAAAACTTTCTTTATCAATATCTTCATCTATATAATTGTTATTGTCAAGTATTTCCTTTACACGCATGATGAAGTATTTTACATAAACTTCCAAGTATTTTTCACGATAATTAGCTTGAACATATTTTCCTTCTTCCCTCATTCTAGCTGTTGCAAGCATTAGGTCATAGGGTGAAATTATTTTGCAATATTTTTTTAAGAGTTTTAATAATTCAGTTTTTGTTATTCTTTCTTTTGATGAAATATTGCGTAAATCTTGAAATATGTCTGTTGCTTTCATATATGTTAATTTTATAGTTGAATTATTTAAATTTTTTAGTTTTGTATTCTAAGGAAAACTAATTAATTTTTTAAAATAGATTTAAATAAAATAAACTTAAGATATTATATTGAATAATGTAAAATGTATACTTAAAAGTTTTTTAATACATATTTTGTACAATAAATTTAATAAATATTAATATTTTATCATTATTCATAAAAATTTTATAAATAATAAATAAGGTGATGATTATGGATAGTGAAATAAGCAAAATGATAATGGAAACTATGTTAACATTAATTACTACAGCATTTGCATTTGTTGCAGGTTTAGCTTGGAATGAAGCAATACAAAAATTAATTGAAGAATTTTACACTGCTGGAGGTGCAGTAACTGGATTATTAATATATGCAGTTATTGTAACTATTGTTGCTGTAGTTGTTACTGTATTACTTGCAAGAATTGCTGGAAAAATGGGTATTGATCTTGATAAAGACTAAATATCCTTTTTTATTTTTTTCCAAAAATTCTTTTTTGTATTGTTTTTTTTAGATGAATCATTTTATTGGCCATTATAATTTAAATAGTGCCAATGATAGAATGAACTTATTGTAAGTATACTTAATTTGTGTGTTTAAGTATAATTACAGCATTGAGGAAGTATATTATGAAAAAAAGATATTTTTTAGTTTTAATTTTAATTTCGTTATTATTTTGTTTAAATACTTGTTTTGCTCAGGATAATGACACTAGTTTAGATAATAATTTGATTACAAATGATAATGTCAAAATTACTACATATGATTTGGTTAAATATTATCAAAATGATTCACAATTTGAATTTAATGTAAAAGAAAATAATTTGCCTTCTAAAGATTGTACTGTTAATTTAAATGTTGGAGGTAAAAATTACACTAGAGTTACAGACAGCTATGGAAATGGAAAACTTAATATTCATTTAATGCCTGGCAAGTATTCAATTACTACTTCTTATAAAAATACAACTGTTAAAAATAATATCACTGTATTGTCATTTTTGGAGAGTAAGGATTTGGTTAAATATTATCAAAATGATTCTCAGTTTGTATTTAAAGTTTTAAATAAATCTACAGGAGGAACTGTTTCTAATGCAAAGGTAACTTTAAATATTAATGGTGTGTTTTATCATAAAAATACTGATGAGTGGGGTTTAGGTAAATTAAATATTAATTTACGCCCTGGAAAGTATATTATTACATTAATGTATGATAATCTTGCAACTGGTTATAATATTACAGTATTGTCATTTTTAGAGGGTAAGGATTTGGTTAAATATTACAAAAATGATTCTCAATATTTAGTTAAGGTTTTAGATAAATCTGGCAATCCTTTAATTAATAAAACAGTTAAAATGAATATTAATGGTGTATTTTATTATAAAGCTACAAATAATTTGGGAATAGCAAAATTAGATATTAATTTAAATCCTGGGGAGTATATATTAACTGCTTATTATGATAATTTGGAAATGGGTAATAAAATAAAGGTTTTAAGTAGAATATCAGGAGAGGATATTTCTTCAACTTATGGAAATCCAGTTAATGTTTCGGTTAATTTTGTAGATTCTACAGGAAATCCCCTATGTAATAAGTTAATTAAATTCAATGTTGCAGGCCAAATTTTAACTGCCTATACTGATGATAAAGGAATTGCAACAATTAATTTAAATAATCCTGCCGGAAATTATATTATAACTTATTATGCTGATAATATGTGCAGCAGTAATAAGTATATTGTTAAAAATGATTGTTTGTTAACAACTTTAAATTGGAATACTGGTGCAGATGTTACTAAAAACTCTTTAATAAAAAATAATTTACCTAACTCAGAATTAATCAATCAAGTCATTAATTCTGCAAAATCAGGCACACCTTGGATTACTTTTAAAGGTGGAATTGGAAATGTGGTATTTATTACTGCAGGTATTCATGGATCAGAGTTATCTTCTCAAGTAGCTGTGTTAAAGTTAATAAGTTATTTGGAAAACAATCCAATTAAAGGTACTGTACATATCATTCCATTTATCCAACCAAAAGCAACTGCTAGTAATGTTAGGAATTATAATAATGTTAATTTAAATTCAAAAGCAAATGTTCCGGGAACTATATCAAATAATGTAGTGGAATTAATATGTTCATTAAAATGTGATAATTATGGTGATTTCCATTGTACTCAACCTAACGGTGATCCTGGAAAGGATGTAGCTATGGGTTCTTATTCTCCCTTATCTGAAAGTGCAAAAATAGCTGATTTTATTTCTAAAAAAACAGGTTACTCTAAATTAATATATGATATTGCAGGTAAAGAATATGGTGGAGCTATGGAGGATACAGTTAATTTAAGGGGTATTCCATCTGTTACATGTGAAGTATTAACACCTCATGGTACGATTGCTGCTGGAAGTGTGGATAAATCATTCAATATGATGAAAGCATTGTTGCAGTATAATAACTTAATTTAATGATTTATGAGTTTTTTATTTTAAATCTAATTCCTTTTTTTAATTTTTTTCAAAAATTCTTTTTTTAGCATTTAAAGTTAATAAATTATTCTTTTAATCTTTCAACAATTTTTTAAATTAAAAATTAGCAGTTTTTCTTAAAAAGAGATAGTTCGAAGTAAAAAAGAGGAGGGTAATTAAAAGACAGAATAGTTATATATGTTTAATAATTTTGAATATGTTTTTACTTCAAACCTATATTTACATTATTTTTCATATTATAAATACTTTTTTATAAAAAAGTATTACTTAATTAATATTAAAATTTTAAAAAGTATTAATATAATTTCGAAACAAATTTTTCTTTGTGTTTTTTAATAATAATGTGTTTTCAAAAATTTTAAAAATGATAATTATTATAATATAAATAGATTATTTATGATTACAATTACAAAAAAAGAGGAAGTTGTTTTAAATCAGGTAGAAATATTTAATCCTGAATATTCTGAAGGAGTACCTATTAAACTTTTAAAAGAGGAATTAGGATTTCATGAATATGATTTGGTTCAAATTTTAAACACATTATCTGAAAAGAATCTAATTGAGTTTAATGGTAGCAGTGTTAAGTTAACTATTTCTAATAAAGAGATTAATGCAGTTAAATCTAAAAAAGATGTTGAAAAGATTGAACTGAATATTAAAGAAAAAGAATCTTATAATCTAATTAAAGAGTTAGTTGATGATAAGAATTTGGTTTCTAAGTATACTTTAGAAGGCCATTTGTTATATGGTGATTTAAAACTTTCTAATTTTAAAATGTATCATATTATTTTATCTCTGGAAAATAAAAACCTTCTAAAACCCATTAAAAAAGAAGATGGGGAGTATTATTTACTTGTTGAATAAGAAATATAGTAATATAAATTTCTTATTTTTTCATAACATTTATATATTTTAAGTTTAATATTATATTTAAATCACTTTGTTGTGGACGGTTTTTACTATGATGAGAATAAGTATGTCATTACCAAAAAAATTATTGGCTGATTTTGATGAAGTTTTAAAAGAAAGAGGTTATCAATCTCGTTCAAAAGGTATTCGTGATGCTCTTCAGGATTATATTGTAAGACATCAATGGATGAATGAGATGGAAGGAGAAAGAATTGGAATTATTACTATTATTTATGATCATCATTATACTGGAGTTATGGAAAATCTTGCAGATATTCAACACAGTTTCAGAAATGAAATTAACATGAATATGCATCTTCATATGACTGAAAAATATTGTATGGAAATCGTTGTTGTTAATGGGGATATTAGTGAAATTCGTGAGTTAACTGATAAAATAATGAGACTTAAAGGAGTAGAACACGTAAAACTCACAACTACTGCTAATGGTGAAGAGTTTAGTGATCCTGATCATGAACATAATCATCACCATTAATTTTATTTTTTTTCACATGAAATTTAAAACAACTCATTACCATTTTGATTTATTGAAAGATGAAGAAAGAATTTCAGCATTTTACGAAGCTATTGAAGATTTATCTGTCAATCAGGAATTAGCTTATGATTTAGGATGTGGAAGTGGAATTTTATCTTTTTTCTTAAATTCTTATTTTAAAGAAATAATAGCTATTGAACAAGATGTTAAAGCTAGTATATGTGCTAAAAAAAATTTAGAAAACTTTAAAAATATTAAAGTTATTAATGAAGATGTTTTTAATTATAATTTTTCTAAAAAATCTGATTTAATTGTTTGTGAAATGTTAGATACTGCTCTTATTGATGAAGAAGAAGTTCCAGTATTGAATCATGTAAGAAATTATCTAAAAGAGGATGGCAGAATAATTCCTCAGGGTATTATTAATATTATAGAACTTGCACACCTGGAGCGAGATTATATTCATTATGATGAAGATGTTTCTTGTGAAATTTTATCAAAGCCGGTTATTTATGATGAGATTAATTTTCTAAATGAAATAAATCCTAATTTTGAAAAAGTTATAACTTTAAAGGCTAAAAAAGATTCTTCAGTTAATGGATTGAAAATTACAACTGTTACTAAGCTTAACGATAATTTGGTTTGTGGACCTACGCCAATGTTAAACCCACCTCTGTTAATTCCTTTAAATGAAAAAAATGTAAAATGCAATGATTTAATTAATGTTAAATTAAAATATATTATGGGAAAAGGAATTGGAACTATTGAAGCAAATTATTATTAGGTGATTTTATTTCATTTAAAAGAGAGCTGGAAGAATTTTTAAAAAATAAAGAAAAGTTAATTATATTGGGAATTGGAAACGAGCTTAAATGTGATGATGGTGTAGGACCTTTTATAATTAATGAATTAAAAGATTTGGAAAATTCTGATTTAATAATTATTGATGGTCAAACAGTTCCTGAGAATTTCACAGGTAAAATCAGAAAAGAAAAGCCGTCACATGTAATTCTTGTTGATGCATGTTTGATGGGGTGCAGGCCTGGGGAATTTAAAATTGTAGACAAGGATGATTTTGTCAATATTGGAATTTCAACTCATTCAATGTCTTTATCATATTTTGTTAAATATTTAGAGCGAGATAATGATTTTAAGATAATATTTGTTGGTATTGAACCTGAATCTATGGATTATTCAGACATGCCAACACCAGCAGTTCAGAAGGGAGCTTATAAGTTTATAAATATTTTAAAGGAGATTTTATGAAAATTTTATTTATTGGTTCAAGATTGTATGATGATATAGATTATTATGTTAGAGAAAATGGTATTGAAAGTATAATTACTGAATCTAATGAAGATGCTATAAATCTGGATTTGCCTGATCAAGTTTTTATTGTACCTAGAGGTATGGACAGTCCAAAACAAATAGCCATCAGTCAGAATGTAGACGCGGTTGTACCATTAATAGGTATTGATCCACCATTAATAGAAGTAGCTAAAATGAAAGAAGAACTTGAAGCTGAAACGGATATTCCAGTAATAGCAGCAAATGTTCGTGCGGTTAGTTTAACTTCTGATAAAATTAAAACAAAAGAGTTCTATAATGAAATTGGTGTAGCTACTCCACAATATCAGATATTAACTAAGGATAATTTTGAAAATAAATTGGAAATGGAATTTCCAGTTGTTTTAAAGCAGGGCCAAGGTCAGGGCGGAAAAGATATTAAAGTAGCTAATTCTTTAGATGATGTTAAAAAGTACTTTGAAGAATTTGACCAGGCTTTATGCGAAAAATTCATTGAAGGTTCTGAGATTTCTATTGAAGTATTAGGGTATAATGGTGAATATATGCCTTTATCTCCAATTTATAAAGGCGAAACAACTTTGGAAGGAATTCATCCTTTAAATAAGGTTAAAACTGCTCCTTGTTTAGTTGAAGGATTAGATAATAATCTTATTCAAAGAACTGCATATAAAGTAGCTAAAAATTTAGCTTCTGACGGTATTTTTGAAATGGATTTTATGTTTTCAAAACAGGAACAGCAATTATATGCTATTGAAGTCAACACAAGACCAAATGGAACCAGATATTTAACAACAGCTACCTGTGGAGTTAATTCTTTATGTGAATTAGTAAATATGGCATCAGGTAAATTTTCTATTAAAGACATTCAGGACAAATTAGAATATTATTATGCTACTGAAATTCCTATTGGACATTATGAAGGTCCGGCTTTAAATGAACCTTTAAAATCCTTTAAAAATAATGATTGTGTGGTTCATGGACCTGAAGGATATCAGAGAATTACAGTTAGGGCAAATTCAAAAGAGCAATTAGACAAATATGTTAAAGATTTGATTTAATAATAACTTAAACACTATTAAATTAATTTTATATAACAGTAAGAATAAAATTAATATGATACATAATTTATGTGTGGTAAAATGAATAATGGGGATATGTTAATTCTTTTTTTAATAACATTTTTTGGTGCAATAATTTTTACATATTGTATTAAAAGAATATTACTTAATGCAAGGATAGCAGATAATCCAATTGTTAGTGAACACAGACATAAAAGCGGTACTCCTACAATGGGAGGTATTGCATTTTTATTTGTAATTTTGTTGATTATTGCTATTTATTATAATAATACTCCAATTTTAATCATGTCTTATATTATGCTTGCAGGAGGTATTGTAGGTTTATTGGATGATTTAATTGGTCTTAAGGTTAAAGAAATTCAGAAAGTTGTTGTAAACTGTTGTGATGAGGTAATTACTTTAGGCAGACTTGATGTTGAGCCTAATGAAGAAGTTAGAGTAGCTACTCCAAAAGCTAAAAAAGAAATTGATAAATTAGTGGAAGAGGGCAAAGTAGAAATTATTGGTGAGGTTCCAATTAAAACAGAACCTGGTGAACTTGAAAAAATCATTTGTCAAATTCTTTTAGGTGTGTTATTAGGTTTAACAGGGGTTGTAACTACAATTGGCGGATTTAATTTGGGAATATTGGCGTTTCCAGTAGTTATAATAGCTATTTTAGGTTGTATTAATTGTGTGAATTTAATTGATGGAATGGATGGTTTAGCTGCAGGAATTGTAGGTATTGCATCTTTTGCTTGCTGCTGTTACTTATATTTATGTGGAAATATGGCAGGTATTCCAGTATTCATAATTTTAACTGGATTATGTTTAGGATTTTTAGTATTTAACAAATATCCGGCATCTATATTTATGGGAGATACAGGATCATTTGTATTAGGTACTGGTTATGCTGCAGCTGTTCTTATATCTGATATTCCATATTTTGGTGTTCTTGCATTAGGTGTTCCAATAGCATCTGTTGTTGTTAGTTTGTTACATAGGGCAAATATTATTAAATTGCCTGTTGAACCGTTACATCACACATTAAATCATTATGGTATGTCTGAACGTAAGATTGTACTTAGCTATTGGGGTGTTACTGTGTTATTATGTGTAATTGGAATTCTTGCTCAGTTATACATATTCTAATTTTTCTTTTTCTTTTTTGGTGATTTTTATATGATTATACAAGATTTAGCTAGTTTTATTGAAGGCAACATTATTGGAAAAGACAGTTTTTTTGATGATGAAGGATTTACAGGAAGATTTACATTTTTAAATGATGCCATTGATGGAGATATTGTAATACGCCATAAAATTAATGATAAAGGTGTTGAAATTGCAGCTAGTAAAAATTTAGCCTGTTTAATTACTCAAAATCCTCAGGACGGAGCTTGTGATAAAGCAATTGAATTAAATTTTCCGCTGATTATTGTAGATAAAATAGAGTTAGCTACTGCTTATGCTCTTAAATGGACGATTGAAAAATTTTCTCCTGATTCAAAAAATGTTATTATAACGGGCACTAATGGAAAATCAACAACTTCTCATCTAATTTACCATATTTTAAAAAATACTGAATCACATGTTCTTACGAATACGGATAGTGAATCAGAATTTAATACATTAATTGATCCGATGGTTTCCAAATTAATTTCGGATGAAGTTAAAAATAATGGAAAATTGGACTATTTGGTTATTGAAGTTTCTGAAGTTCAAGGTTGGCTTGGAAATTTAATGAAACATCATGCATATCTGATGGCCAGTGCAGTTAAACCCTGTGTTGGAGTTATAACTAATATAGCTATGGATCATATAGGGCTTGTAAACTCTATTGATGAGGTTTTTGATGAAATAAATCAAGTTCCTAATGCTATTGGAGATGGAGTTACAGTATTGAATTATGATGATGATTTAGTGATGAAATTAACTCCAAATAATCCATTTTTATGTTCGATGAATAAATTCGACTCAAAAAATCCTCATGTTTATTATGATGATGGAATTTTTTATGAAGGTAATCTGATTTTGGAAAATAATGATTTGCCATTTACTTCTCATCATTTTATTCAAAATATTTTATCTGCAGTTGCAGCATGCATATCTTTAGATATTGATATCAAAAACATTGTTGAAGGGGTAAAATCTTACAGACCATTAAACAGAAGATTTTCAAAACTTCATGAAAATCCGTTAATTGTAGATGATTTTGCACATAATCCTGACGGTATAAAGGCTACAATTGCGGAAACTTATAAATTACTTCCAAAAAACCAAACATTATATGTTGTATGTTCTATCAGAGGTTCAAGAGGCGTGGAAATCAACAAATTGAATGTTGAAGCATTGGTGGAATCTATGAATGATAATATAAAGCTGGTTTTATCTTCAAGTAATGATGTTGTTGACCATTTAAATTTTGTTGAAGATGAAGAGCGAGAAATTTTCTTTGAAGTGTTAAATCAGAATAATATTGATTATAATTATTTTGATAATTTATGTGACTGTTTAAAAGACACATACAGGTGTGCTGATGCGAAGGATATTATTTTATTAATTGGTGCACAGGGAATGGACCCTGCTGAAGGTCTTTTGGAAAATATTTTAAGGAAATAATTTAAATATTACAAAATTTTAATATAATAAATGTAATTTATTTTTCTATTGCTTATTGATGGAAAAATTTAGAGGATAAAAACATGTTTATAAAGATAAGAAGAGATACATTAATAATTTTATTATTAGCATTCATCTTGATTCTTTGCGGTCGTTTAATAACATATGTTGCTTATGCGTCCTCTGATGAAGTTACTGATGGTGTCCCTATTTCTGGAATCATAGTTAAAGGTAATGATGTTGTTCCTGTAGATATTATTAGATCTAATGTTATGCAATCTGGTTTAAGAGACGGTAGTGTAATTCATGGAGATATTTTAAAAACTTCTAAAAAAGAAGTTTCACTGCAGGATGCGATACAAACGGCTCAAGAGTTTGCAAAACGGTCAACAGTTCCGGGAACATCAGTTGCACCTATTTCTGCTGCAGATGTTCAGGTGGATAAAAACACAGGTATTGTTACAGTAACCGTTATTGAAGATTTCTCGTCAGTTGAATTAAAGAATACGACAAATCAGGGTTAATAGAGGGATAGTTTGAAAAAGTGGAGTATACCAATAATTTTCTTTATAATATTTATGATGTGTATAAGTAGTGTGGCTGCTACTTGTAATGTAATGGTTATCACTGATCCTACTGGTAAAGATCCAAATGGAGCGGCTGCTGGAAGTATGTCTTTTGCAGATAACATGTTCCAATCAACATTTTTAATGTCTAAAGAACATCATTTTGCGGTTCTCTCAGGGGGTACTGGTGGTTCAGACTCAAGGTTGGATTCAGTTGTAAACGCTGTTGCTTCTCTTGAAAACAATGCATCTGCAGCTTCTGCAGCTTCAATCGCCTCTAAATATCAGGGAGCTCGTCTAATTGTAGGGGGTCCTGAAATGGGTATTTCAATTGGAGGTTCTTTTGATGCATATGTTGTTACTGTAGATGGTAATGGTTCTATTACTGTAACTCCTTATTCCTCAACTTCTGGTGGAATAGCTACTTTACAGCCAGGACAAAAAGGAGCTATTATTCATTTAAGGAATTCTGAAGGAAACCCATTATATGGTACTGCAGATACTGTTCGTAAACAAACTGCAATTAATATTGGAAAAATGATTAGGGATGGATATCCAGCAACAACCATTGTTTCTGAAGCTATGGGTGAAGTAGCTAATGATTCTGGTGAAAAATACGGTGGGGGTGCGGTAAACCTTGTATCTGGTTTATCCACTGGTGATATGTTCACTCCTAAAGATTTAAATGAATCTGGTTATCCGATGAATGAAGTTTATTCAAAATCTTGTGATGATTGTGGATGGTCTGTAGGTTATCCGTCATCTGAGAATTATGAAGTTTGTCCGGTATGTAATGGTGAGTTAACAACAATTTATGCATATGAAGCATTGGGAAATGCAATTACGGTAACTTCGGATTCTGTTAGTGTTTCAGTTTATGGAAGTGAAAAACCTGGACTTGCATCAACGACTAAACAAATTGTGGATGCATCAGTTGCTAAAAATGGATATGATGCATCAGCTATTGCAACTTCAATTAACAAAGGTATTAATAATGGTCTTTTAGTTGGGGTCGATCATGTAGAACCTAAAGATATTAATGTTAAAAAAGACTCTAAAGCAGTTGGTGTATATTACACAGCATTAAATGGAGATAAATCAGCTCCATCTTGGGATTTACCAGTTGATGCAAGCATATTGAATATTTTAGGCAGTGTACAAACTGCAATTGGAGTAATTTTAATATTGCTTGTAGTATTTAGAAGTAGATTATTGAAATCGTTCCAAAATCGGTGAAATTTTTCACCATTAATTATTTTTTTTAAAACAGTGATACTATGGCATTGGTCTTAATAAGAGGAGAAAACAATTCAAAACTACTAAATGCAATTGCGGACATGGAAAGACATGGAAATTTAAATTTAGCAACTAAACCAAAAATAATTGATGCAAAATTTGCTGATTCATTAGTTGAAAAGATTCTAAATTCTAAACTCAGAACTAGTTCTAAAGTTGCTACTGCCTTTTTTGTTAAAGAAGATATAACTTTAAGTATTATGCAAATTA
The DNA here is from genome assembly GCF_047402955.1 of Methanobrevibacter intestini. Classification (NCBI taxonomy): domain Archaea; kingdom Methanobacteriati; phylum Methanobacteriota; class Methanobacteria; order Methanobacteriales; family Methanobacteriaceae; genus Methanobrevibacter; species Methanobrevibacter intestini. The sequence continues at coordinate 1,596,536 of NZ_CP187956.1, forward strand.
AAAAAATTCATCCGCCAGCTCATGTTGTAGTTGTTAGTGATGAATATGATGTTTTCAATCAATTAAAAAATAAATTGAATAATGCTCCTGATTTTAAAGGGTATTATTCTCATAAAGCTAAAAATGGCGGAAAAATAGACTATAAACTAAAAGGAAAAGTAAAACATATTGAGAATAAGAAAATAAATAGCTATTCAAACAAATAGCTATCTTTTTTTAATTTTTACAACATTACCGAGAGTACGGCCTTGTGAAGAGTTACCTGTGTACTTGCTTAAATCCAGTTCTTCCACATTCTCAATTAAAGTAATATTTAAAGCATTTTCTAATTTTTTTGTTAATCTTATATCTGGAATCATTTTACCAGATTCAATTCTATTTATAACAGAAACTTTTTCATAGATTTTTTGACCTAATTCTTCTCTTGATAAGTTTTTAGATTCTCTGGCTTTTCTAATTTTGATGTTAAAATCTTCAATTAATTCTTCTTTTGGTTCATCTTTAGAGTAATTTTGTCTTGTTTTTTTATTTTTCTTAGGTTTGTTTGATTTTCTAAATTTTGGTTTTGGAGGTGCTTTTTGTATTTTTCCAAGCTTAGCACATTCATCACAAACAATCATGACAGATCCTTCAATTTTTGCTCTTTTAGGATTGTCAGATACTTGTCTACCACAAATTTCGCATTCCATATTAATCAGTTTTTTCCTAATTTAATTAATTAAGTATTTATCAGTTAATGTATATAATTAATTTCCCATAAATTTTAAATATTATCATTTAGTAAAATAGCATAATAATAAAATTTAAATATGTTAATGTTACTAATGGTTATTAAAGTAACATAGATGTCGAAATTATAAAAATTTTCAATCAATATTATTGGAGATGAGTCCTATGGATAATATTAATGATTTGGAGAATTCTTCAAAAGAACAATTAGTTGAGAAAGTTGAATCAATGCAAGAAGAAATAGATTCATTAAAAGAAGAAAACTCCAGAGCTAAAAGTAATTTAATGTGGAAAGTTAGGAAATTAGAAAAAGATAAAGTTCTAATCGAAAATGAAAAAATCAGGTTAGAAAGAGAAACTAAATCCTTACGTTCTGAAGTAGAAAGATTCAGATCACCTCCTTTAGTTTTAGCTACTATTACTGAAGTTTTGGATGATCACAGAATGACTGTTAAAAGTAGTACCGGACCTAGCTTTTTAGTTAATTATTCAAAATTCTTAGATGAAAAATTATTAGTACCAGGTTCCAGAGTTGCTCTAAATCAGCAAACCTTTGGTATTGTAGAAGTTTTACCATCAGAAAAAGATGCAAATGTTACAGGAATGGAAATTGAAACAAAACCTGATATTACATATGATAAAATTGGTGGACTTGAAGATCAAATAATTGAAGTTAAAGAAACTGTTGAACTTCCTTTAAAAGAACCAGAATTATTTGAAAAAATAGGTATTGACCCTCCTAAAGGAATATTATTATATGGACCTCCTGGAACAGGTAAAACTTTACTTGCAAAAGCAGTAGCTAATGAAACAAATGCTACGTTTATCAAAATTGTAGCTTCTGAATTTGTTAAAAAATACATTGGAGAAGGAGCAAGGCTTGTTCGTGAAGTATTTGAATTAGCTAAGGAAAAAGCACCTGCCATTATTTTCATTGATGAACTTGATGCTGTTGCAGCTAAAAGACTTAAAAGTTCCACTAGTGGAGATAGAGAGGTTCAAAGAACTTTAATGCAGTTACTTGCAGAACTTGACGGATTTGAATCTAGAGGGGATATTGGAATTATCGGAGCAACAAACCGTCCGGATATTTTGGATCCTGCATTATTAAGACCTGGTCGTTTTGACAGATTCATTGAAGTTCCGCTTCCTAATGATGATGGAAGAAAACAAATCTTAAAGATACATACTAAAAACATGGCTTTAGATGAAGAAGCAGACTTGGATTTGCTCAGCAGTTTAACTGACGGTCTTTCTGGTGCTGATTTAAAAGCAGTATGTACTGAAGCAGGTATGTTTGCTATTCGTGAAAAAAGAGACAGAGTTACAGTAACTGATTTTATGGATGCTGTGGAAAAAGTTCTTGACAAAGAACGTGACGATGAATTTATAAAAGAAGCAGGCGTGATGTTCGCTTAAATAATATGTAAGCCAATGATGAACCCTATGAGCTCTGATATGTGATGAATGATGGGCGAGCTGAGGCTTACTTTTTAAATCTTATTTTCTTAAAAAACTTTATTTAAAATTAAATTCTAATACAATATTATGTTGTTTAATAAAGATGATAAAATAACTAATGAAAAAACTATTTATCAAACCAAACCTAATATGCTTTTAGGATGTAAAAAAGCTATTTTTGGAGTTATTTTATTAATTGTTGTTTTATCTGTTGCATCACCGATTATTACATTTATTGGTGAAATGCAAGTATATTTAATATCTTATGTTAAATTATCTTTAACAAGGTATGCAGCTATTGCACTTTTTGTAATTATACTTTTTATTATTCTGTATATAATTTGGCAGTTAATCAACTGGTATTATATGGAGTATATCTTAACTGATTCAAGAATTATTATTAAATCAGGAGTTTTATACACCAAAAAAAATTACATGCCTTATGGAACAATTCAGGATGTAAGTACCTCTCAAAGTATTGTAGCTAAAATATTAAATGTTGGAACAGTTTCTGTTTATAGTGCTTATGATAACAATCAAATGAAATTAGCTAATATTTCAAATGTTAGTGAAGTTGAAAACATAATTTTCTCAAGAATATCAAATCAGAATAATTTAAGAGGCAGACATTCCAGAAATGATTTTTCTGTAAACAGACCTCAAAATGAATACTATTCTGATGATGGATATTATGAACCTTCTAATGACTACCTGTCAAAAAGAAGGCAATATTTAGATGAAGATTACTATGATGAAAACGAGTACTATGAACCTCAGGAGTATTATAAAAAAGAACCTGTTAGAGATTATGAATATTATCCTGAAGAATTAAACTTTGAAGAAGAAAAAAGGCATAATTATGAATATGAACCTTATATGGAAGATTCTTTAGAAGAAAATATTGAAAATGCTATTAACAATATGGATAACAGATCTCAAAGCAGGAGCTATTATAATGAAGGCATAGGTGATTATTCATATGGTGATGATGATTACTATAGGGAAAATGAAGCTGAACTTTATTATAATGATCCAGACACTCAAGATTCAAAATTTGAAGAAAAAGATATAGATACTCATACAAAAGATTCTAAAGAAACCATCATTAGAAGACATTTTGATAAATTTAAAAAATGATTTTTTTTAAAAAAAGATTAGGTGAAGTTAATGGAATTACTATGTATACAATCTCAGGAACATGATAAATTACCTCTTGCAGAACTAAAAGCAGTTATTGAATGTGAAAATATGGAACTGAATATTTCCAAAATAACT
>NZ_CP187956.1:1607500-1995711 GCF_047402955.1 Methanobrevibacter intestini
GTTGTTGGCATATACAAGCTGTTCCCTCAATTTTCAACTGATATTAAAATTCATGAGATATATACTATTTCCAAATTAGTAGCAAGATTTACTGGTGTTTATATTCAGCCTAATAAAGCAATTGTTGGTGAAAATGCTTTTGCTCATGAATCTGGAATTCATTCTGACGGCATTATTAAAAATGCTGCTACTTATGAATCTATAACTCCTGAACTTGTTGGCCGTAAACGTAAGTTTGTTATAGGTAAACATATGGGTACTCATGGTTTGGATGTCAGATTAAAAGAGTTGGGGGTCAATGTTAACAAAAATCAACTTAAGAAGATTTGCGATAATATTAAAATTCTTGCTGATAAAGGCAAAACTGTTACTGATGTTGATTTGCAGGCAATAGCTGATAATGTTTTGGAAATTAATCATAAAGACAGAATCAAATTAAATGAGGTTACTATTGTATCAGGTAATAAGGTCATGCCTACAGCATCTGTGAAATTAACTGTTGACGGTGAAGAAATTTTAAATGCTGGAGTGGGTATTGGTCCTGTGGATGCTGCAATTAATGCTGTTAACTCTTTGGATATATTTAATGATATTGATTTTATTGAATACCATGTAGATGCAATTACTGGTGGTACCGATGCACTTATTGATGTAATCATTAAACTTCAGAAAGGAGATAAAATTATATCTGCAAGAGGAACTGAACCTGATATTATCAATGCTAGTGTAAAAGCATATATTTCCGGTGTTAACAGGTTGCTTTCTAATTAAGGTGTTTTTATGGATATTAAAATTTTAGGATTTAGGGGAAATATTGATTCTGTTGGTAAAACACTGGATAAAATTAATAATCTTAAGAATAATGATGAAGAGATTATTCAGCTTTTGGATGCTGATGCAGTAGCTGGTTTAAGGCATGTGGAACATGGTGTAAATCAGGCTTTTTTAGCTTTCAGCAGGCATGAAAACCTGGCTAATGATTTAAGTGTTGAGATTTGTTTAAGATGTTCTGCTCAAAGGCAAATTTCTAAAGCTTTTGAAATTCTTGGTCTTAAAGAAGGAAAAATGAATTTATGCGCTATCCTAATAAATTGTTCTAATGAATCTGTTGATAAATTATCTTCAATGTTTGACAGAAATGATGATGTTTTAATAGCTGATGAATCAAAATTAATGAAGATTTATGATATTGATGAAAGTGAGTTAGCAAATATACATATTGATGATATAATAATTGATAAAATAACCAAGCTTATAGTTGATTACTGAAAACTTCTATTATTTTATCAAGATTTTCTTTTTTTAAACTGCTGTAATCTAAATTTTTAACTTCAATTACAATTCCTTTTTCTTTCAGGCGATTATAGTTTGGACATTTTGTAATGAAAGCATGGTGATTTATTGGCAATTCTTTTTTTACTTTCCAGATTACATCCTTAGGTTTATCATGTTGAATAATTACATTAACTCCTCTTTTACTTGTGTGGAATGTATTGTTTATATGTTTTTTTAATATGTTTGTTGCATTTATTGTTTGTTCCAAATTACTTTTTACAAAATCAAGTTCTTTATCTATACCACTACATATTATTTCATTAGTTTTACTTAATTTTTGAGGTAATTTGGTATTTTCAAAAATTTCATTGTTGTTTGTGCTGATAAAGCCGCCGCTTCCAACATTTATTATTTTTGGAGAACCTGTTGAAGCAATTATAATGTCTGATAAATTTCCATTTCCCAATTCCTGTTTTTTATCTCCAATTCCGGCAGAAGCATCTTCAATTGTTGTGATTCCATTATTTTTACAGTATTTTGAAATGCTTTTTGTATCCTGATTTGCACTGTATCCTGCAAAACTGGTAAATATTAATGCAGAGTTTTCAGGAATGTCTATTTCATTTAAATAATCAGTATTTATTAATCCTAAATCTGTTTTGAGGGTTATTATGTCTTTATTTAAATACCCGGCAATCTGCTTAAAACCATTCCATCCTCCCTGATCAGGTATGATAATTGAACCTTCAATAGCTGACAGAGCTATGAAAATACTGTTGTTTCCGCTGCTGGTTATTTTACAGTATTCATGGCCAGTAAGTTCCTTTACCTTTTTTTGGCAGTTTTTTTCAAAACTGCCGTCTTTATCATTTAAATAAGGATTTTCTCCCTGGGCTACTTTAGCCATAATTTCTTTAGTTTCTTTATGAGGTTCTTTAAATTTAAATTTCATATTATCACTATTTAAAATATTGATCCAGAGTAGTTTGTTTGGTGTGAAGCATTTCATTTAATAGAGTTCCCTGTTTTACGTATTTTTTAATTGGTATTTTTAATTTAGTTCCGCAATACAATAATGCCTCTTTTAAGGTTTCAAATTCTTTATAGGGTTTTTTCATAGCTTCCTTTATATTTTCTCTAACATTGAATACACCTAATGGAACATATCCTTCATAAGCTTCTCTTAAAATTATTAATCCTGATTGTTTTTTCTCTTTAAGTAAACTGTCAAGTACTGCCATTTTAGCAGTGTAATAACATCCTCCAACGCGAGAATATTCCTTTTTGCCGCCGTTTGTTTCATAATCTGAGAAAATAAGTTCTTCCTTACCAATTAATTTAATAAATGCTTCATACCATTCATATTGCCATTCTGTTGGAGTTAATATGATTGCATAATAATTGTTCAAGCTTCCGAATTCATAAACTCGGTAGGTGTCAATTTTTTCAAAGTTCCTAACTTCTTTTAAGAATTGGTCTGCTAAGCTAGTATCGCATGCTGTAATTGACCATCTGGTTGGAACTAATTTTCTTTTATATTTTGTTCCGAAAGCACCTACGGAAAATGCTTTCTGCATAGCTGTAAATGGAACATTTTTGTTATGTAAATTTAAAACAGCTTCACTAGCTTTTAAATCAGTATCATAATAGCTTTTTTCCAATTGTTTATCCCAGCGAACTGCATCTATATCAAATTTTTCAATAACCGCACTTGGACCATGAGGCATACTGTCTTCAGTTAATAAAGCTCCTGTCGGACGTTTACCAAATGTAGCTTCGCTATCAATAGCTTTAGAAGCCAGAGATATGTCTTGCAGTTTTTCAACAAATGGATTGTCCAGATCATCAATTTTAATTAGTTGTTTTCCTCTTACAAGACTCATTCTGTAATTAATTATATCTTCCTGGTTTTTATGCTGTCCGATCCATGATTCTGGAGAATCCATAATTGCAGTATCTCCTACCTGATTTGCCATCATAGGTCCGGCATAAACTTTAGGATAAGACCATCTTCCAATAAAAACAGATGGTGGTGTGCTGCCTTCCAAATTTTTTCCAACTTTAACTGATTTCATCTGTATTTGTCTGGTTAATTTTTCAAGGTATGCATTTTTGGTTGTTTTCATATTTGCCATTTTAAATCTAGTAAAAATAAGTATTTGAATTAAAAAAAAAGATTTGAAAGTACATAAATGTTGTTTCATTTAAGTACTGTTTATTTGTTTTTAAGCGAATTCGATTGTGCTAGGTGGTTTATCACTTATGGATAATGCAACATGTGTTACTTCAGAAATTTCAGAAGTTATTCTTTGTGACATTGTTTGAATAACATTCCATGGTAATTCCGGAACATATGCAGTCATAGCATCAATGGAATCAACAATTCTTAAAACAACTAAGTAACCAAAGTCTCTTTGGTCTCCTTTAACTCCAGTAACTTTACTGTCAGTTAATACTGCAAAGTATTGCCATACGTCTTTGTCAATACCTGCTTTTTCTATTTCATCAGTTACTATTTTATTTGCTTTTCTGCAGATATCAAGTTTTTCGTGTGTAAGTTCACCGATAACTCTAACAGCAAGACCAGGGCCTGGGAACGGTTGTCTGTGAACTACTTTTTCAGGTAAATCTAATAATAAACCAATTTCTCTTACTTCATCCTTGTATAAGTCACGGATTGGTTCAACTAAATCAAGAACCATACCGCTAGGGAGTGCTAAGTTATGGTGGGATTTGATTTTACCTTTACTTTCAATCCAATCAGGAGCTATAGTACCTTGTACTAAGTATTTTGCATCTGTTTTTGCAGCTTCTCTTTCAAAAACATCAATAAATACTTTACCTATGATTTTTCTTTTTTCTTCAGGATCTTCCACTCCTTCAAGAGCACTTAAGAATTCTTCAGAAGCATCAACATAATTAAAGTTTAATCTGTCTTTAAATGTATTGGTTACTTCTTCTACTTCCCCTTCTCTTAAAAGACCATGATCTACAAATATTGCTATTAAATTATCTCCAATAGCTTCCTGAACAAGAACAGAACACACTGAACTGTCAACCCCTCCAGATAATGCAATAATAGCTTTTTCATCTCCTATTTGCTCTTTTATCTTTTGGATAGCATCTTTAATAAATTCTTCTGGACCTAACATTGTTTCAACCACAAATGTTTATTCTTCTTCGCTTTCTTCTTCGTAATCTTCAATGATTTGTTTGACTATTGCTTCTAAACCATTTTCGTTTCCAGCTTCAAGTGCTTCAAATATTTCATCATATTTGACATATTTTTCTAATTTTATAGCTTTAGCACCAATTCCTGAGATTCTGAATCCATATTCTTCATCTCCTACTGGAATATTGACATATTGTCTTCTTAAACCTGGTTTGTTTGCAAGTGCTTTTTCTTTTAAGTCTTCTGGATTATCAATCATTATTACACCTTTTTTTTACAAATTTCATAGAAATTTTCGAATATAGTTGATCCTTTAGGAGTATGATATACTTCAGGATGGAATTGTATTCCATAAACATCTTTTTTTGTATGTTTAAAGGATTCAACATCGCATAAGTTTGAATTAGCCAAAATTTCAAAATCATCAGGGATAGTTTTTACTTCGTCTTTGTGGGAGGACCAAACTTCCATTTTTGGAGCTAATCCTGCAAATAAGTTTTCATCATTAACAATATTGATTTCAACTTTAGCATAGCTTTCAGTATTGGATGTGTCTATTTGTCCACCGTAAGTTTTGGCTATTAGTTGGTGTCCTAAACAGATTCCTAAAATAGGTATATCAAAATGTTTAATATATTCTTCACTGTTTCCAGCACCTTCAATTGAAGGTCCACCACCTAAAATCAATCCAATTGGATTTTTAGCTTCAATTTCTTCAATACTTAATGTATTTGGAACTAATTCTGTTGGAATTTTAAGATATTGTAAGCTACGTTGAATTCTATGATTATATTGGCCTTTATTATTAATAACTAATATTGTCATTTTTTACTCCCTAATTTAATGGTATTATTTTAGTTTTTTTTATTTATTATATGTTTGTACTAAATTTTGGGAATAATATTTTAAAAAAAGAAAAATAGGTTTTTACACCTTAATTTTAATACTTTGAGTCATGTTTTTTACAAGGTCTAAATCAGGGCATTCTACAATTATCATTTGGTTGTCATCACTGTAAATACCTGCATAACCTTGCTGAACATTACCATTGGTGGATATCATTTTATCATTATAAAACTCAATATTGCTGCTGTTAGAACTTTCGTCAAGTTTAGTTAAGTTCATTTGTTCTAAATATTTTGTACAAATTTCTTTAAAGTCTATTGTGTATCCAGTTGAATTTTGCACATTTTCTTCAATATATGAACTATTTAAAAAAGATACCATGATACTGTTTTCATTATCAATATATGTTTCAGCAAATTCAGAGCTTGAATTTATTTGTTCAAATTGAGCATTTGATGGAACAGTCATTGTAAATGCTCCAAAATCAGCACTCTGATTGTTATTTTCCTCAGAACTTATTGTTATAGCCACAAGAGATGCAGCTGCAATTACAAAAATAATAATACATATCAGAACTTTATTTTTATTTTCCATATTTCTCACCTCATTTTTATTTTAATTTAAAAAGTATAAATATTTTTTTTAAAAAAAAGAGATGAGGGCTTTTTTTTAACCCTATTTATTTTTTATTGTAGGTATCATCTGTTTCAATAAATCTAAATCATAGCTGCCGATTATGATGATATTATTTGGGTTACTGTTATTTATTGCAATGTATGTATCATTTTCAAATCCAATAATATTATTTTCATCTGTTATCTGGTAGTATGTAATATTGTTGGAAGTTTCTACAATTCTTGAAGAGTTAGTTAAATTTTCAATAGTTGTTTGTTCCAATATATGATTTAATTCATCTTGATTTTCATAAAATGTTTTGTTAACATTTATAACTTGAATATTATCTCCAGCATATACACTTAATGATAGATCAGAACCTATTAATTCAACATCACTGTCTTCAGGTATTTCCATTGTAAATTGCCCAAAGTCATATCTTTCCATTTCTGGAGGAGCTGTAACTTCACTATTCATATAACAATATCCTCCTGCAGATAATAGAATCATAGCTATGAAAAATATGATTAGTTGCCATTTTCTTTCCATTTTTCCCACCATTTGCTTAAACTTTATATATAATATTAAATAAATCACATTGTCATGGAACTTAGAGATTTAATTTATATTATTATTTCAATTTTAATTGCAGTAGTGCTATTAAAAATATTCATGTGGTTATTACCATTGTTTATAGTATTAATTATAGCATTTTTTATATATGTCTTTTTAGCTGAACGTTTTTAATTTATTTTGATTGGTGTATATCTTCATATGCAGAAGTTGCAGCTATTGCACCTTCTCCACATGCTACAACCCATTGTCTTAAACCGCCGCATATATCTCCTGCTGAATAAATATGGTCAATATTTGTTCTTTGGTGTTTATCTGTGAGTATTTCCCCATTTTCATTTAATTTAACATTTAATTTTTTAGCTAACTTATTATGGGGTTCATATCCTATACTAATAAAAACTCCCTGGGTTTTAAATTCATGATATTCATCAGTTTTAACATTCTTTAAAATTACGGAATTTATGAATGTGTTTCCTTTTATTTCCTCAGCTGTTGTATCGTAAATAACATTAATGTTTCTTTCTTTAATTTCTTTTTGTAGATATTGCTGTGCTCTTAGTTTGTCTCTTCTGTGAATGATGGTAACATTACATCCGACATTGTCTAAGAAAATAGCTTCTTGCAGTGCACTATTTCCACCGCCAATCATTATAACATCTTTATCTTTAAAGAATAATCCGTCACAGGTAGCACAATAACTGACTCCTTTACCTAAATATTCTTCTTCTCCAGGAATTTCCAAGTGTTTGTGTGAGCTTCCAGTAGCTAAAATTATTGTTTTTCCGCAGTATTCATCTTTATGGGTTGTAACAAGAAATTTGTCTTCATTTTTTTCTATGTTTTTTACAATTTCATTTTCATGCAATTCAACAAATTTCATACATTGCAGTTTCATTTTTTCAACTAATTCAAAACCGGAAATAGTGTCAAATCCAGGATAATTTTCCATTAGTGGAACTTCACGGCCAATTCCTCCAGCTAATCCTTTATCTAAAATTAATGTTTTGGTTCCCTGTCTGCCTGCATAGATTCCGGCAGTCAGTCCTCCAGGACCTGCTCCAACTATGATTATATCGTAAGTTTTCATGTTAATAACCTCAATATTTTAGTTAATTTAATTATGTTATTTGAGATTATTTAAAATTAATGAAATTATTATTTTATTTAGATAAGTTAAAAAAAAGAAAAAGGAGATTAATTATTCGTTTTTCTTATATCTGTAATAACCGAAGATTAAAACAGCAAAAACAATAATTAATACAATTATAAAAGGTATTGGATTAATTTGTGTTTGTTTTGAAACATCTTTATCAAGAAGTTCATGAACACTTTTTTCAGAGTCACTGGACTTTGTTGCTTCTTGTGAGGAATCTGTTCCTACATTCACATTACTTTCAGTAGAATTACTGACAATTTTATTTGCATTGGAAACAATTTCATTAAATTCATTGGTTATATTTGAAACAATATTGTTAAGAATGTTATCTGTTTGATTAGTATTTGGAATATCTGTTGTTTGAGTGTTGTTGTTATTTGTAGTAGGTTTAGTTGTATTAGTTTCAGGATTGTTTGGAGTTACTGGTGTATCAGGAGTTACTGGATTACTTGGTTCACTTGGCTTTGGAGTTACAGGATCCATATTAATAAATTTATTTGGTATTGGGAATTTACCGGTTTCATCATCAACTATTATAGTTGTATTGGTAGTTCCAAAATAATTGTTATTAATGTTGGAGTCTTTTGCTGTTGATTTTTCAATTACAAAAATTTTATTATTCTCAGGGTAATTATTCACTATATAATTATTATCAAATATTACTCTAGATGGTATAGCTGGTGTTTCTTCATCAATATATATGACTCCAGTTTCACCATAATTATTGGTAATAATAGAATTAGTTACCTCCAAAGGTCCAGAAGTAATCATAGCTGCCCCTTTTGTACCTGCAGTATTATTAGCTATAGTACAATTGTTAACAGTTAACTCACCAGGCCAGTTGTATAATGCTCCTCCCCACTCTCTTGCAGTATTATTTTCAAATATACAATCTTCAACAGTGGTTGTTGAATAGATACCTGTACGTGTAGCGCCTCCATCACGGTAAGCGTAGTTAAATCTAAATAATGAGGTGTAAAGATAAGTATCTCCCCAGTATGTACAAACCGCACCACCATCATGGCCAGCATAATTGTTTATAAATTGACAATTATTTACTTTAAGGTATCCTTTGTTAGTAATTTTCTTTCCGAGTTTGTAAAATTCTTCTCCTGCCACGGAAATAGCTCCACCATTTTGAATAGCTTTATTGTCTTTAAAGATGCAAGTATCTACATATACTTTACCACCGTGTTCACTATTGATTGCTCCACCGTAATCCTGACCATTACCATGTATAAAGGTTATATTAATAAATTTCACAGTTGAAACAGAATTAATTAAAACAATGCTGTTTTTATACTGTCCATCTATTATAATGTCTTCAGCATTTCCTTTTCCTTGGAATGTTAAGTTTTTATCAACTTTTATTCCGTTTTGGTAATAAGTTCCTGGTGTTAAGTAAATAGTAGATGAACTATTTGCATTATTTACTGCTGTTTGTATTGAATCACCTGGGCCAATAGTTATTGAATTATCAGCATCAATGCTATTGGATGTTCCATTCTCTTCAGCAGAAACTGCAGGAATAACAATTACTAAAAGTAAGAATATAAGAAGAACTGATAGCTTCTTTATATTTTCACCCCCATTTATAATATTTAAAAGGGTTTAAATATAAAGTTTTTGTCTTGTTTTGAAATTAAATAATATCGTAAAAATGAGGTAAAATGCATGAATTAGCCGTTTGAAGTAGAAAATTGGGCTTCTTAATTTATAGATGTTAATTAAGATTATTGTTGAATTTTAAATAAAAATAAGTAAAAGAGTTATTAACTCTTTTATAACATTTTCTGAATAGATTGTCTGACTATTTTATTAACAATACTTCCGTCAGCTTTACCTTTAAGTTTTTTCATACTCATTCCCATTAAAGGACCCATAGCTCCCATTTGACGTTCTTTAACCATGGATTCATTTTTATTAACAATGTCTTCAATGATTTTGGTAACATCTTCCTGGCTAAGTAAAGTTAAATTATTGTTTTCAGCTGTTGTTTTGATTTCTTCGTTAGGTGACTGTATTACACAAGTTGTTAATTTGGTAATGCTGTCTTTAGCTATTTTGGAATCAGCTAAAAGTTGGAAAATATCTTTTAAGTGTTGGGTAGTTAAAATATCAATGTCAAGACCTTCTCTTTTAATTTCCCTTAAATCATAAGCAAGAAGGGAAGCTACTGGTGTTGGATCTACTTCAACATCAGTCAATATCTCTTCAAAGACATCAGCTTCTAATCTTTTAACTAGCTGGCTGGCTAAATCTTCACTTAAATTATACTCTTTAATAATTCTTTCTTTTTTAACATCAGGAAGTTCAGGTAAGTTGTTTTTAATTGGTTCGACCAGTTCATCAGTTATTTTAAATAATGGAATATCTGTTTCCAGATACATCCTGTTAGCTGTAGGAAGAGGTCTCATATATTCGGTATTTCCATCGTCTAATGATTTACGTGTTTCTTCAACAACTCCTTCAAATCCGAGATTAGCTCTTCTTTTAACTTCTTCCAGTGCTGAAATAGCTACATCTTCATCATGTGCAACAATGATGAATGCATCCTGAGAACCAACATTCAAATAGTCTTTTACTGAATTTACTTCGTCCTGTGTAATACCGTATGCAGGTAGTTCGTCACTGTGGAATATTCCTGAAACTCCACGTTTTTTAGCATAACTTGCTATTTCAGTACCAAATCTTCTTCCAGGCTGAACTTCTTTTCCGATAAGTCCGTTGAAACCTTTTAATACAACTGCTTTTATGGATTCTGCTGAAGATAATATTTTGGACTTGGTATTTTCAAATAAGCTATCTAAATCATGAATTTCTTCAAGCACTTCAGCATTTCTTTTGTTCAATTCTTCTTTTATTTCAATTAATGCAAGCTGTCTTTGAACTTCATTTTCTACAATTTCGCTCATTAAATCAAGGTTTTGAACACCTTTAATTTCAACACGGGCTCCTTTTTCAATTGAAATATTCAAATCCTGTCTGATGGTTCCGAGACCTCTTTTTACATTGGTACTTCTTAAAACCTGACCGATCATATATGCAACTTCACGGACTTGATCAGGATGGTGCATAGACGGATCTGTTGTAATTTCTGCAAGAGGAATACCTAACCTGTCTAATCTAAATTCAGTGTAATCTTCAGTAGTTTCAATTCTTCTGGCTGCATCTTCTTCAAGACCTAAACTTTCAATAGCTACTCTGCCGTAAGGAGTGTCAAGATAACCGTCAGTTGCAGCAAGTCCTGTTCTTTGGAATCCTCCGGTGTTACTTCCATCAATAACCTGTTTTCTCATTGTATGGAATTCATCTACAATATGCATATTCATCAATGCAGCTATTGTAATACAGATTTCAAGAGCTTCTTTATTTAAGCTGTGAGGCGGTTCATCATCACTTTCAACAAGACAGGTGTGGTGGTCATAAGATTCATATTTGAAGTTTAAACCACGTAAAGACTCCTGAAGAGCAGCCCTGTCAATTTCACCAAGTTCACTTTGTGTTGGCCTTAAGTTTCTCTCAACAATTTCATTGTAATCTTCATCAACTAACTCTGTTTTACAAGGACAAAAGAGTTTATGTTTGGTATTTAATTGCTGATGAATTTCAAGTCCCATTTTAAGTCCTAATTTTTCCCAATCCATTTTCACACGACCTTAATTTAAGAAATATTTAATTGAAGACTTTTCATTAAATTCTCCAGCTATATTTTCATTCATTAGTTTTGCAACTTCTCCAATATCATTAGTTTGACCTAAAACCCAGCTTAATTTAACATAAGCGGTTTCAGGAGTCATGTCTCTTCCAGATATAACCCCTGCATTTAATATTTCTCTTCCGGTGGAATAAACGTTCATATTTACTCTGCCGTATAAACACTGGGAAGTCATGACAACAGGAATATTTTCATCATGTGCTCTAGCTAAAGGAGTTATTAATTTGTCTGGGACATGTCCAAGACCGGTTCCTTCAATAACAAGACCTTTATATCCTTTATCAATATGATATTCAATAAGCTCTTCACAGATTCCAGGAAAACTTTTGATAAGCCCTACTTTTTCTTCAACAGCACTGTTGACTTCCAATTCATTTTCATTTCTTTTAGTGTATCTGTAATTAGGGTTAATGTCAACAGAATGATTTTCAATTTTAGCTATTGGTTCATAGTTAATGCTTCTAAATGTATCTCTGCGGCTGGTGTGCATTTTACGGACTTTAGTACCTTTATGAAGATAAGTGTAGGAATCATTTAAACTTCCATGCATGCAGACACTGACTTCAGCAATATCTGATTTTGCAGCTACTACAGAATCAATGAGGTTCATATTAGCATCACTGGATGGCCTGTCTGAACTTCTCTGAGCTCCTGTTATTACAATTGGAACCGGTGTTTTTAACATGAAACTTAATGCAGCAGCAGTGTAGTGTAATGTGTCAGTACCGTGAGCTATTACAATACCGTCAGAACCGTCAGATATGTCATTAGCTATTGATTCGGCAGCTTCAACCCAATATTTAGGTTGCATATTTTCACTTAAAATATTGTACAGCGCTTTAACATTATAATTGGCATAATCTAATAATTCAGGGTTTGCTTTAATTAAATCAGCTGCTGTAAATTTAGGGTGAACTGCTCCAGTTCTATAATCAATAATTGAAGAAACTGTTCCTCCTGTAGATATTATTGAAATATTTTGTTTTGAAGGGTCGTGAGCTATATTTTCAGCCCCATAACCAATTTTCGGTTTGTCACCTTTTTGAATCAGTTCAGCTTGTGTATTTTCAATAGCTACGCCGACATTGTATCCGCTGTCTAGTTTTAAAACTAAATATCCGTCTTCACTATCTTCAGATCTATCTAATAAGATACCTTCATAGGAGATATCCTCTTTATTTATTTTAATGGTATCTCCTATGGTAATTCCATTACTTTCCAAGTATTTTTTAGCTATTTCTTTATATGTCATGAAACCACATTTAATTTAAGAGTTGTCTTTTACCCATTGCGCTCCAGCTTTTAAAACATCAATATTTACATCAATGACTTTAGGTTTGGATGCAAACATATGTTTAATAGCATTTTCATAGGATTCTGGTGCTAAAGTTTTCTTCAATTCCATTAAAACACCAATTAAAGCAGTATTTGCAGTTCTTGTGTTTCCGAATTTTTCAGCTATTTCAATTGAAGGAACTTTGATTATATTGACGTTTTTATCAACTTCAACATCACCTATACGAGAATCATAGATAATAGTTCCGTTTTCTTTAACATCTTTGGCAAATTTCTCTAAAGACGGTTTGTTTAGAGCAATGAGAATGTCAATATCTTCTACAACTGGAGTTCCTATGGTTTCATCAGAAATTACAATGGAACAGTTTGAGCTTCCTCCCCTTTGTTCTGGTCCGTAACTTGGATACCATGAAACATGTTTGCCTTCACTGCAGGCAGCCTGAGCTATTGTAAGACCTGCACTTAAAACACCTTGCCCTCCAAATCCGGTTACTTTTATGGTTACAGGTTCCATACCAGTACTTTCACAGTAAGCGGAGTCTCCGCTTCTGTCTACATTGAATATTTTATCTAGGGAATCGATTGTGTAATCATTTTCAGGTCTTATAATTGGTTTTCTGTCTTTCAATTCATTTCTGAAGTTTTTGACCGGAAACTCTTTTTCCATCTGATTTTCAAGGAAGTCTTGAACACCTTTTGCATCTTGTTTTAAGTTGGTAGGACATGGGGATAAGATTTCTACAAATGAATATCCTTTTCCTTCTTTTTGAATGGTTAATGCCTGTTTGATAGCATATTTTGCAAGTCTGATTTTTAAAGGAGTAGCTAGTGAAACTCTTTCAATAAATACTGGTGCCTTTAAGCTGTCAATTAATTCACACATATGGGTTGGATATCCCGCATAATCAGGATCTCTTCCGGTTTGACAGGTAACAGTTTTTTCTCCAACTAAAGTTGTTGGTGCCATTTGTCCACCGGTCATTCCATAAACGGTATTGTTTACAAAGAACACTGCTATTTTTTCTCCTCTGTTTGCTGCTTGCAATGTTTCATTTAAACCGATAGATGCTAAATCTCCATCTCCCTGATAACTCATTACAATTGCATTATCTTCTGCTCTTGAGATACCTGTAGCTACTGCAGGTGCTCTTCCATGAGCTGTTTGTACATTTCCACAGTTGAAATAGTAATAAGCAAATACTGAACAGCCTACTGGGGAAATCATAACACATCTTTCTTGTATTCCAAGTTCATCCATACATTCTGCAATTAATTTATGAATAATTCCATGTCCACATCCTGCACAGTAATGTGTGGTAGTCTGGTTTGTTTCACCTTTTCTTGGAAAAGACGGATAAATTGACTCAGGACGTTTACGTATTGATAATTCATAATCTTCTAAGTTTTTTGGTGCTAAACTTTTTTCATCCATTTTTTCACATCCTTAATCAATAATATATTTTCCTGTTTTTCCTTTTTCAGAAGTACCTTTTGGTAAGTCTTCATCGATTCCAGCTATTTCGTAAATCTTTTTAAGAACTTGTTTAAGTTCAATTAAATTTCCACCCATTCTGTTAACAAGGTAAGTGTTTTCTTTTCTTAAAGCAGCTAATTGTATATCTTCTAATAGTTGACCATTACTCATTTCTACAGAAATAAAGTTTACTCCCTTGTCACCAAGTTCTTTAATTTTTTCTTCTGGGAATGGTGATAATGTAATAGGTCTTAAAAGTCCAACTTTCAATCCTTTTTCACGGGAAACATCAACTGCACTTCTAGCTACTCTGCTGCTGATTCCATAAGATACTAAAACAATTTCAGCATCATCAAGTTTGTAATCTTCGTATTCAACTTCATTTTCAGCTATTTTAGCGTATTTTTCTTGAATTTCGAAGTTGAAGTCTTCTAATTGATCAAAATCAAGGAAAATAGAAGTAACTAAATTTTCCATTGTGTCTTTGTTTCCACGTACTGCCCAGGATTCATCTATGGTAGGTTCAATAGCTTCTTTTGGAAATTCTAAAGGTTCAGCCATTTGTCCAAGAGTACCATCAGCAAGTACAACAACAGGATTTCTGTATTTATGGGCTAATTCAAATGCTTTTATAGTTAAATCACACATTTCCTGTACACTATTTGGAGCTAGAACTATGTTTTTATAATTTCCATGACCTCCACCTTTAACTACTTGATTATAATCTCCCTGTTCAGGTCCGATATTACCTAATCCAGGTCCCGCTCTCATAATGTCAACGATTACTGCTGGCAGTTCTGCACCAGCTAAATAGGTAAATCCTTCTTGCATTAAGCTTATTCCAGGTCCTGAGGATGCAGTCATAACTCTGTGTCCAGTTGAAGCTCCTCCATAAATCATATTAATTGAAGCTTCTTCACTTTCTGCCTGAACAAAGTTTCTATTTACCATTGGGAAGTATTTTGATGCTTCGTGAAGAATTTCACTTGCAGGAGTAATAGGATATCCGAAAAAACAATCGCATCCAGCATACATTGCTCCAATGATAACTGCAGTGTTTCCTTTTACCATCTGATTAGTCATTGTCTTCCTCCTTTTTAGTATATACATAAACTTCAATAGCTAATGGTTCTGGACATGTAAGGAAACAATCCCTGCATCCACTGCAACCTTCGCCACTGTAATATGCATAGCGATATCCTGCTTTATTGAGCTCACTACCTATTTTAATAACATTTTGGGAGCATCCTAAAACACATCTCCCACAGCCTTTACACTCTTCTTTGTGTATTATTGGATATGATACATCAGCCATTTTACCATCTATTCCTTTTTGTTATCGTTATTTCTTATTTCTACTCTTCTTATTTTTCCGCTTATTGTTTCCGGAATTTTATCTACAAATTCAATTAATCTTGGATATTTATAGGGAGCTGTAACTCTTTTTACATGATTTTGAATTTCTTTTTTAAGCTCTTCAGAACCTTCGTATCCTGGTTGTAATATAATTGTAGCTTTTACAATTTGACCTCTTATTTCATCAGGATATGCAGTAATTGCACAGTTACTTACTGATTCGTGAGATAATACTGCACTTTCTACTTCATAAGGTCCAATACGATATCCTGAACTTTTAATAATATCGTCATTTCTTCCTATGAAATGGAAGTATCCGTCTTCATCTCTCCAAGCAGTATCTCCACAATGGTAGAAACCGTCATGCCATTGTGCAGCTTGTTTTTCAGGATTTTTGTAATATTCTTTAAATAATCCTGGACTTATATCATGAGATACATCAATACAGATTTCACCTTCCTGACCTATATCAACTTCTTCATCATTTTCATTTAATAATTTAACATCAAATAATGGGCTTGGTTTTCCAATAGAACCTAATTTTGCATCTAACCAGTCAAAAGTTCCAATAATCAATACTGTTTCAGTTTGACCAAATCCTTCTTTAATTCTTAAACCGGATATTTCTTTAAATCTTTTTGATACTTCGGGAGGTAAAGGTTCTCCAGCTGTTGTTACATGATGCATGTTTGAAAAGTCGTATCCTTTGATATTTTCTTTAATTAAAAATCTGTATATTGTTGGAGGTGCACAGAAAGTGTTTACCTTATTTTCAATAACTTTTTCAAGTAGTTTAATACCATTGAATCTGTCATAATCATATATGAAAATTCCAGTTCCTGCAATCCATTGTCCATAGAAGTTTCCCCAGACCGCTTTTCCCCATCCTGTATCTGCTGCTGTGTGGTGTAGGCCATCTTCTTCAACTTTTTGCCAATATTTAGCTGTTGGGATGTGTCCTAATCCATAAGTTTGTTTGTGAGCTACCATTTTAGGAAGTCCACTTGTACCTGATGTGAAATAAATTAGTGAGATGTCATCTGCAAGTACTTCATTGTCTCCAGTTGGCCTTTCAAATTCATCGCTTTCTTGTTCAATAGCTTTATTAAAATTAATCCATCCGTCAATGTCTCTTTCAATTACACATTTTACTAAATCAATTCCTAGTTCTTTTTGTGCTTCTTCATAATCTGGAATTAATTTGTCTTCTTCAACTGTTACAATAAGTTTGACATTAGCATTTTTTATCCTAAAGTCAATATCGTGAAGTTTTAACATGTGGGTTGCAGGAATAGCTACTGCTCCGATTTTATGTAATGCAACCATAGTAAACCAGAATTCGTATCTGTTTTTTAAGGTAAGCATTACTTTATCGCCTTTTTTAATGCCTTTTTTAGTAAAAAAGTTTGCAATTTTATTACTGTATTTTTTAACATCTGAAAAGGTGAAAGTATGTTTTTCCTCTTCATCGTTTGTCCAGATTAAAGCTATCTTTTCAGGGTCTATTTCAGCGTATTTGTCGATTACATCAAACCCGAAATTATAATTGTCAGGATATGTTATTTTGAAATTTTTGTTAAAATCTTCATATGAGTCAAAATCAACTTTATTTACATAATCTTCAATTAATGATGTCATTTTATAACCTCTGTGGTTTTACATTATTATAGCTAAAAATTTAGCTTTTTCATTATTAAGTGCAACCATAGCATGTCTATGGCTTGAATCAAAGAATATTGAATCTCCTTTGTTTAATGTAATTTCATTATTGTGGATATAAAGTTTCAAAGAACCTTCAAGGACATAGTTAAATTCCTGTCCAGGGTGGCTATTTAATGAAGGAACTGTATCTTCTTTTGGATCAACAGTTACAATAAAAATTTCAGCTTTTTTATCAATGAATTTTGTACATAAGTTTTCGTATTTGTACTCTTTTCTTCTTTCTACTGAAATACCTTTATTTGCACGAGTAACATCGAAAATATTCATTCTAGTTTCTTCACCAGTTAAAAGTAAACCTAAATCAACTTGAAACTTATTTGCAATTTCACATAAGAAACTTGCTGGTATGTCTACTTCACCATTTTCATATTGTTTGTACATTGTTTCATCAATATCTAATTCTTCTGCAAAGTCTTGAATTGTAATATCGGAGAGTTCTCTCAATTCTTTTACTCTGTTACCAATATCTTTATTATATTCATTCAAAGTAAACACCTTAGTTGTATGTTAATTATTTTATTAAGATTATTCATATTATTATAATATAATAATTATTATAATGATGTAAGTATGATTTTTAATTTATATAAAGCTTATTAAAAATCGTGATAATTCGTTATGAATTTTGAAAAATTAATTTTTTATGAAAGAATAGTTTATATACTAAAAAAAATTATAAGTAATTTTTAGTTAGAAAAAATAATTTGGGGGAAATTCAAATGGCATCTTCAGATATATCTGATATTGTAATTTTTAAAAAAAAATTAGGATTGAATTATGAAATAAAACAAAAATATGTTGGACTTAAAATGAAAGAAAATAACATACTTTCATTTAATTTCAGAGTACCTTCATCTTTAAGGGATGAAATTCTTGATTATTTCAACAGATTTCAAATGGGCGAACCAACTGCTGTTGATATTGGTGGAACTGGTGATATTAAATGTATTTTTAAAGGTATTTCTCCAGTTTTAAGAGAAGAAAATGCATCTGAAGATTATTATGCATTATCTGTTTTATTACAAGAAACTGGAAAAACTGTTCCTTCAGAAGAAGAATTATGTGAAACCTGTTCTCATTGCGGATTCCACTAAATTTCTATTTTTTAATTTTCTTTAAACCATTGTATGGTTTTATTAATTTGTTTTTCAAAGTTAGAATAATCAGATTTGAAATTAATTTTACTCATTTTATCAATGTTGGCTATTGAATGAGTAATATCTCCTTTTCTTTTATCAACATATGTTGGTTTTAAATCACTGTCCAGAGAATTGGCAATTATTTCATATAATCTATTTATTGTTAACTTTTTACCTGTAGCAATATTCACTGGCTGGGTATAATTTGATTTTGCTGCAGATATATTTGCTTTTGCAACATCTTTTACATATATGAAATCTCTTGTTTGCTGACCGTCTCCGTAAATTATTGGATTTTTATTATTAAGTATTGCATCAATAAAATTAGGGATTACTGCAGCATATTGGGAGTTTTTATCTTGTTTTGGTCCAAATACATTAAAATATCTTAAAGCTATTGATTTTAAACCATAACTTTCTTTAAATGCCTGCAAATATAATTCACAAGTTGCTTTAGATGCTGCATAAGGTGAAGTTGGTGTCATTAATTCACTTTCTTTTAAAGGAGTATTTGTATTGTTTCCATAAACTGCTGAAGATGATGAAAATATTACTTTTTTCACATTTTGGTTTTTTGCAGCAGTTAGTAATTTAATGGTTGAATTTACATTATTATCATTACACTTAATTGGATCATTTACACTTAATGGAACACTAGCCATAGCTGCAAGGTGAAATATGTAATCTGTGTCGATGAGTATTTCATCTAAATTTACATCATTTAAGTTATTTTTTATTATGGTTAAATTTTCATGAGAGGGGTTTTTTAAGTTTTCTACTTTTCCTGAAGAAAGATTATCTATTATGGTAACTTTATTATTCTCAATTAGTTCATCTGCAATGTGTGAACCTATAAAACCAAGTCCTCCAGTTATTATTATATTTTTATTTTTCATTTAGACCACTTAACATTCTATTATTGCTGTATAAGCTATTTTTAAGTAACAACATTTATATATTTTCATTTGTAATAATTAATAATTATAGAGAGGAATATTATATGTTTAATCTTAATATGATGCATTCATGTGTTTATAATGGTGCTTATGGCCTTGCAAATATTGGTATTTCTAATTTTGATGTTGCATTATGTTATATTGTAGCAATTGTAGTATCAATTATAGTTGCTTTGATTTTACGGGTTCCATTATTGCCAAGTAAACCATATATGTATTCTTTTGATGTAAGTGCGTTATATCCCACTCCAATAATGGCTATGGGTATTCTTTCACTTTTCTTTGTTTTAGGTTATACATTTATCTACAATGGATTAGTGTTGTCTGTAGTTATTGGTGTGTTAACTGCATTATTTGTGAAATATTTATTTTATGAAGTATTTCCAAAACCTTTACAAGATAATGAAGAGGAGGCCAGCTAATGAATGAGATAATTGGTATTATAATAGCAGCGGTTATCTGTTGGTTGAACTTTGTTATTATTGATACTTATTTTGGACTTCCACAGCAGCCTGGAGTTAAAGGTGTTCAAACTGTTGGAGATTCAATTGAAAAAAGAAATGGCGATATTGCTGGCGGATTTTTCCAAGGGAATATATTATGTTCTCCTGATGCTTCTGCCGGTACATTAATAGCAGCTATTGGATATATGATTTTAGGAATTCCTGGAGGTATATTGGCCGCTTTCTTTGTATTTATTGGAAATAGATTGTGTGCAGATCCAGGTTATGCCGGAACTACGGGTTCTTTAACTATGACTGTTATATTGTTTGTTTGTTCATTTGCAGGTTTAACTCCTGAAATGTTTATAGCCGGTATTTGTGTAGCTATTTTAACAATTCAAGGAATTGATCAGGTTAAGGCTTCTATTTTACTTGGTAAAATAGCTAAAAAGTTCAATAGGCATGCTAAAGAGTGATTATATGTATGTTGAAATGATAATTGGGGTAATATTAATATATGTGGCATTAAGGGCTCTAATAACTGAAGATAGAGTTTCAAAATTACTTTATTTAAATGTTATTGGGTTTGGAGTCCCTGCATTAATAGCTTTGGTAATTAAAACACCATTCGCATTTATAGTTGCTGCTGCATTTTTCATATGTTCTACAATTAGTGCTAATGCTATTGCAACAAGTTTGGATAAGCTGGATGATGAAATAATTCTTGATTGAGGCGTTAAAATGGAATTTGTTGTATCACTTATTGCAATAGCTTTAATGTTAATAGGAGCATTTGGAGTAATATTCTTAAAAAAACCATTGGACAAAGTAATAATGTTT
Source organism: Methanobrevibacter intestini (assembly GCF_047402955.1). Taxonomy (NCBI): domain Archaea; kingdom Methanobacteriati; phylum Methanobacteriota; class Methanobacteria; order Methanobacteriales; family Methanobacteriaceae; genus Methanobrevibacter; species Methanobrevibacter intestini. Next base: position 1,628,085 of record NZ_CP187956.1, read on the forward strand.
TCTATAATGGATGCAGGTTTTTTACTTGTTGTGGTATTATTTAAATATTTGGATGTTGCAATGTTTGTTGCATTATCTGATCCTTTGTGTACTTTAATTTTTATTATGGCGATTGTTAAAATTAAAGAAATTAGACAAAGAAAAGTTAGAAGTGGTGAGTTACATGATTGATGTTAATCTGTTCTTTTATGTTGGTATTTTTCTAGCTATCGCAGGTAGTTTAGCTACTGCCTGGGGTCCTGGTGTAAAAGATCCTATTATAAGGACATTTAATACAGAAGTGGCTTCTATAGGAGTTTGTTTGGTGTTGTTAACTTATAATCATGTTTTGGCTTTATTGACATTACTTGCAACAACTGTTGTTATTACTTTTGTTTTGTTTAGAGCAATTATTCGTTTAGAAGAGATGGGGGCAGATGTATGAGGATAGGAACTCTATGGAATAAATTAGCTAACCCAAAAAATGTTCCAAGGATTTTTGCTTTTTCATTAGGTGTAATTCTTTTAATAGGTTTTATTGTTCCAATGGGTCTAAATCCCGACCAAATTTATCCTAGGCCCGAACCTCAAGAACAGATAGATGCAGGATTAGCTGTAGCTCCTTATGACAGGGGTGGAGAAATTTTAAAAACTCCGGGAATAGTTATGGCTCAGTTTCCTCAAAATGCTGAAGAAATTGGTATGATTACATCATATATGTCACCAGTAGCTTTGTGGGTTTCTCAAACGTCTCCATATTTCGGAACATCTATTTATTCATCTCCTGGTGGATTAATTGATGAAATATTGTATTACACTCGTGGTTTTGATACTATATTGGAATCTTCTATTCTGATGATGTCTTTCATAATAGCTTCATGGTTATCTATAAACTATACAATGAATAGAAAAAATGATGAAAAAGAAATAAAAGACGGTGTTAAAAAAGCTATTGGAGATTCAGTAAAAGTAGCTAATGAAGTTAAAATAAATGATGCTAAATCTAGAGCTAGACAATTAAGGAGGGATAATTAATGGTCCTCGTTCCGGAATTTGTTCCTCAAGCATTTATCTCAATGTATTTACCTGCAATTTATGCAGGTTTGATTGTTGGTTTTATAGGATCAATAGCTATTGCCATGAAAAAAGAAGAGATTCATATTCTTATTCTTACGGATTTGATTGGTCTTGCAATGATTTTTGTTGTTTCTGCTGTAGGAACTGATTTAGCCGAATCCTTAATTTTACCGGGGTTGGTAGTTGAATTAGCTGAAACATTAGCTATTTCTGAGATTTTACTTTCAAGAGAAATGCATATTATAGAACAAAATCCTAAAAGAAGCCTGCCTGAAGGCACTTCTTTATTCCCGATTCCATTTAATTTAGATTTGGAAATCATGACTACAGCACCTAATTTCATTGCGTTAGTTTTAATAGCTTATGGTATTTTCTTAACAGGATTTACCGGTGGTGCAGTAGCTGGTGGGGGAATTTTATTATATGCAATTTCTAAAAAAGCAAAAGGTTTACCTGTTTTCACTTTAGAAGGACTTGGTGGAGTTTCAGGTATTGCTTGGTGTTTATGGATTATTGGATTTGCATTATTCTTTATAATGCCTAAATTATGGTTATTAAGTTTATTCTTAGCAGCTTGTGGATTGTTATTAAAAGTAGCTTCAAAAGTTGGTTTAATTGGAGTGCTTATGAGAGAAGATATGAATAAGGAGTAAGTAAATATGGATTTTAGTACACTTGGTGGAAATTTATTAGGTACAATTCCTTTTGGTGATATTGTACTGTACTTCACACCTCTTAATTTGTTTTTATTTGCTGTAATGTTAGGGTTTACATTATTGATAGCTGTAAGTAAAACAGAAACACAAGTTGAAGCTACTTTTATGAAACTTGGAAATACTGATGTAAAAGTAGGATCAAAAGAGTTTAAACAAAGGAGATTTTTATCTGTAATCTGTGGTATAGCTTCTGCAGGGGCAATGATTACTGGAGATTTGTTTAACTTTACTTTATTTATGGCATTAATTGGTATTGTGAATATTGGAATTGTTTCAGCTGTAAGACAAGTCAGTGTTTTAAACTCCGCTTTTAATTATGGTTTAATAGCTATGATGTGTAGTTTACCGTTATTTGGTGGAGCAGCTATTGTTCTTGCTTCTTCCGGAACATTAAGTTTGTTAGTATTAAATCAAATGCATGCAACTCCAATGATGATTTTTGGTGCTTTATTGATGTTACTTGGAATTTTAGGGGAGTGTGGTGTTGCACCGTTCTTTGCAAGTAAAGCTGAAATGTTTAGAACTCCCGGTTCTCCATTTTTAGTTATTATTCATTTAAGTTCATTATTTGTTATTATTAGAGCAGTGGAAATTTTATTATTAGTTTTATGGTAGTGAGAGTATGGATATTCAAAAAATTGTAAGTATTATATTATTGCTAATCTCTACATTAGCTATATTGGCTGCTTTAATATTTGATATGGCTAGTTGGATTGTGTATGTAATAGCTATTTTCGGAATTCCATTATGGATTTTAGGTTTAGGTTTATTAACAATGGCTAAACCAAGAAAAGATGATAAGGAAGAAAGGATAAAAGAACCATTTACAGGATATTAGTGGTATTATGAATTTGATGGCAGATATTTTAATTAATGTAATAATAGCATTCCTTGCAGGTAGTTTGCTTTTAGGTTTGCACAGAAAAATCATGGCTCGTATTCAGCTTAGGCCGGGCCCTCCAATAGTTCAGCATTTATTACATTCTTTAAAGTTCTTTTTTAAAGAATCTTCATTTCCAAAAACTGCTGCAATGCCATTTTATATTGGTATTGTTGTTATTTTAGCTATAATTTGGGTTGTTGGCGTTATTGTAGGTCCTGTAACTCATAATTCATTACTTATCCTGTTTGGTGTTTATGCTGTCTATAAAATCGTGGAGCATAATTCAGGTTCAAGTTCAGGTTCTCCTTATGGTAAATTGAGTTGTGTAAGGGCAGTTTTATCTGCAGCTACTGAACTTCCATTATTTGCAGCTATTGTTCTTGTTTATTTAAAAACAGATTCTATGAATATTGGAAAAATCATAGCATATCAGGGTGTTCATGGTCCTTTGGCATTTTCTATTCCTTTAGCGGCATTAATGTTATTTATGCTGATCATATCTAAATCTCCTTATTCTCCATTTGGAATTACAAAAGGTAAAGATTTAGTTTCCGGATTCGAAACAGAACATTTTGGATTTTTAAAAGGATTCATAATGTTTTCAGAGTCCGTTTCATGGTATGTAATGCTTTGGGTATTTTTAACAATATTCTTTGGACCGTTATCTCCAGTTTATTATGCTTTAGGAATGATAATTATAACATTTATCACTGGATTTATTAATGCTGTAACTCCAATGTTGAATCCAAACCATTCTGTCATGACTCAAATAACGATTGGAGCAATTTGTTTTGTTGGAACACTTTTAATGATATTTGTATGAGGTTGAGATGATGAATGATAAATCTACAATATATTTAACTTCTTTAGTTGGATTTGGTGCAGTAGTTCTTACTTTAATAACTACTTTCCTTCATACAACTTTAATCGGGTATATGATTATTTTAATGGTAATGTGTACTGCATTGATTATTTTAACTCTTAAAGGACATTTTTCTCACCATATTGAGAATTTGGAAAAGTTATTTTTTGTTATAACTTTTATAATTATCATATGTTTATTTATAATAAGATTTAGACCAATTTAGAGAGGATATTATGTTTGAATTTTTAATTTATTTACTTACATTTATTATAGGGTCAATACTGGGATTACTATACAGTTATAAACAGCATGGAGAACCTTTTGTTGTTAAAGGTTTGAATGTAGTTATGTGTGTAGTTTCAGTTATTGGTTGGGTGTTGGCAATTAATTGTCAATTTTCTCAAAGTTTAATAGCTATTGGTCTTCTTTTAGCCGGTTTTGTAATGGGTGAAAGGCCGGGATATGGTAGAATGGAGACATTGGTGGGAATTGTTGCTGCTGTTATTGTTTATTTGATAATGCATTTAATCTAGTTGTGATTGTATGGATAATAAAGCTAAACTTAATTTAATGAAAAAAAGAGTGATTAGAAGTTTTAAATGGCAAGAAGATATCATAATTCCTTTTTCAAGAGAATTTGGCTGTACAACTGAAGAGTTAGAAGATTTATTTATGGATTTGTTGGATATGTCTTCTTTAGAAGCATTACATGGAACATTGGAAATTGCTAATCAGAAATGTTTGCTTGAACGATTGGATGCTGATTTAAGATTGCCATGGTATGTAGATACATTGGAGTTGTTATCTGTAGAACAGGGTGATGAGATTAAAAATAAAGTAGCTGATGAGATTATTAGTGGGAAATCTTATGATATTGCTTTAGATGATGGCAGAAAGGAGTTATTTAATTTATTAAAGAATATAAATATTAATTAATAATGAATAGTATAAATATAATAATTAATAATTTGAGAGGCTTATAGATGTTAAATGCTATTAAGGATGTTGTGAGAAAAAGCTCAATTCATGTTTGTATTGTGAATTGTGGGGGATGTAATGGGTGTGATGTTGAACTGGTTGCATTAACTTCTCCAAGATATGATTTAGAGCAATATGGTATTTATGTTCATAACAATCCTCGTGAAGCTGATGTTTTATTATTGACTGGTGCTGTTACTGAGCAATGGGTTGATAATTTAAAGAGAGTTTATGATAAAGCTCCTGAACCAAAAATAGTAGTGGCTGTTGGGAACTGTCCACAATCAGGAGATGTATTTAATCAGGAAGGTGGAAAAGTTTATGCTCCTGCTTCTGATTTTATACCTGTTGATGCAGAGATACCTGGTTGTCCACCAAGACCTAATGAAATTTTAGAAGCAATTTTAGCTGTAGGTCCACAGGCTATTGCTAATCGTGGGAGGGAAAAGAAATGATATTACCTATTGGTCCGATTCATCCATATTTAAAAGAACCGATAAGGCTAAAACTTCAAACTGAGGGTGAAAAAGTAGTTAAAGCTGAAATTGAATATGGTTATGTTCATAGGGGAATTGAAAAGATAATAGAAGGTAAAACCTGGCAAAAAGGTATTTATTTAGCTGAGAGGGTTTGCGGAATATGTTCTTATGAGCATACTCAATCATTTGCAGAAACTATTGAACGGATATCTGGAGTTTATGCTCCTTTAAGAGCTCAGTTTTTAAGAGTTATTACAAATGAATTAGACAGAATTCAAAGTCATTTACTTGGTAATTCCACATTTTTCAAATCTATTGATCATGAAACATTATATATGCAATCTTTAGATATAAGGGAATATGCAATGGATGCTATTGAACTATTAACTGGAAACAGAGTTAATATGGGCTGGAATGTAGTTGGTGGTGTTAAAATGGATGCTGACGAACGTCATTTCAAACCGATTCTTGATAATCTAAAAATTATTGAAGAGAGAATTCCAAGATTAAGAGAGATTTATGCAGAAGGTCCGGCTATTGGAATGCGTTCCCGCAATGTTGGAGTAATGACTAAAAAAGAAGCTATTAAAGGAAAAGCTGTAGGTCCTATTGGAAGAGGATCCGGCTTAAAATATGATTTAAGGCAAGACCATTACACTTATAAAGATCACTTTGATTTTAAAACCATCTGGAGAAAAGAAGGGGACAATTATGCAAGAACTTTAAACCGGATTGATGAAATACCTGAGTGTATCAGTTTAATTAGACAAGCTATTGAAAACATACCTGAAGGAGATATTCGTATTCCTGTTGATATTAAATCAGGATATGCAGAATGGAGAAATGAAGCTCCCCGTGGTGAAGTAAGTTATATGATTGAAACCAACGGTAATTTAATTAAACATATTTCAATCAGGACTCCAAGTATTTCAAATATGGATTCCTGTGCAAAATATATGATTAAGGATGTTGCTACTGTTGCAGATGCAGTATCTACTTATGCATCAAGTGATCCTTGTGTTGCATGTGCAGAAAGAGTTGCTATTACTGATAAACAGGGCAATACAACTACTAAAAATATTTTTGAGGTAAGGTAAAATGTCTTCTTTGATGTGGTATATTTATGATTTTGCCAGAAAAGCATGGGCTGAGGGATTTGCCAATGCCAAAACCAGTCCGGAAATTGTAGAAAAACCATCTAGATTTAGAGATTTTCCAAATGTAATTAAAGAATATTGTATTGGTTGTGGTGCTTGTATTTCTTCATGTCCTTCTCCAAATGCAATTAAATTAGTTCGTGATGAGGATGATGAAACAAATGAAGGTGTTACTTATCCAATAATAAATAAATCCGCATGTATTCGATGTGGTTTTTGTGCAGAAGTTTGTCCGACTGAACCTAAAACTTTGGAATGTGGGGAAAATCATTTGTTAAAACCGGAGTTTAATCTTATTCCTTCCAAAAGACAATTTATCATTGATGATTATCTTTGTATCAGATGTAAAAAATGTATGAAGCAGTGTCCTGTTAATGCAATTTATGTTGAAGATGACGGTAAGGTTGTTGTAAATCAGTTTAAATGTATTTCATGTGGGGAATGTCTTGGTGTTTGTCCGGTAAATGGTGCCATGAAAGGTGTTTTCGTTGATAATATTCAAGATCAAAAAGAGCTGATAGCTCAAGTTGTTAATTTCCTTGAAAAATTTATTAACAGTAAAGAAGAAGATTTAAGATCATTAAAAAAAGACAGACTTTTACAATATACATTCCCGCTTTCTGATATTTTTGATAAAGCATTAGAAATAATATCTGATGAAGAAATAGCTTTAGAAATATTAACTAATGCTATTAACAGACTTAAAATCAGAATTATTGACTGGGATAGTGAAACCTGCAAGAAATGTCAAATGTGTATTCCGGATTGCCCTACTAAAGCAATATCTTTTGATGAAAAGAATGACACTATTGTAAGAAATGAAAATAAATGTTTACGCTGCAGTATTTGTTATCAGTCCTGTCCGTTTTCAACAATTAAATATTTCATTTCCAAATTCTCTTTAGAAGAGGATGAAAATGGTGAAAAGATAGTAAATGTTACAGTCAAAGCTTCAAATTTAAATGAAGAGATAGTTATGGGTTGAGTGTTATGATTGATAGTTATACTAAAACTCCAAGACCTTTAAGGGATGTAGATGTTGAATCTTCAATTGATCAGAGCAAATGTGCAAATTGTACAGACAAGCCATGTCTTGAATCCTGTCCGATTGAAGCAATATATGTTGATCCTAATGACGGTTTTACTAAAATAAAAAGTACCTGTTTTGGTTGTGTATTGTGTCGTAATGCTTGTCCTTATGATGCAATACAGATGGATGTGGATATTGCAGAACCAATTAAAGAAAATGTTCCCAATATTAACACGAAATTATGTAAATCCTGCGGAGCATGTGTTCAAGCATGTAAAACAGGTTCAATTAAAATTCATGCAGTTGATACCGGAGAAGCTTACAGTGTAATAAATCCTGATACCTGTGTCAGATGCGGCTATTGTTTTAGAGTCTGTCCGACTGATGCAATTAAATATGGTCAGCTTCTTCCAAAAACAGTTAAAGGCGGAAAAGTTATCATTGTTAATCAGGATGTTTGTATAGGTTGTATGACATGTACCAGAGTTTGTCCGGCTGCAGGTGCAATCAATGTTTCCAAAACTAATAAATTGCCTTATATTAATCCGGGATATTGTGCTAGATGTGAAGAGTGTATGCATTCTTGTCCGTCAACAGCTATTAAATATTCTTCACGTAAAAAAGCATTTAAATTATATAGTGAGATTAAATCTTATGACATGGTTTCTGAAATTGTAGATAAGGACATGAAAAGATTATCTATTGATTTAATTGGATTAAATGGATCTCTTAAGAAAATATCAAAAATATTATCTTTGGAATTTGATGATGCTGATTATGAAGGGTATATTCAATATAATGTCAATGACATGATGAGCAGAGAGTTAAATTTAAGTTTAGGGGAAAATATTGAAATTAAAAAATTCGACAAGTTATTTGACTCTTATTTAATAAATAGAGGTATTGAAGTATTTGATAATATGTGTATTGCATGTGGAGAATGTTTAAACGGTTGTCCTACTGGTGCAATATCACTTGATGCTCCAAAACCAATTGTCATAGATGAAAATAAATGTGTTTATTGTGGTAAATGTGTTGGAAGTTGTCAGTTTGGAGCAGTTAGGGCTTATGATGATTATTTCCATAGTAAAGGATTTGATTTGTTCTTCAGCAGGTCTGATTTGAAAGGTCAAAGGGAAGCCGACTTTTTATTAGCTGATGATAAATGTCAAAGCTGTGGAATTTGTGTTAAAAATTGTCCAACTGATGCATTAATACTTGAAGGAGATAAAATTACTTTTAATGAGGAAAAATGTATTTATTGCAGACAGTGTGAGGCAATTTGTCCTGTAACTGCAATAAAGTTAGTTAATTTCAGGTGATTGTGTGTTTGAAAAATCATTTATTACTGACTGTGAAGGACCATTAACTTTAAATGATAATGCTTTTGAGTTATGTGCACATTTCATTGAGGGTGGTGATGAATTATTTAAAATTCTAAGTTTATATGATGATTATCTTGTAGATGAAGTTAAAAAAGATAATTATAAAGCAGGTAACACATTAAAATTAATCTTACCATTTTTTGTTGTTGAAAATCTTAAAAATGAAGATTTGATTAATTTTTCACAGGAACATATTTATGTAGTCAATGATTCAAAATTCCTATTAAAATACCTTCAAAATGCTATGAATACTTACATAGTTAGCACTAGCTATGGTCAATATATTGAAGCAGTATCTAATTTTATGGAATTCCCATTTAAAAATACATATTATACTAATGTTGATATGGATGAATTAAATCTTAATGATGGGGAAATACTTAAAATTACTGAATTTAAAAAGCAGATACTGGAAAATCCTAAAAATTATGGGTTATTTGATGATATTTTCTTTAATGAAATTCCTAAAATGGGGATTTATAAAAATATTAAAAATATTGATGTTATTGGTGGTGAAGGTAAAAAATTAGCTATTGATGATATAATAGCTAATGATAATATTGATATTAATGAAATTTTGTACATTGGAGACAGTATTACTGATGTTGAACCATTGAGATTTGCCCGTGAGCATAATGGAGTTAGTATAGCTTTCAACGGTAATGATTATCCTTTAAAAGAAGCTCAGATAGCTATTGTATCTCCAAGTGCAATTGCAACAGCAGTAATAGCTAATATTTATGCTAATAATGATAAAAAAACAGTTTTAAGTTTTATTGATGATTATAATAATTCAGATAATCTTAAGAAGTTATTTGAAGATTATAAAATTGATTTACAAATTAATAAAGAATTTTTCAGAATATTTAAAAATATTAAATATCCACTTATTAAAATAGTTGATTCGGATAATTTTGATGATATATTAAAAGAAAGTATTGAAATGAGAAATCGTATCCGTGGAGAAGACGTTGGTGGATTAGGTTAATAATTATTAAGAAGGTAATATAATGAGTTATGAAAAAGTAGAAAATACATTTTTTGAAGCTTTTGAAGGCCAATATGTAAGAGCTTTAATAACCGGCCCTACTAAAGAATTAGTTGAAAGAGCAGCTTATGATTCAACATCCACTCCAAGTGCTGTTATTGGAAGAGTTGAAGGCGGAGTTGAAGGATTCCTGCCAAAAAGTGAAACTCCTGACGGCAGATATGGTGCAGTAGTACAGTACTGGCTTGGTGGAGACAATGTAAAAAAATTTGCATTTGAATTATCTTACAGAATTAGGCAGGATATTTTAGTTAAACCGTTTATGAGGGTTTTTGATTATCCTGATGAAAAAAGCGAAGAATATATAGAAATGATGGACATTGTTGGACATTGTGGTGACGGATATGAATGGACTATAGAAGAATATGGCCGTAAACTAATTAATGTTCCAATTGCAGTACCTGATTTTCAGATTGAAGAAAAATTATCTTTAAACAAAGGTACTATGGGGGGTAACTTCTGGTATTTATGCGAAACTCAGGAGGCTGTTTTAGAAGGTGGAAAAAGAGCTCTTGATGCAATTCAATCAGTTACTGGAGCTATTGCACCATTTGACATATGTTCTGCAGCTTCAAAACCAGAAACCAATTATCCTGAAATAGGCCCTACTACAAATCATTTTTACTGTCCTTCTTTAAAAGAGCGTTTAGGCAGCGAATCCAAAGTTCCTGGTGAAGTTAATTATATTCCTGAAATTGTAATTAATGCAGTAAGTGAAGATGCAATGAATGAAGCTATAAAAGCAGGAATTGATGCTGCTTTGGAAGTTGAAGGAGTAATTAGCATATCTGCAGGTAATTATGATGGAAAACTTGGAGATAAAAATATTAATTTATTAGATATTCTAAAATAAGGTTTTAAAATGGAATTTTTAGACAGTGACATTAATGTTGATGTAATAGGTTTTGGAGCTTTGAATGTTGATAAATTGCATACAGTAGAAAATATCGCATGTAAAGACGAAGAAAGTTTCATTAAATCTCAAAAAGATACTCCTGGAGGATCTGCAGCTAATACTGTAATTGGATTGGCAAGATTAGGTTGTCCAACATCTATAATCGGTAAAATAGCTGAAGATGATGATGGGGACTTGATTGAATTAAACTTGGCTATGAATGAAGTTTATACTAATAATCTGATTTATGCAGATAAAGGTAATACTGGTAAAGTATTAGGTTTTGTTGATGAAAATGGTGAACGTTGTCTTTATGTTGACCCTGGAGTTAATGATGAAATTGTATTAAATGAAATTAATTTATTGAATCTTTCAAAATGTAAAATAATGCATTATACTTCATTTGTTGGTGATTCATTTAAAACTCAAATTGAATTATTGGATAAACTTAATGATAATACTTTATTGAGTTTTGATCCTGGAATGTTATATGTTCAAAAAGGATTAAAAGAGTTAAAACCGATTTTAGATAAAACAGATATTCTGTTGATTAATGAAAATGAATTAAGATTATTGTATGAAGATTATTACAAAGCTATTGATTGTGTTGATGAATTATCTGTAAAAGAAATAGCTGTTCATATTTTAGATGAAGGTATTCAAACTGTTGTTGTTAAAAAAGGTTCAAAAGGTGTTTTTGCAATTACAGTTAATGAAGAATGTGATGTTGGCACATATGAATGCAGTGTTGTTGATACAACTGGTGCAGGAGACAGCTTCAATAGCGGATTTTTATATGGTAAGTTAAATGATTATTCTCTTGAAGAATCTTGTAAAATTGGAAATTGGGTAGCTAGTAAGGCTATTGAGGGTTTTGGAATGGAAAAATTCCCTAATTTAAAAGATTTGCAGGAGTTTATAAATTAAATAATCTTTATTAATTATTAAAAACAAAAATTAAATTTAAATAAAAAATTATTCAGTTGGTAATAGTATGAATATATCTTTTGATAAGCAGATAGGTAGTTTGGAGCGTGAAATTCTCTTAAAATCTGTGGAAATACATGATAGTGGGGATGATTTTCAATTTGAATTAAATAAATTCTTTTCCCAAGAAGAAATCATTGCTATAGCACCGCGCTGTATAAGATGCAATATGTGTGTTGATCAATGTCCAGTTGATGCTATTGAACCAGCTAATATTTTTAAAATAGCTAAAATCACTCAAAATTGTGTTAAATGTGAAATTTGTGTTCAGACATGTCCAGTTTCAGCTATTAAATTAATTGACAATAAAGTTTCATATAATCATGATGATGGTGATGAAGCTATTGAATATAATTTAGCTAGTATCAGTCGTCCTCATAGAGTAGTTAGAATGAATGATATTTCTATTGATTATTCTAATCTCACTGATTACGATAACTGTGCTAAATTTTGTCCAACTAATGCTTTCACATTGGAATTTAAATCTTATTTTGAAGAGTTAGGCATTGATGTTGATATTGAATTGGGAGATGATTTGCTCTATCCTGTTATTAATAAAAAATTATGTATTGGATGCGGGGCATGTATTCAATTTTGTGAAAATGACTCTATTAAATTAGACAGAACTATCGGACCTATTGTTCACACTAAAAATCTTGAAATTAATCAGGATGAATGTGTTAACTGTTATTTGTGTGAAGAGAACTGTCCTGTGGAAGCTATTTACTTAGATGAAGAGAAAGTAGTATTGGATAATGATAAATGCATAAGATGTATTAATTGTACAAGTCACTGTCCTGTTGGGGCGTTGAACTTTGTTGAAATTGGTTAGGGGTTGTTTTACATGAAAGCTAAAGAGTTAATGGATAAAAAATTTGTATATATAAGTCCTGAGGACAGTGTTAAAGACGTTTCTATAACTATGGAAAAAATACGTAGATTTACATGTCCTGTTGTAGATGAAAACAGACATCTTATTGGATGGGTAACTTCTTTTGAAATTACTAAAGGTTTACGTGAAGGTAATGATAAAATTAAAGAAATCATGAGTTCTTATGAAGAAATAACTACTATTAATGAAAATGCACCTTCAAGACTTGCAGTTATAGAAACAGCAAATAATAAGTTTGTTACTGTACCTGTCTTAAATGATGATAATCAGGTTGTAGGAATGATTCGTTCTTGTGATATTGTAGAGCTTTTGTCTGCACTTTATGATATCAAAGTTTACAAGTTATATGTTGCAATGTGTAAGCAGTTAAAAGGTGTGACCTGGGATGAATTAATGGCTGCTGCAGCTATTGTCTCTAAAAGGGCAACTGGTAAAAAAGTAAAACCTGAAGATTATGAAGCAACAATAAGGGAAGCTACTTTTGGTGAAGCTATTTGGGCAACCAAAGGTCTTGAAAATTTCTTTGCAGGATTAATATCTGTTGGGGAATTAGTAATCGCCCGTAAAGTAGGAAAAGCCAGAAAATAAGATATTAATAGTTTAAATATTATTAATATCTTTTAAATAAATTTTATCATCACAAATGGTATCGATTAAATCCAAATCGTGACTTACAATAAGTAGACCCATTTTTCTTTTTTTAATAATTTTAATAACCAAATCCAATATTTGGACCTGTGTTACAGCATCCAGCATTGTTGTCATTTCATCAGCTATTAAAAACTTTGTTTTCGGATTCAGTGATCTTAAAACAGAGTATCTTTGCAGTTCTCCACCTGAAAGCTCACTTGGATATCTGCTCATCCATGACTGTTGGATACCAAATTCATTTATTAAATCATCACTAACATTCCAGGATTCTTCTAAAATGTCCTTCATTTTCCATTTTGGATTCATTACTTTTTCAGGATGTTGAAAAATTAATTGAACTGGACAAAATCCCTTTTTAGGAAGTTTCTGATTGTCCAAATAAACTTCCCCTTTATATTTTGGAATATAATTAGATAATATCTTACACAATGTTGATTTTCCATTTCCGCTTTCTCCGATAAGTCCAGTAATTTTATCACTGTTTAATGTGATGTCCACATCTTTTAAAACATATTTTTTTGAAGAAGGATATTTGTAGGTTATGTTTTTTCCAATTAATTCCATTTTATTCCTCCTGATTGTATTTAAAACATCTGATGTTGTTAATTAAGTTAGGTCTTTTTTCATTGCAGTATTCTAAAGGAGAATCACACCTGTCATAGTATGGACATCCGTTTGGAATTTCTCCGTGTAATGGCTGATGCCCTTTAGTTAGTTTAAATCCATTTTTAGGCAATGCTTCATATAATGCCTGAGTATATGGATGTAATAAGTTTTTACCTTCTTTAAAGTCTTTTGTATCAACTATTTCAATTACAAAACCGGAATAAAATATACAAATTCTGTTGGCAACTTCTAAAGCTGCATAAATGTCGTGAGTAATTAACAGTACTCCTACATTGTCATCAGCCATCTGTTTTAGATAATCTAAGGTTTCTTTAACTGATTTTTGATCTAATCCTGGAGTTGGTTCATCAGCAATTATTAATTTAGGGTTTGAAAGAAGAGCTGTTGAAATTAAAACACGTCTGGCCATTCCTCCAGATAATTGGAATGGATACATATTGTCAACATCTTCACTTAATCCGTATTTTTCAAATATTTTTCTTTGTTTTATTTGCTTTTCACGGCATTCCTCTTCAGTTTCACATTCTCCAATAACCTGATCAGCTATTTTCATTAACGGGTCTAAAAAATTAACGGACTGCGGAATTAATGAAATTTCTTTTCCTCGAATTTCTTCTTTTGATTTTTGATTTAAATCATTTCCGTTATATTTTATTTCCCCCTTTAAATCAGCATTATCTGGCAAAATGCCTAATATTGCATGTGCTAATAAACTTTTTCCAGATCCGCTTGAACCTAATACTGCTAAAATTTCCCCTTCTTCAATATCTAAGGTTAAATCTGTAATTACTTTAAGATTTTGCTGTTTTAATCCTTTTGTGTATTGTATAAATGAGATTGATACATTATTAACGTCTAATAGTTTATTCATCTTGACACTTCCTAATTATTTGCACTTGCCGGATTAAGTAATTTTTTAATATTTTCTCCAACTATATCAAAGAGCAATACAATTATTAATAAAGATAAACCTGGGAATAGTGCTAACCACCAGTTTCCAGTTGCAAGATATTTCATTGATTCAGATAAGATAACTCCAATAGCAGGTTCGTGAGGAGATAATCCGAATCCTAAAAATGTAACACTGGCTTCGTGCATAATTGCATGAGGGAAAATTAATATAGTTCCAACTATTATCTGACTTACAATTAAAGGCAATATCTGTTTTGTAGCTATCCAAAGTTTAGATTTTCCAAGGTTTTTAGATAGTTTTACATATTCTGAAGTTTGTATCTGTTTTATTTCAGCTCTAAGAACTCTTGTTAGGGATGTCCAGTGAGTCAATGCAACACCGACAGTAACTCCAAATGCACCGCCTCCTAATGCAATTGAAATAAGAATTATTGCCAGGAGATGAGGTACAGACAGGAATAAATCTACAATCCATGAAACAAAGCTGTCAAAATATTTGTTGAAACTGGATAATAATCCAAGAATCACTGCTATTATACTACTTAATATTGATGCAACAATTCCAATCTGGATACTTAATCCTAATCCTTTTAATGTACGGGTAAACATATCTCTGCCTATCCAGTCAGTACCGAATAAGTGTTCAAATGATGGGGCCTGATTTATTAGCTGGAAATTTGTTTTAATATCTCCAGGATTTATGGATAAGCTAGTAATTATTACTAAAACTAAAAGTAATACTATTAAAGATATAGTCAATAATGTTTTTGTTCTTAGATTCATAGTTAATTTTGATGTTTTTTTGTTTTTATTGACCATCCTCTTCACCTTCTTTAATTCTAGGGTCTACAAAGTTGTAAATAATATCTGCTATTAAATTACCTACATAAACGAATATTGCACTGAATATGACAATTCCCAATAATAATGGAACGTCACTTCTCAAACCTGCTGAAACTGCAGCCTGTCCAATTCCGGGATATGTAAATACTTGCTCTACAAGAACTGCTCCTCCAAACAGTTCACTGAAACTTAAAAATTGCAGTGTAATTGCTGGCAAAAGAACATTCCTGATTCCGTGTCTTTTAATAAGTGACCATCCGTGTTCTCCTCTTGCTTTTGCAAATAAGAAATAATCACTGTTCATTTCTTCAATTAACTTATCTCTGGTGTACAATGCAATTTGAGCTACACCTAAGATACTTAATGTAAATGCCGGTAAAATTAAACGGTTTAACCATTCCCATATAGTTACATCCTGGCTTAAACTTCCAATTGGAACTCCAAGTCCTGAAGGGAACCATCCAAGCTGAATACTGAATACCATTAATATAATTAATGCAATCCAAAATGTTGGAGCAGACTGTAAAATGTAACAGTAAACTTTGATTGCTTTGTCAATCCAGGTATCTTTTTTATACCCTGCAACAATTCCTAATAAAAATCCAAGAACTCCGGATATTGCCCAGGATGTCATCATTAAAATTAATGATGCGAAAAATTTCTCTTTAATAACATCTATAACAGGTATTCTAAATATTAATGAATTTCCTAAATCACCATGAATAATATTGCCTAACCAATTCATTATTTTGGCAGTTATAGGTTCATTAACACCCCAATAGGATTCCAATGCGGCAACTTGTTCGGGACTGACAATCATATTACTGATATAAGTCTTTACAGGATTGATTGGTGATAAATCGACCATTATAAAGCTGATTATAATAATTGCAATAAGTAGGATGATAAATCTTACCAGCCGATATCCTAAAAATTTGAGTATTTTTTCATAATTTGACATAATATCGTTGTCCAAAAAAAGTAATAAAATGATTTTAAATGATTTGAATCATTTAAATCATTTTTCTATTGATGAAACACGTTTCCAGTCATATATGTTTCCAAATATGTCTCCTCCGTGAGGTTGTAAAAGAGCAGTATCGTTGGATATGTCTAAGCTATCATCTACGAAATATCCGTATTTGATTTCACCGATCCATAACCATGATGCGTCACCTTGTGGTGAAATACCATGGCTGCCGTCCCAAACTGCATTAGACCATTCGGAATATGAACTTTCACGTGATTGTTTAAATGCATTGTCAATATGTTGGTCAATAACACTGTCGTTTACATATGCTGGGTTATTGTAGCCAATACCTGCCTGGGAACTGTGGTATTCTGACCAGATTGTTGATGGGTCAGTACTTCCGAATCCCCAGATAATGGCTTGTGAATTTTTAACTCCATCCATTTCATCCCAATTAGAACCAATAGCTTTTACTTCAATACCCATTTCTTTTGCTTGTTCAGAAACAGAAACTGCAATTGCTTGTCTTTCAGGAGCATCAGATGAGTAATATAGTTCAAAGGATGCTTTAGTTCCGTTTTTCTCACGGATTCCATCACCATCACTGTCAACCCATCCTGCTTTTTCCAAGGTTTCATTTGCTTTTGCAATGTCTCCGTCTTCAATAGCAGTTGCATTGTTTGCCCATGGTAATTGGTGAGCAATTCCGTCGTAATTAGGATATCCGATTCCGTTTAATGCACCTTCACAAAGGCTGGTTCTGTCAATACCATAGTTTAGAGCTTTTCTAATTGCGATATCTCCAGTTACATTGTTACCTACATCGGCACCGTCAGGATTCTTTTCACCTGTATTCATTGTAGTTGGTAGGGAAATTCCCCTTACATCAATGGTATCTAAGAGGTACATATTGTATCCGTCAACATTTTCTTTTGCATAAGCTAAAGGTACAGCAGATACATCTACTTCTTTATTTTTAGCAGCATTAAATGCAGCTTCATTTTGAGCGAAAAGAATAGTTAATTTTTTGAATTCCGGTTGGTCTCCGTAATAATTGTCATTTTTTTCTAAAATTACTTGCTGGCCTTTATCCCATTGAGCAAATTTATATGGTCCTGATCCAACAGGATTGCTTCCATAAGTTTCATTGTTGTAGGAATCAGATGGTACTATACCAATATATGCTAATTTATCTAGGAAAGTGGAATCTGAGTTGTTTAAATCAAATTGCACAGTAGTTGGATTTATTGCAGTTGCATTATTCATATTACTTAAGTCTAAGCTAGCTCCAGTTTTTTTAGCTTCATTATATGTAAATGCAACATCTTCAGCATCTAATGTTGTGTTGTCGCTAAATTTAACGTCATCTCTTATTTGAACAGTGTATGTTTTATAATCGTCACTTATAGTATAATTGGTGGCTAAATCATTTCTATAAGTCATGTTTCTGTTCATTTTTAACAAAGTACTTTGTATTAAAGGTTCTGAATAATAGTTCCAACCTAAAATTGGATCAAAACCAGATTCTGGTTCTCCTCCGTGACTGTAAGCTGCAACTACAAGTTCGTCATCAGCACGTTCTACATGTGACTGTCCGAGATAAACAGCACATCCTATAATTATAACAATAATTACAAGTATTGCACCTATAAGATATTTTCTATCCATTTTTTTCACATTTTGTTTCAATTATTAAAAAAGTAGCTTGTTAGTAATATCAATCCAATATTTAGTATGATATAATAACAACCTAATAATTTGTATTATCATAATAATTAATAAGGTTTACTAAAAAAAGTATTATTAAAATGCTTTATTTTGCCTAAAAGTATTAAGTATTACTTTTTTTTATTTTATTTATATATTAAGTATTATTTTTTAAAAAATAAGGAAGTATTACTTTTATCAGCTTATTTTAGCTATAAGTATTACTTTTAAAAAAAGAGTTATAATGAATAGTCACATTCACTGCATTTTTTAGTTTGAAATTTAAGTACTCCTCCGCATTTGGGACAGGTCCATTTTTCACGGTCTGAATCTGTTATTTTACCAATGCCTATATTTTTTATTCTTTTGGCACTTTCTAAAGTATTTAAATCATATCTTTTAATATACTTTTTACTGTGTTTTTTCATTTGGGGGCAGGGAAATTCACTGCATCTTCCGCAATAGCTAAAATTCTTTGTATCAAAGCAGGATTTTATTTTACATTTTAAACTAGCTTTAGTTTTTCCGTCATCACCTATTAAACATCCTACACATGGATTTTGATACCTTTCACAGCTAATACAGTTTATTCCACAAGGGGCCAGAAGTTTTGAATCTAATTTATCAGGCATTTTCATACTTTTCATCCTCATTAATATTTATATGGAATTAATTATAAATAATTCGTTAACACTAATTTTTCTTTATAAATTTGACCAAAACTTTATAAATAAATAAAACAAATATTTTATTATCGTTAATTTATTGACGATTACATAACTTTTTTCGAGACAATGTCTCATGGATGTGGCTTTTTAAAAAAGCTGAACAAAAGGTGTTATTATGTATAAATATATTAGAGATGCATGGAAAAACCCAGATGAATCCTATGTAAGGGAATTAATGTGGGAAAGAGCTCCTAAATGGAGAAGGCAATCAGCAGTTCAAAGAATTGAAAGACCAACCAGGCTTGATAGAGCTAGAAGTTTAGGTTACAGAGCTAAAAAAGGTTTCGTTTTAGTAAGAACCAGAGTAAGACGTGGTGGAAGAAGGAAATCTCGTTTTATCGGAGGACGTAAACCTAAAAGAATGGGTGTAAACAAAATTACTCAAGCTAAATCTATTCAAAGGATTGCTGAAGAACGTGTAGCTAAAAAATACCCTAATTTAGAAGTATTAAACTCTTACTGGGTATGGGCTGACGGTAAATATAAATATTATGAAGTTATTTTAGTAGATCCACAAAGTCCTTCTATTGTTAATGATGAAAAAATCAATTGGATTTGCTCCAAAAAACACACTAACAGAGCTCTCAGAGGCTTAACTAGTGCTGGAACTAAAGGACGTGGATTAACTTCCAAAGGAAAAGGTAGTGAACAAGCAAGGAGAAGAAAATAAATCTCCTTTCTTAATACCTTTTTTTGATAAAATGATTCATAATATAAGATTTAGAGAGTTTGTTTATGAGAGTGAAAATCTCGATGAATTAACTCAGGCTATCTACAACATACTTCCAGATGCTGAAATTGAAAGTGAAGATGCAGAAGGATTAATGGAAGATAAAATTATTATACTCTCAGGTGTTGTAGATAAGAAAAGACAAACAAAAGCTTTTTTTAATTTACTTTTAGAATTAGACCAAAATCAACTTGATAAATTAAATAATGATTTGGAACGCAAAGTTGATGATAAAGGAAATTTATTTTTACGATTATCTAAGGAAGATGCAATTAATGAAAAAATTAAAATTGTAGATTCCGGAGATTCAATTCATCTTAAAGTCAAAATAGCAGCATATCCTGCTAAAAAGGAAATAGCTATTAAAAAAGTTCGTGAAGCTATTGAAAATAACTGATTACATTTATATATAACTTATTTTTTATATAATAACCAATCAATTAAGGTGAGTGGTTATATGAAAGATGAAGTTTTTTATGGAAAAGGAATTCATGAACTTGAAGGAGAATATCCTGACCTTTATGACCTTGTTAAAAATATAAGTGAAGTAGTTTATGACGGACATGCTCTTGATTATAAAACCCAAAAATTAATAGCTATTGGAATTACAGCTTCAAGAGCAGATCCAAGAGCTACTAAAAAACAAATAAAAAGTGGAATGCAGGAATTAGATATTACTAAAGAAGAAATAATGGATGTTTTGAAAATTGTCCTTTTAACTTCTGGAATGCCCGCTTTCAGTAAGGCTGTTCAAATTTTAAATAGCGTTATAGAAACACAATAGAAAAAAATACCTCTTTTATTTTTCAAATGCTTTCATATAAGAGTTTAATAAAAAAAATAAAAAGGTAATAGGAAATATGGGCAATGATGGAAAACTGTTAAAAGAATTTTCGTTAGAAAGAAACCTCTCTTCAGCCCCTATAAACGGATAAAAGTAATAATAAAACAATACACTAAATTTTACAATAAAACATTTTGCGAACTAATATTGGGGGCTGAAGAAGAGGAAGAACTGGTCCTCAAATACAATTACGCCCCCAACAGAGACTACCACCCATAATCACACAAAGCTTGAAAATCACGCTACCAATAAATTATAAAGATTTGCCCGATCATGAAGTAATAAAAGTCGCATTAGATGTTGCAGACAACTTAATGAAAGCAGCAATATTATTTATGAGTACAAATGGTTGTGCTAGAATGGAAACTTTAAACTTAAATGTAACTGATTTTTACTGAATCTACACAAGAATATCATATGAAACAGACCTTAAAAAGGTGGTTGACATGTTTTTAAAGATTTATTAATTTAGTGAAAATATTTTATAATATAAAATGAATGGTTTGGATGAAGTGATAATATTTTTTGTAAAATGAACAATAACTTAACATTTCACAAAACTAATTAAACACTAAAATTTAGAACTCAATGTGTTTTATTTTTTTTATACTGAATAATGTTTTGCATTTTATTATTTTTATTGAATATATTGTATTTTAAGGTTAATTTTTTGAATAGAAACATTTATATTAACTTATAATATAAATATAAAAACAAGAAACACATAATTAATTTTTTTTTGGAGAGTAAAGTGTAGAGGTTATATAAATTATGGTGGAATTTAAATTAGTTGAAAAATTATTATATCAAAGTGAAGAGGGATCTGTTGAAGGTGAATTTATTATTGGTGATGATACATTATGGGCTAGTCAAAAAGTTATTGCAGAAATTTTTGGAACAAGTACTTAAAATATATCCAAGCATTTCAGTAATATAGTTCAGGATGGAGAGTTAAATAAAAATGAAGTTAGTTTAAGTTCCAAAAAATTATTTGAGGAGGAATCCGAGTTTATCAACTCAGAGTTGATAAACTCTAAAAAAGGAGGAATGCCTCAAATATGGTATAATCTTGATGCAATTATATCGATAGGGTATAGAATAAACAGTAAAGAAGCCACTCAGTTTCGTAAATGGTCTAATGCTATTTTAAAGCAATATATGGTTAAAGGTTTTGTATTAGATAAGGAACTTCTGAAGAAAGGGGGAAGATTTACTAAAGATTATTTTGAGGAGTTACTCGATGAAATTCGTGAAATTAGATCCCCTCTGAAAGAAGATTTAATCAGAAAATAACTGATATTTATGCAACAAGTTATGATTATAATTTTGAATCTGAAATAACAAAAGAATTTTTTGCTACAGTACAAAATAAATTAATATATGCAGTAAGTGAAAAAACTGCTGCAGAAATAATTTCAGAACGTAGTGACAGTGATAAACCACATATGGGATTAACTTCTTGGAGCAAATCACCTAATGGGAAAATAATTCAAAGTGATGTTGTAATAGCAAAAAATTATCTAAAAGAAAAAGAAATTAAATTATTAAATACTTTAGTGGATGGTTTTTTAACATTAGCTGAAAATAGAGCTATGAGAAAAATTCCTACAAGTATGGCAGATTGGAAAAATGTGTTAGACAGTTATATTACTTTAAATGAATTACCAAGATTATTGGATAAAGGAAAAATATCCTCAAAAGAAGCTAAAGAAATTGCAAAAAGTGAATATGAGAAATTTAGGGTTAAACAAGATAAAACCTTTGAATCTGATTTTGATAAAATGATTAAAGAAATAAAAAGGATTGAAGGAAAATAAGTAAAAAAATTGCGAGTTGAGTTAAGGAGTAATGAAGTTAGTTAATAAAAAGTAAAAAACAGTACTTTTTAAAAGCTTGGGGGAATAAAAGTTAAATTGTAAAAAATTAGAAACACAATAGAAAAAAATACCTCTTTTATTTTTCAAGATTTATTCTCTGCGGAGCACTGTAGAGATTAAATCTGTTATTTCTAACAAAACCAACCATGGTTATATCGCCTTTTTCAGCTATTTCATATCCTGAAGCTGCAGGTGCTGCATTAGATATGTTAATTGGAATTCCCACTCTTATTACTTTTATAAGCATATCTGCAGGCATTCTTCCACTGTATGTAAGGTATGATTGTGTTAAATCGTATCCTAGTTTAAAAGCAGCTCCAATAACTTTATCTACAGCTACATGTCTGCTAACATCTTCTCTTATAATGCTTTTATCTTTATAAATTAATTGAGCTGCATGAACACTGCCTGTTTCTTGCCAAATTTTAGCATTTTCTTTTAAATTTTCCATGTCTTTTATAATTTGTGTTGCATCAATTTTTAAAGTGGAATTATTTGGAGTTATTGTTTTTAATTGGGATCTGATTCCTCCGGCATTATCGGAATTTACTCCATGATATTCAAGTAATCTGCAAACACAGGCATGCTCACAATCTCCTTTTCTTTTTTGGACTATTCCTTCCTGCTCAAAGTCCTCTTCAGGAGTATGGTTAAGACGAGTTTTAACTAATACATTTGTTTCACTTACTTTTATATCTTTTATATCATTATTTGTTTTTATTAAACCTTCTCCAAGACAATATCCCATTGCAAAGTCATCTAAGTTTTTTGGATAAACTGAAAACTTTCTTGGAGGTAGACAGTCAATAAATAAATAAGCATATTCATCTTTAGCAGTTTTTTCTTCTGTTTTTTCATAATTTTCATATTTCCATTTAATTGCATTCATTGTTTTGATAAATTCCATATGAACTGCCTCTTAGCAGATATTATTAACAATTGTTATATTTAAATTATCTCTTTTATGAAAATCATCCTTAATTATTAAGTATAATAAATTACAAATAAATTATATGATAGCTAAACAAATAGCTATAAAAAATATTAAAAAAGATTCATATGGATATTTATATTTGGATAACTTTGATGGTTGTCTTTTTTATAATGGAATTAGTTACTGCTAGCTTTTTTTTAGTATGGTTTGGTGTAGGATCAATTGTAGCTATAATATTGAATTATTTAGGCTTTAATCCATATATTCAGTTTATTGGATTTGCAGTTTCTTCATTTATTTTAATATTATCCACTAGAAAGTTTGCTAAAAAAGTAACAAAAAAAGCAGGTAAAAATGCAACGGCTGAAAGACTTATTGGGCAGAAAGGTGTTGTTTTAAAGAAATTAAATAAAACTAATGTTGTTATTAAAGTAGCTGGTGAAGAATGGTCCGGATATAGTGAAGATGACTTAAACATTAATGATAAAGTGGAAGTTATTGGAATTGATAGCATTAAGTTAATTGTTAAAAAAATAGATTAGGGAGGATAATATGATTGAAATAGCAATTTTAATTGTTATATTGTTGGCCATTATTGGAATTAAATGTATTAAAATTTTAAGACCTTATGAAAAAGGGTTATTGAAAGATTAGGTAAGTATCAGAGAACTGTAGGTAGTGGAATTGTTGTTTTAATTCCATTTATTGAAACATTGCAAAAAGTAGATTTAAGAGAGCAGGTTGTAGATGTACCTCCTCAGGAAGTTATTACTAAAGACAATACTGTTGTTGTTGTAGACTGTGTTATATTTTATGAAGTGGTAGATGCTTTTAATGCAACTTATCACGTTGTTGACTTTTATCAGGCTATTACCAAACTTGCACAAACCAATTTAAGAAATATTATTGGTGATTTGGAATTGGATCAAACATTAACTTCCCGTGAAATGATTAATGCAGAATTACGTGAAGTATTGGATGAGGCTACTGATAAGTGGGGTAGTAGAGTTGTTCGTGTTGAAATTCAAAAAATTGAACCTCCTCAGGATATTGTTGATGCAATGAGTAAACAAATGAAAGCTGAAAGGATGAAAAGAGCATCTATTCTTGAAGCTGAAGGTTATAAACAATCTGAAATTAAAAAGTCTGAAGGAGATAAACAAGCAACTATTCTTGAAGCTGAAGGTAATGCAGAATCTATTAAGAAAATGGCTGAAGCAGATAAACAGGCTGCAATTCTTAGAGCGGAAGGGGAAGCAGCAGCTATTGAAAAAGTATATGCTGCGATCCATGAAGGAAATCCTGATGATGGTTTAATAGCTATTAAGTATTTGGAATCTCTTGAGAAAATAGCTGATGGAAAAGCAAGTAAAGTCTTTTTACCTCTTGAATCTAGTGGTGTTTTAGGTTCAGTTGCAGGTATTGCCGAATTATTTAAAGATGATAAAAAAGAATAAATTTATTCTTCTTTTATCTGTTTTTTCTTATTTTTTCTTATTTTTAAATTTATTTAATTTCCACATTATTTTTTTTAGGAATACCTAATATATTTATATAATATGACAGATATAAATTTTAGGTAGACCTAATAAATTAGGTTTTATAATAATTATATTTGGAGGAAATAATATGGAAGAATACATTGATAAAGTAATGGAACATAAACATGCATTAATTTTTGTTGGAGGAATAGCTGCAGCTATTGCAGGTAAAAAAATCCTCGAATCTAAAGCAGTAAAAGAAGGCTGTACTAAAGGTATGGCTGCTGTTTTAGCTGCAAAAAAAGACGCTGAAGAATGTTACCAGGACATGGTTCAAAATGCAGAAGACATTGTTGTTGATGCTAATAAAGATGATAAAAAAGCAATTTATGTTGAAGATGACGAATAAGGTTTAAAACATGAAATACCAAGTAATGTATAATAACGGAACTCGTATTAGAGTTCGTTCAGGTCAAGCAGCCTTCACTGAAAAAGAAGGTTATGGTATTTCTGCATTGCTTTTAGAAAATAATTTTATTAAAAAAGTTTTTACATCTCATAGAAACGGAAGTATTTTAATCTATTATGATGATGTTAAAAACAGAGATAAAGTCTTTGAAGCACTTGATAAAATAACTGCTGATGATCTGGTTGAAATTGAACCGGATATGTATATGAGTTCAAATGAGCTAACTAATAATTTTTGGGTTAATTTATCAGGTATGCTTGTGAGAAGGGTATTAAGTAAAATTGTATTGCCTATTCCAATTAGAAATTTATTGACTGTTTATAGAGCTGCTAAATATATATGGCATGCTTTAGACAGTTTAACTAGTTTCAGAGTGGATGTTGCTTTACTTGACGGAGCAGCAGTTACCGGATCACTTCTTAAAAGAGATTTCGATCCGGCAAGTTCCATGATGTTCTTATTGTCAATTTCTGATTTGCTTGAAGACTACACACTACAAAAAACAAAAAATACTTTAAAAGAAAGTTTAACTTTAAATATTGATACTGTATGGGTAGTAAATGAAGACGGTGAGGAAATACAACAGCCTATATCTGAAATCAACAAAGATGATAAAATTAAAGTTCATATGGGTGATGTAATACCTGTGGACGGTAAAGTTGTTGATGGTGAAGGAATGGTTAATGAAGCAGCCATGACTGGAGAACCATTGGCTGTCCATAAAATGCCTGGAAAAACAGTTCACGCAGGTACCGTTGTCGAAGAGGGCAATTTAATTGTTCAAGTCTATTCTTTTGATAAAGAAACCAGATTAAATAAAATTATCAACCTTATTGAGAATTCAGAAGAATTGAAAGCAGATGCTCAAAGTAAAGCTGAGGAATTGGCAGACTCTATTGTGCCTTACAGTTTCCTTACAACATTCCTTACTTATTTAATAACTAGGGATACTACAAAAGCACTGTCTGTTTTAATGGTTGATTTTTCATGTGCACTTAAATTAACAACTCCATTATCTGTTATTTCAGCAATGAAAGAAGCTTCAGATAATAGGATGATGGTTAAAGGTGGAAAATTCCTTGAAAAATACGCAACTGCAGATACAATAATCTTTGATAAAACTGGAACTCTTACTAATGCAACTCCAAAAGTTGTTGATGTAATTTCTCTTGGAGATTATTCCAGAGATGAAATTTTAAGAATGTCTGCATGTATTGAAGAGCATTTTGCACATAGTATTGCTACTGCTATTGTAAAACAAGCTGAAGAGGAAGGCCTAAAACATGAGGAAGACCATAGTGAAGTTGAATACATTGTAGCTCATGGTATTGCAACAAGTTATAATGGCAAACGTGCTGTTATAGGAAGCAGACACTTCCTGTTTGATGATGAAGGCATAAAAATATCTAAAAAAGATGAAAAACTCATCGATGAAAAGATTTGTGAATATTCAGTAGTTTATTTAGCTATTGACAATAAACTTGAAGGCATTATATGTATTAACGACCCTGTAAGGGAAGAAGCTAAGGATGTTATTGAAGAGCTTAAAAGATTAGGCATTGAAAATGTCATCATGTTAACTGGAGACAGTGAAAGTGGTGCAAAAAGTGGTGCTGAAGCATTAGGCATAACTGAATATCGCTCTCAGGTGCTTCCTGAAGATAAAGCAAGTATTGTTGAAAGTTTAAAAGAAGAAGGCAGAACTATTATTATGGTTGGAGATGGAATTAATGATTCTCCTGCATTGGCTGCTGCTGATGTATCTGTTTCAATGAAAAACTCTTCAGATATTGCCAGAGAAGTTGCAGATGTTTCTTTACTGTCTGATGATTTATATGATTTAGTAACACTTAGAAGATTAAGTGTTGGTATGTTAAATAAAATAGATACTAATTATCATAGTATAATTGCTATTAACGGTTCTTTAATTGCATTAGGTATGTTTGGAATTATAACTCCTTCTACATCTTCACTGATACATAATTTATCAACTATGCTTTTGGGAGCTTTAAGTACACGTTCTGTATTAAAAGAACCAAGAGAAATAGAAGTTAATGTAGTAGAAACTGCATAAACTTCTTAATTTATTTTTTTTAAGCTATTGATGTAAATATGGTATAGGACATCAGTAATATAAAACAAATTATTCCCGGATTTAAAAGGATTGTACTGGCCGGATTTTTTAGAATTATTTCTTTTTCACTTCCGTCAAATCTGATTTTATCAAAATACTTGATGGAGTAGATTAAACCCATAACTGTTAATCCTAAAGTTATTAATATGTATAAAATAACGCCAAATGCACTTGTTGGTGAAATTACACTTCCATTAGCTAAATCTAATAATGGTTGTGAGACAAATAAGCTGACAACTGATCCTATGAAATTTATAATCATGTGTAATCCAATTGTATATTTGATTTGTCCTGTTTTTATGTAGATTATTGCAAAGAATCCTCCAAGAAGGAATGCATAGAAAAATTGACTTAAATTTCCATGGAAAAATGCAAATAATAATCCTGAAAGCAGTACTGAAATTGTACCTCCGTATTTTATAGTTCTGTCAATTAATAACTTTCTAAATATGAGTTCTTCAAATATTGGAGCTATTATAGTTATTATAATTAGGTTTGCAATTAAACCGGAATTGTTTATTACATCATTAATTGGATTAGCTACTTCATGCTGTATCAATGAGCCGATTCCTGCAGTTGTAATAACTCCCATCATATTTCCGATCCACATTAAAAACATTGTAATGGATATACATATTATAAATGTTTTAATGGTCATTTTATGTTTTTCAAGAGTTTTTGCTTCTGTTTTTCTCATTATATAAATAAATATTGGTAAAGGTAAGAGATAAGTCCAAATAGCTGAGAAAAATGTCATCATTGTTTGATTAGATAAAAGATTTGGATTAATTATGCTTATGAGTAATCCGATGAATATATTCAGCACAAATATGATTATTCCAAGTGCAAAATAATTAAATCCAATCTTTGAAAAAAATCTTCTATTTGCTTCCAAAGCTACACCTCACTTTTATTGTATGTAACATTTATTTTACTTTTTGCAGTATATATACCTTTGGATACAATTTTGATTTGTGATTATCTACTTAAAATCATGTGAAATATTTATATAAATATACATTCAATATTAATAATTGTAAAAAAAATTTTATGTAAGTGATTTAATGAATAAAGATAAGTTCACACCGATAATTTTACCAATTTTTATTATAATTATCTGGTATATCATAACTTCTGTTTTAGAGTTAGTTAATCCTTATTTCTTACCAAGTCCGGGCAGTGTTTGTCATTCTGCTTGGAATATAATACAATCTGGAGAACTTTTTGTTGACACTATGGATACTTTATTTAAAGTATTTGGTGGTATGGCACTTGCATCTGTTGTAGCTATTCCTTTAGGAATATTGCTTGGATGGTATAGTAAGTTGGAAACTTTATGCAGTTTTGTAATTAGTATATTAAGGCCAATACCTCCGATAGCATGGATTCCATTTTCAATATTGTGGTTTGGAATTGGAACTGCTCCGGCTATATTTATTATTTTTATAGGATGTGTTTTTCCAATTCTTATTTACACAATTGACGGAGTTAAAAGAACTGATAAAGTTTTAATTGAATCTGCACAAACATTAGGTGCAGATGATAAAACAGTGCTTACAAAGGTTATTTTACCTTCTGCAGTGCCTCCTATAGTTTCCGGACTTAAAGTTGGTGTGGGAATAGCATTGATGTGTACTATTTCTGCAGAGATGATTGGTTCAAGTAGCGGTTTAGGATATTTAATTTTAACAGCTACAAATTTATTTGATACTGGTACTACTGTTGTAGGTATGTTGGTTATTGGTTTAATTGGTTTAGTCCTTGATTATGTCTTCGGACTTATAGAAAAAAGAGTATTCTGGTAGGTAGTTTAAAATGGCAATTGAAATTAAAAATATAAATAAATCTTTTCATGGTCGCGGTTTGGATCATGATATAAAAGTTTTAGATGATGTTAATTTAAATATTGAAGATGGTGAATTCGTTTGTCTTTTAGGCCCTTCCGGTTGCGGTAAAACAACTCTGCTTCGTTTGATAGCTGGGCTTGACCAACCAACTTCTGGGGAAGTTATAGCAGATGGTGAAACTGTTAAAAAACCATCTGGTGACAGAGCAGTTATTTTTCAGCAATATTCCTTATTTCCATGGTTGACAGTTTTGGAAAATGTGATGTTCGGCCTTAATCTCAAAAAAGACAGAACTAAAGAGGAAAATCTTAAGGCTGCAGAAAGATATCTTGAAAGTGTAGGTTTAATTGACTTTAAAGATAGTTATCCACATGAACTTTCAGGTGGTATGAAACAAAGAGTTGCAATTATTAGATCTTTGCTTAATCATTCACCTATTTTACTAATGGATGAACCATTTTCTGCATTGGATATGCAAAATAGACACATGCTTCAGGAACAGCTGATTGGAGTTTGGAAAAGATTTAAAAATACAATTGTTTTTGTAACTCATGATGTTGATGAAGCAATTTATCTTGCAGATAAAATTGTTATAATGGACAAAAATCCGGGTAAAATTAAAGAAATCTTTGATGTAGATATGCCAAGACTTAGAAAAAGAGAATCCAAAGAATTTATTGAAATTCAAGAAGAAGTACTTGATAAATTAAATGTGGAAGATTTCTAATAGCTATAATTTTGCTATTAGGGTTCCATATTTTCCATTTTTTATACTTTCGTAAGTATAATCTGAAGCTTTTAAAATACTTGTTTTCAAGTCGTTTTTCTGACTTAAATAACTTACAATAGCTGCTGAGAAGTTACAGCCGCTCCCGTGTAAATTATCTGTTTTTAATAGTTTTTGTTTAAAAATACTTATAGCTCCATCAATGTATGTAGTATTTATCCCATTAAGATGTCCACCGGTTATAATGTTGTTGCAGGTTTTTCCTAATTTTTCACAAGCTTTTTTAGCTTCTTCTTCATTAGTAATTTTAATATTTGTTAATTTTTCAGCTTCAGAAACATTTGGAGTTGTAAGAATAGCTTTTGGAAGTAAATATTTAAGTAAATTCTGACTTAAATCATTTTTAGCTAATTCTCCTCCGGATGTTGATACCATAACCGGATCAACAACAGCTTTCAGATTATATTCTCTGATTTTTTTAGAAACGGACTTGATGATATCAGTTGAATATAACATTCCTGTTTTAATATATTCAACATTGTAGGTGTCTAAAACAGCATCAATCTGCTCTTCAACATAGCTGGTTTCAATAGCTTTTAGAGAGTACATCTTTTGAGGATTTTGGGCAGTAAGTGCAGTTACAATTCCAGTTCCATAAACACCAAGTGCCTGAAATGTTTTGATATCTGCAAAAATACCTGCTCCTCCAGATGGATCAACGCCAGCTATTGACATTACAATCATTTAACTGCCTCTTGTGACTCTCAAACGTTCGCTGCCATGTACTGACTCAACATTTATTTTTAACTCTTTTAAATAACGTCTGGTTTCAGTATTTTCACCATGAACCATTATTTCTCCTAAATCTTCAGTTGTATTAACATCCAGAGCCATAAATAATGAGTCGTGAACTTGAGGATTTAAGTTTTTCCTGTCTGCAGCATTTACATGTTCCTTATAACTGAAATCTCCAAATTTAGTTCTGATAGCCAGTGGTTTCATAATTATAGTGTTTGTTCCCCCTCCTTTTGAAGGAATAATGATGAAATCAAGCTGTTTACTTGAATCGATTACCATTTTAAGGTTGGTTTTACCGATGAGGGGAATGTCAGATGGCATTATGATTACTTTTTTAGTTTTGCCTTTACAGTATTCCATAGCCTGTTTTAATGCTTTATTTAAATTTGAGTTTTCATTTTCTTTTAAAACACTTAAGTTTAAGCTTTTAGCATATTCTAAAACATCTTCATCAGCACTGATTATAATTATTTTATCAGTATATTTCCTTAAAGTATCAGTAACATCTTTAAGCATAACTTTCAGGAGTTTTTCCCTTTCATCTTCACTTAAAAATGGAGATAATCTGGTTTTGCATTCTTTAAATTTGCTGACAGGTATTATTCCATAAATGTCATCCATATTTTCATCTCTAGTAAGTTTTAGCTATTAATGCAACATATTTAGCATCTTCATCACTGATTATGCATTTTTTACTTTTTCCTTCAAGTTCTTCATAGATACCTAAAACAGAATAACCAGTGATTTCTTCTATTTTTTGTCCGCAGGCAGTATCTCCACACCAGTTAACTGCTACAACATTTCCTGCTTCAATTAACTCTTTAACTTCATCAATGTCAGATGCAAATTTAATGTGGTCTTTATGGAATTCTTTTGCACTTTCAGCAAGGTTTTCATTTAATTCATCAATTAAACTAATTACATTGCCAACAAGATTTTCATTTAAATCAAGTTCAATTTTTTCCAGTTTATCTCTACGCATAGCTATTGTTTTGTTGTTTTCTAAATCTCTAGGACCTAATTCAAGTTTTATTGGAGTTCCTTTTAATTCCCAGTCATAGAATTTTTTACCTGGTCTGATGTCTCTGTCATCAATATTTACACGTAATCCTGCAGATTCAAACTCTTTTTTAAGTTCTTCACATTTAGCTAAAACTTCTTCTTTTCCTTTTTTAAATAAAATAGGAATGATTGTTATTTGTTTTGGTGAAATTTCCGGTGGAAGACGTAATCCTTTTTCATCTCCATGAATTCCGATTGCAGAAGCTATTACTCTGTCAGATAAACCTGCACAAGTTTGATAAACCAGTTTATGTTCTCCGTCTTTATCTTCAAAGGTTATATCGAAGGTTTTTGCAAATGTTTGACCTAGATTATGGATAGTACCGATTTGCAGGGTTTTTCCGTCTGGCATTATTGCATCAAAAGCCATAGTATAATCTGCACCTGGGAATTTGTCCCATTCAGGTCTTTTAGTTAAAGTATACGGGATACCTAATGTATCAAAGATTTCTTTATAGTTTTCAATATGTTCCTGAACCTGAATATCTGCCTCTTCTTTGCTTGCATGAGCAGTATGTGCTTCCTTAAAGGTAGTAATCTCACGAACACGAATAAGTGGTCTTGTATGTTTTGTTTCATATCTGAA
Organism: Methanobrevibacter intestini; assembly: GCF_047402955.1. Classification (NCBI taxonomy): domain Archaea; kingdom Methanobacteriati; phylum Methanobacteriota; class Methanobacteria; order Methanobacteriales; family Methanobacteriaceae; genus Methanobrevibacter; species Methanobrevibacter intestini. Next base: position 1,660,383 of record NZ_CP187956.1, read on the forward strand.
TGTATTTACAATTTGATAATATTTCAATGGCAAATCAATATGGGACCTGATCCATAGTGAGTACATTGGATAGATTGATGTTTCACTAGTTGGTCTTAAGGCTAATTTCTCATTTAATTGAGTTTTACCTCCATGAGTAACCCAGTAAACTTCATCTTCAAATCCTTTTACATGCAATCCTTCTTTAGCTAGTTCTGTTTCTGGAACAAGAAGTGGAAATAAAACTTCTTCATGATCACGATCATATACTTCTTTTATTAGATTTGTTGTATATTTTCTTATTTGGAAACCGTAAGGCATCCATACAGCCATTCCTTTAATAGGATATCTTGAATCAGTTATGTTAGCTTCTTCTAATATGTCATGAAACCATTCACTAAAATTTTCCACCATATCACCTTAATTAAATTTTTATAATAATTATATATCAGTTGTTAATGCCTATTAAATCTATTTAAAGAAAATTTTGTCATACCTAAATGATAAGCTATTTATAACTACTAATTAAAAATATACAAATGTATAATATGTTTGGGAGATATTATGAATACTAGAAAAATACAAATGCCTCGTGAAGTATACATCGGACCGGATGTTATATATGAAACTGGTGAAATTTGTAAGGATTTACATTTAGACAATAAAGTTTTAGTTCTAACAGGTCCGAATACATATGATATTGCAGCAAAACATGTTATTGAAAGTCTTGAAGATAAGGACATTGAAGTAGATGTTAAAATTGTTGAGAAAGTATCTTATGATTCAGTAGATGAAGTCAGTGAAATGATTGCTCCGAATACTACTGTTTTAGGTGTTGGTGGTGGAAAAGTTATTGATGTAGCTAAATTAGCTTCATTTGATAAAAATGTATTTTTTGTTTCAATGCCAACTACTGCTTCACATGATGGTATTGTATCTCCTTTAGCTTCAATAAAAAATCCTAAAACTGCAACATCTGCTAAAGCCCATGCACCAATAGCTGTTATTGCTGACAGTAAAATTATTGCAAATTCGCCTTTTAGATTATTATCTGCAGGTTGTGCAGATTTGATTTCAAATTTTACAGCTATTAAGGATTGGCAGTTAGCTCATCGTTTAAAAAATGAGCCATATAGTGAATCTGCAGCATCATTATCTATAATGTCTGCAAAAATGATTACTGATAATGTTGATAGTATTAAACCAGGTTTGGAAGAAAGTGCACGTCTTGTTGTTAAAACTTTGTTTAGTAGTGGAATGGCTATTAGTATTGCAGGTTCCAGTCGTCCGGCTAGTGGATCAGAACACACATTTTCCCATGCTTTAGATAAGATTTTAGATAAGCCTTGTTTACATGGTGAACAATGTGGTGTTGGAACTATTTTGATGATGTATTTATACGGTGGGGACTGGAAATTTATTAGAAATAGTTTAAAAGCTGTTGGGGCTCCAACATCTGCTAAGGAATTGGGAATTAGTGATGAAAATGTTATTGATGCATTAACAATGGCACATACTATTAGGCCGGAGAGATATACTATTTTAGGAGATAATGGCATATCTGAAGATGCAGCTTATGAATTAGCTCTAAAAACTGGAGTGATAAAATGATTACATTAATTGGTAAAGATTTGGCAAAAAAGGGTAATGAGTTTATTTTTTATGGTTCTGTAGATGAATGTGAAAGTTGTAGATTTAAAGCATCTTGTGTTGACTCTTTAGAAAAAAATAGGAAATATAAAATCATTGATGTTCGTGATAATGAACAAAAGTGCCCAGTTCATGCTGAAAATATAGTTATTCCGGTAGAAGTTGACAGGTCTAATATAACATTACTTTCTTCCTCAAAAAGTGTTTTTGAAGGGTCTACATTTTCTTATGAATCTGTTGATTGTGACGAAGAATGTGAATATCATGATTATTGCTTCCCTGAAGGATTAGTTGATGGGGACAAATGTATTGTTTTAAAAAATCATGGAAAACATAAAGGTGAATGTAAAAAAGGATATAAACTTAATAAACTTACATTAGGTTTTGTTATTTAAAAATAAGGATATGTTAATATGAATCTTAAAAAAGAAGCAGGTTATAAAGCAGCAGAATATGTTACAGATGGAGATGTCTTAGGACTTGGAACAGGATCTACAACTCATTATTTCATTGAAGCAGTAGGTAAAAGAATAGCTGATGAAGGAATAAATGTTATGGGAATTCCTACATCTTTTCAATCATTACTGCTTGCTAAACAATGGAACATACCAATTACCAGCTTGGAAGAATATGACATTGATTTGGCTGTTGACGGTGCAGATGAAGTAGATAAAAACCTTAATCTTATTAAAGGCGGAGGAGCAGCTCACACTAAAGAAAAAATTGTAGATTATGCTGCAAAGAAATTTATTGTAATTGTAGATGAATCTAAATATGTTGAAGAAATTGGAAACTTCCCAGTACCTGTAGAAGTAATTCCTGATGCATCACGTGTTGTTATACAAACTTTGGAAGATATGGGTGCAAAATGTGAAATAAGAATGGGTGAGCGTAAAGACGGACCGGTCATAACAGATAATGGAAATTTTGTCATTGATGCCAAATTTGAAAAAATAGAAAGCCCGATGCATATGGAAATAGATTTGAATTCTATTCCAGGTGTTGTTGAAAATGGTATTTTTACTCAGATGGTTGATAAAGTTATAATTGGTACTTCTGATGGTATAAAAGAATTGTAAAGGTGTTATAATGCCAATACCGGGTGGAATTCCATATGATTTTAAGGAAATAGCTAATAAAATAGCTATGCTTATGGGAATTTTAATTATAATTTATGCTCTTTTATGGATTTTAGCAGAATTAAAATTGATTCCAGTTGTTTTATTTGCAATATTTCCACAAATTGTTCTTCTTTTAATAGGAATATTCATTGTCTATATAGCTTATTCCAGAAGAAACAGTTACTGATTTTAAAATTATTTTTTTGAAAAAAAGAAAAAATTAGAGGTTTTTAACCTCTTTTTAAGCTATTTTTATTGTGTTTCCAGTTTGGAAATCATTCCAGTAGGAAGTTATAATGTATTCACCACTCATTAATCTGATTCCTAAGCTTGCAATACCATCTTTATTAGTGACTTTGTGATAGAAGACACCATTTACATTAAATGATACATTCTGGTTAGCTAATGGCTTACCTTGACCATCTAAAGTTTGTGCAGTGAAGTTACTGCCGTCTAAGTATTTCATATCTAAATCTTTAGTTACTAAAGTCGGTAATACAGTGACTTTGTTTCCAATATCCAAACCGTCAACCATAGTTGTAATAGTATAGTTTTCAGGTCTTAAAGCTATTCCTAAGCTTGCAGCACCGTTTTTATCAGTGGTTTTTGTGTAGAAAACACCGTTTATGTTAAAGGTTACATTTTTATCTACTGCTAAAGAACCGTCTTTGTTATAAATTGTTGCTTGGAATTTAGATGCATTTAAGTAATATTTAGTTAAATCACTAGCTTCAACTAAAGATTTAACATCTATACTGAATCCTTGTTCATCACCATTAACAGGATTATATGCAGTTAAAATATAATGACCAGGTCTTAACATAATATTCATCTTAGCTGTTCCGTTAGCATCAGTTTGTTTAGTGTAGAATACACCATGGATATTAAATGTAACATTTGTATTAGCTAATATTTTTCCTTGGCCATTTACAAATGTAGCAAAGAATTGAGTTCCATTTTGATACATTTTAGTTATGTTATTTCCAGTTATAGTTGATAAAACAGTAATTTTGGCATCTACAGAGTTTGCTCCAAGTGTTTTATTTCCAGCATAAGCAACTGTTGCAGTATATACTCCAGGTCTTAAATAAATGTTCATTTCAACAACACCCTTGTCATCAGTGGTTTTGTTGTAAGAAACACCATTTATAGTAACTGTAATATTGGTTTTAGCTAAGTTGTATCCGTTATTGTCTTTTAAATTAATATGTAATTTAGTTCCATTTTTATAATACATTGTAACATCATCAACGATAATAACTGCTTGTGGTTCTTTTGCAGAGTCATAGTAAGTTCCTTGTGCTTTGTCAGCATCTTGGTATTTATTATCTGCTTGAACAATGTAATATGGGAATGATGGAGGGAATGGTAATCTGTCTAAATTGTAATTATTATTACTGATAGTTACATTGTAGTATCCACCACCAACAATTATGCCTATTCTACTTCCTGTTAATGTGTTGTTGAATATTGCTTCATTACCTGAACCGTATGCAGTTATGGAGCTTAAAGTACATTTAATAATAGTGTTATTGTATACTTTGTGTCCGGAAGAGTGCATAAGGTATATTCCTTCTTTTGAACCGATAACTATGTTGTTGAATACAGTTACATTTGGTCCGGTTCCGTGTCTTACGTCAATACCGTGGTTTACAGCATTGGTAACTGTGTTATTTGCAATAATGCTGTTAGCTGATCCAAAGTTTATTAATCCAGTGGTGTATTGGTCATGGATGTTGTTATTTGTAATAACAGCATTTTTATTGTATTGTAAGAAAATACCCCATGAAGATCCTTTAACATCACAATTGGTAATTGTTATGTTTTTATTAGATTCTGAGTAAAGTGAAGTGGTTTTATATTCGTCAGTGGTTGTACTAACAGTATTTGGATTATATCCTGGAGCTTTTCCAACGATGTTTAAATCAGATACAACTGCATTATCAGTATTGAATAAATATAATACTGATAAGTAAACACAACCGTATCCTCCTTCATTGGTTTTTTTCCATACTTTTGAAGGAATATTGGTGTTATTAACTCCTTTTGTTTCATATCCGATTAATGTTGCGTTGTTTCCAAGTATTTTAATGTTTTTATCAACATAAATACAAATATTTTCATAAATTCCGTTTTTTTCAAATGATAAAGTGTCACCCTCTTTCATTGAATCAATCATTTTTTGAATATTTTCACTTGTGGTGCCGACAGGAACAGTATATGTAGTTCCGGTAGGTTTTAATATTCCACTATAATCAATTACAATGTCTTTAGGAGTTTCAATGTCAGTTTTATTGGTATATGCTGGAGAGTAAGTACTGATATCACTATAAGTTCCACTTACACTTTGTGGACTTTGATATGCAGAATCTGCAATTCCTACATAATATACAAAAGTAGGTGGGTAAGGTAAATTAGCTAATTTATAGGTATTTTCACCAATGGTGATATTTGAAAATCCGGAACCTAACAATACTCCCATTCTGGATTTGAACATTGTATTGTTGTATATATAAATATCAGAAGAACCATAACAGGTTATTGAACTGATGGTACAGTTGATAATGGTGTTGTTATATACATTGTGTCCTCCGGAATGCATAAGGTATATTCCTTCTTTTGAACCGATAATTGTGTTGTTGAATACAGTTACATTTGGTCCGCTTCCGTGTCTTACGTCAATACCATGATTTATAGCATTTGTAACTTTATTATTTTTTATTATACTTTTTGCAGATCCAAAGTTTAAAATACCAGTTGTTGATTGATTTTTAATGGTATTTTGATTTATTGTAGTATTTACACAAGTTTGTAAATAAATACCCCATGAAGATCCTATTATAGTATTATTAAGTATTTCTAAATTTTTAGCTTGATATGCATAGAGTACCACATTAGAATAAGTTGTACTGTTTAAACCAACCATGGTTAATCCGTTAAGTTTTACATTTGCTGTTTTAAGAATATAAACAGTTGCAAAATTAGTTATTCCATATCCGCCAGTTTTTGTTGTGTTTTTAACAATGTCTGGAATATTTGTATTGTTAATTCCTGGTGTTTGATAACCAATTAATTGTGCACCATTACCGTTTACAGTAATATTTTTATCAATATATATGCAAATGTCTTTATATTCACCTTTTTCAAAATTCAATACATCTCCGTCATGCATACTGTTTATAGTATTTTGAATAGTTGTACTATTTGAACCTGTATGAACAGTATAATTGGAAGATGCTGTTGCTTCCCCATAAACTGCATTATTTGTCATTGAACTTGAAACGCTGTCGTCAGAAGTTGCATTACTTATGTCTTCTGCAAAAACAGAGCCTGAAGATAAAATAACAATGAATGCTAAGAATATGGATAATATCAATCCTTTTTTATTCATTATTCTACCTCATTTAATGATATTAAATACGTTATGTATTTAATGGTATATCCTTTGTTTGGTGATATGATAAATATTTCGATTTGAATTTTAATTATATTTACTTTAAAAATGGTTATTTTTTCATTTAATCTGGTTTATAGTGTTTTAAATTATTGAAAATATTTATATGCTTTGATTTTCATATACATTTTTAATCAATATAATTATTGATTTATAATGTATGTTGATGGTGGATTGATATGGTTGAAAAGAAATATAAAAAATTGTTAAATCTTTTTATCATATGTCTTTTAGGTTTAATCCTAGTTTCATCTGTCTACGGAGCTGATGAATTACAATTTAGTAATGATGATGTTGCTGTGGAAGGCACTGTCTATGATGTTTCTTCTGATTTGTCCAATAATGATATTCAGTCAATGTTGGATAATGCTGGACAGGGAGATACCTTTAATTTTGTTAGCAAGGAATATAAGGGGATTTCATTAGTTGTTGACAAAAAAGTAAATATTGTCTCTAATGTTAACAGTACGATTTATACATCTGGTGATTTGTCCAATAAAGTTCAGGAGTTAAATACTGATAAAACTTTTGGTTTTTATTTCACAAAAAATAGTGCCGGCAGTGTATTGTCAGGATTTAATATTATAGCTGCATCATCTGATTACGGAGTTATTGTTGATAATTCGGATAATACTATTGTTAAGGGAAATTCCATTGTTGGTGCTGGAAATAATCTTCTGGTTAAAGATTCTAATGATATAACTTTATGGGGAAATGTTTTAAATAAAGCTAAGGAAAACGGACTTCAGCTTCAAAATGTTTCCAATTGTTATGTAGCCAATAACACAATGATGTTTAACGGCAGATCAGGAATTGAGATTTATGATATTGATAATTCCAATATAACTTCAAATTATTGCTGTAATAATAGTTTTAACGGAATTTCATTATACGGCAAATCTTTTAACAATTCCTATACTCATAATTTCCTTAATTATAATACAAATGGTATTTATGTAAATTGTCAATCCAGTGGGGATGAAATTAAAGCAAATACTCTTATCCACAATATTCAAAACCCCAACTGTGAATTAGGTGGTTTTGAATCTGGTAATGGTCTTTTATTTGGGGATTCATATCGTGCAGTAGCTAATAATGGAGTTTATGTGTCCTATAATTCATTTGCACATAATGAAAACTTTCAGGCTAAAAACAATCCTTTACAAAATATGATTACATTAGGTCCGAATTTTTTCAATTCTGACGACCCTGAAAATACATTTGTCTGTCCGTTATTGCTTGCAAAAATCCTAAGATTAAATGCAATATCCTTACCTAATGGTATAGGAATTCAAATGGTTGAAGGAGATACACCAGTAAAAGAAGCCGGAACTGTTTCAGTTCAGGTTGAAGTTGACGGTAATATGTATACTGCAACTTTGGAGAATGGTAAAGCAGTAATTAAAGCAGATCCTAATGTTGACCATCAGGTTGAAATTCAGGTTGGCGGAGAACATAATCAGGAAGTTAAAAAAATAAAACAGAAAGTAACTTCCTATAATAAAAAGGATGATTCCGGAAGTTCTGATTCTGGTAATAAAGATAACACAGGATCTGACGGCAAACCTTCTGATACTGATGGTGATAATTCAGGTGATAAAACTGGTGATAATTCTGGTTCTGGAGATGCTTCTGGTGGAAATACCAATTCTTCAGTAATTAGTGATGGTTCAACTTCTTCTGGCGACAGCGGTTCTGCAAATATCAAAAACTCTGATGAATTTTCACAGTACCTTGGAACAAATAGTTCTGATTACTATCAGAAATATGAATCTTTAAGCGGTAAAGATGCTATGGCTAACGGAGATCAGAGTTCAGCAAAATCTTCAAGCAGCAGTGATTCTCCAAGTGATGACGGTTCATCAAAAGAAGGAAAATCTTATGAGTTAGTATCTCCAAATAAAATAGCTAAAGCAATTCAGAACAGTTCTGGAGTTATTATTCTTGCAGTAATTGCTTTATTGGTTTTATTTGTAATAGGATATAAACGTAAAAATAAAATGTGATAAACATTTTTTTCATTTTTCTTTTTTTAATTTTTAAATACTTGTTTTATATAATATTTTCATAATTGGAAATATTAGGTTTAATTTGGATACAAATAAACTAAATGAAGATGTAAAGTTAAATTTTAAAACTATGGTGATTAAAAGGTTAGTTATATATAAATAACTATAACTGTTAAAAATAGTAGTATATATAAATAACTATGACTATATATGATAATAATTATTATTTTGAGGGGGCAAAACAATGAACGAATTGCAAAATAAATATATTAGAAATCAAATATTGTCAGTACCTATGAAATTAAATCAGGAGTTAACATACAAAGATAAAAAATTTAACAAACGTTCTGATTATGATAATATTATAAAATATATTGATAATTTTCTTGAAGGGGAAGATATAAATCGTTTTATTGTTTTACCTGGGGTGCGTGATGTTGGAAAAACAACTCTGCTATTTCAGGTATATGAATATCTTCTAAAAGAAAAAGGGATATCTCCTGAAAATATTTTGTATTTTTCCTGTGACCGATTAAAAAAAATAGGTAATGCTGATATTTTTAATGTTGTTAATTCCTATTTGGAAACATATCATAATTCAATAATTGAAACATTATCTAAACCGGTATTCCTTTTAATTGATGAAGCACAGTATGATAAAGAATGGGCGTTAAATGGAAAATTAATATTTGACGGCACTAAAAATATTTTTATGATTTTCAGTGGATCATCTGCACTAAAACTTTCTTATAATCCTGATGCTGCAAGGAGATTATTAAATATTCCAATTTACCCGTTAACATATTCAGAACATTTAAAATTAAAATATGGAAATTTTAAAAATGATATTTCAGAGTCATTAATTCAAATGATTTTTGACGGAAATGTGCAAAATATTGCCGATTTAGAAAGAAGAATAATTAATATATATTCAAGTTTTTCAAACTATGATATGTATGAATTGAAGAATTTCTTAGAATTTGGAGGTTTTCCATCTTCATTTTATCAAAATACTAATGATATAACTAAAAAAATTGTTGATATGGTGGATAAAGTTGTTACAACGGATATGGCCAATATTGAAGGTATAAATAATGATACACAATATCTTGCTTTTCAGATTTTGAATTTTTTTGCTTTTCAAAATCCTGGTGAAGTTTCAAAAGGTTCTCTTTCAAATCATTTTGATGCCAAGATTGCTTTAGTCACTAAAGTATTAAATATTCTTGAAAAAACACAATTAATATTTCATATTGAACCCTTTACTTCATCAGTAAAACGAACAACAAAACCTTATGAATATTTTTTTGCAACATCAAGTTTAAAACATAATCTTATATTAAATATAGGCAATGCTACCTTTGAGGATGAAACAGCATATATGGGAAAACTGCTTGAAACTTATGTAGCTTCAAGTTTCCATGATTTGGATAATAAAAATCACATAAATTATAAAATATACTATGATGACAGCAATAAAAAAAGTAGTGGGAAAAATGTTGACTTTATTGTTCAAAGAGGATTAGAAAAACCTATTCCAATTGAAGTAAGCTGTGGTAAAAAGGATAAAAGTCAAATTAAACGTGCTATTAGTACATATAATTCTCCTCACGGTATAATTATTTCAAATACCAAATCAAATATTGCCAAAGAGGACAATATTATTTATTTACCTCCTGAAACATTTGCGTTTATGTAATTGGGGGGGGAGTTTTTGAGTAATTTACTGAATACGTCATATAATAACTTATATTTGCAAAAGTCTTTAATGAAAATAAATAGTAAGTTGATTGAATGGAGAAAAATACTTAAAATGATGATTAGAATGATATCTTTGTTTATTTCTTTATTTTTTTTAGCATTGATTTTTCAAAACCAAAATCTGAAAGATTTTTTCTGCTTTGAAAATAAATTACTAACTCAAGAATAAGTCTGCAAAGCCAAAAAATTAAAAAACTATTTAAGTTTCACTGTATTGATTTGTTTTTTAATTTTTAAATACTAGTTTCATATAATATTTTTATAATGCTAATTGAAAATATTGAGATTAATTTAGATACAAATAAGACTTTTGAAATTATTGACATAACATCTAAAATTAATGAAATAATAACTAATTCCAAGGTCAGCAATGGAATTGTAAATTTATTTTCTAAACATTCTACATCAGCTATTTGCGTAAATGAAAATGAGGAAGGCCTACTTGAAGATTTGGAATTTGCATTATCCAATATAATTTCTAATAAATTTAGTTATAAACATGATAATATTGATAATAATGCTAAAGCTCATTTAAAATCATTTTTACTTTCTTCTAGTGAGTCTGTTCCAATATATAACAATAAATTAAATTTAGGAACTTGGCAATCAGTATTTTTTATAGAATTAGATGGACCAAGACATAATAGGATAGTTAACATAACTTTAATTGGAGAATAACTATGAATAAATGGGTTTTATTTTTAATTGTAATTATAGCTGTTGGCGGTGTTTTGATAGCTGCTGAACAAATGCCACAATATGGTGAAGATTCACAAAACATTTCAGTTAACAATTCTTCTCAGAATAATCCTGATGTAAATTACTCTGAAATTGATGTTCAAATGAAAAAACTGTGGTATTAAAGGGCTAATTATCTAAATTGCCTAATAATTGGAAAAATTGCTTTATGAAATTGATTTATCTTTAAATCCTCTGATAAAATAAAATTAAAAAAAGAGAAATTAGAAAATTGAATTATTCCTGTGGGTTAAATTCAATTTCAAATCCGATTACCGGATAATCTAGAGTAAAGTTAGTGATTACTTCAGGGGAGAATTCACCAAAGAAACCGGATACATTTCCATTAGCTGAAGTTCCTTTTACATCACTTACCCTTCCAGCTATAAAACTGGAATTGTCGCTGTCACTGATTTCCATGGAATAACCTAAGTTTTGAAGTAAGCTGGTTACAACAGATTTGATTTCAGTAAAGTTTGCACTTGAGTGGCAGATTAATCCAGCTAGTTTTTTAGAAGCTCTTACTTTGGTTTCTTGGGTTTCATCCATATATAAGACATCACCTATTTCGAATATCTTTTGAGGTAAATCTTCGTGTTTATTGTCTTCTAAGAATTCCATTAAACTGTTGATTAAGCTTGTACGAATCATGGTTCTGTCAATTGTAATCGGTCTTGCTACCTGAACATGGTCGATTTCTTTTTGTTTCATTTTAGTGAAGTGTGCATCTTCATTAGTAAGCATTAAACTCATAATTTCCTGAAATCCTAATCCGATCATAACTTCTCTCATAATTGATTCTGATCTGAACCAGTCATGTTCGTAAGCTATTGTTGAAATGTCTGGAAGTTTAGCTTCAACATCATTAATTCTGTATTGTACAGCAATGTTTTCAACAACATCCACTTCGTGAAGAATATCTATTCTGTAAGATGGAATATAAACTTTCAATTCATTGTCATTTAATATTTCTGAGTCAAAACGTGCTTGAGATAATAGCTGTTGTATATCTTCAGCATTTAAGTCAGTTCCGCCAATTAAACTGTTAGCTACATCAACATGGACATTTTTTACCTGAGGAGTTAAATCAGGAGTAGTTATGATTTTATCCTCGTATTTAATTTCCATACTTTTTATTTTTCCGCCGACTTCTGCAAATGAACTGCAGATAATGTTTAAACACTGATTAACTGCACGTTCATCAGTTCCAGTTACATCTACAATAATGTTTTTTACATTTTCATCAATTTTTGTAAGTTCTCCATTAATGATTGGAGGCATGGAAAGTACCTGATTGTCTTTATCTAAAATTAAAGGATATTTATCAAAATCTTCAAGAAGATGAGCATAAGCAACTCCTTTTTCATGCTGGGTTAATACTTCTTCAGGAGTCATTGGAGTATCTTTTTCAAGAGCAACAAATGCATTTTCATCGTTAGGAGTAGCTATATAATGGAATGGCTGGGATACAACATCTGCATTGTGAATACCAATAGCTACTTTTTTCCTGTCCCTTCCGATTACCCAGTGAAGGTTTTCCTGAAAATCCATAATATATTTAAGTTTATCACCGGTAAAATCAACACCTTCGATTTTTGCAAAGGCAATGTAAGGTCTGATTTTAGCCACTTCAGCATCTACAATTACACTTTCATCTGATGGTGCAACTTCATATTTTGGAAGTCCGGTTTCCTGATTGATAAAGCCTTTAAAAGATCTGGCAACTCCTTCTACAGATAAATTGTCCGGACGATTCGGGAAAAATTCCACTTTAATTTCTTCATCATCAAAGTCTTCAATATCACTTGACATCATTGGTAAAGTGTTTATTAATTCGTCTTTTTCCATATCTATTCCTAAATCTTTTAAATCTTGATATTTGAATGTAATAACTGGCATTTAATATACTCCAATAAAATTATTTTTATAATCCATAAATAGCTATGAAGAATAATGATTCAATTACAAAATGTAATGACCTGTGTTCTAATTCATTCATATGACTGCTAATAAGTAATGTGTGGCTTACATCTATTACAAAATGAATAAATGCTGCTAATATTCCTATTTCTAAATTTAAAAATACTATTGACACAAAAATAAAGTGGAATCCTGCTTCCATTAATTCATGTATAATCCATGTTTTCCATGGAGCATTTACTGAATTGTTAATTATTCCTCCTAAAATAAGGTAGAACTTATTAAAGATTTTCCACACGATTTGGGTGTGGACTGTGTCGCTTATAGCTAGTACGATTGCAACATAAAACCATAATAATTCCATTTTTAACAGTCCTTTTATATTCTTTTATACATTTATTATTTAGTGTAGTTAATCATTATTAAAGTATCTGTTTTTATTAAGTTTCTGACTCTGTTGAAATTTTTCTAATTTTTTTACAGTAGAAGTTGCATATTGATTTATTTTAATTACTGATCTGTTATATGGTTTTTAAATTCTGGAATACTGAATTTATCTAATGAGATATTAATGAAGAAATTAAATACCTCTTGAAATCCATCGTTAAATAAAAATAAAATGAAAATTCAGTAGGATAACAGCACTAAACCGTATGGATGTGTAAATGAGGAATGCATCTTAAAATATTAGTTTTATTCAACAAAATTTCAAAAAAGATTTTCGGATAATTTAAATTTTTCTTATATATTTTTAAATAAAGAAATACATATTTAATAATATTATTTTTATTTAATTATTTGGAGAAAAGATATGTCAAATGAGAATATTCCTAAAGACTATGATTTTAAAAAAGAAAAGATTTGGGAGCAAAAATGGGAAGATGAGGAGCTTTATAAATTCCTCGGTGATGGAACTAAACCTAGATATATAATTGATACTCCACCGCCATATCCAACTGGTTCTATTCATTTAGGACATGTGTTAAATTGGGTTTACATTGATATGAATGCAAGATACAGGAGATTAAAAGGCTTTGATGTTCTATTTACTCAGGGATGGGATTGCCATGGTCTTCCTACTGAAGTTAAAGTTGAAGAAACTCATGGAATTAAGAAAAATGATGTTTCAAGAGCTAAGTTCAGAGAGTATTGTATTGAGTTAACTACCCAGAACATAGCTAAAATGAAAAATCAAATGCAATCTTTAGGTTTTTCACAGGATTGGAGCCGTGAATTTATTACAATGACTCCGGAATACATGAAAAGGACACAGTATTCCTTTTTAAAAATGTATGATGAAGGATTGATTTATCAGGGAATACATCCTGTTAACTGGTGTCCTCGTTGTGAAACAGCTATTGCTTTTGCAGAAGTAGAGTATAGTGATAATGAAACCTTTTTAAACTATGTCAACTTCCCGCCAGCTATGGAAGATTCTTATGATGATATAACCAGTTCTAAAGTTTCAGGTAAAGAGGCCAATCCTAAAGATGAGGGGGTTATGATTGCAACTACCCGTCCTGAGTTAATGTCTGCTTGTGTAGCTGTTGTAGTTCATCCTGATGATGAAAGATATGCTCATTTAGTTGATAAATATGTTGAAGTACCTTTATCTCATCAGAAAGTAAAAATTTATCCTGATGAAGAAGTAGATCCTGAATTTGGTACTGGTGCAGTAATGGTTTGTACTTTCGGGGATAAAACAGATGTAGCTTGGGTAAATAAACATAATCTGGAAATTATTGATGCTATTGATGAAAAAGGCAGATTGACTGCAGCTGCCGGAAGATATGAAGGAATGGATTTAGCTACCTGTAAAGCTAAAACTATTGAAGACTTGAAAGAAGAAGGATACCTTTTAAAACAGGAAAAAGTTGATCAGAATGTTGGTCAGTGCTGGAGATGTAAAACTCCTATTGAAATTTTAGTTAAAAAACAGTGGTTTGTAGCTGTAAATAAATTAATCGAGCAAACTAAAGATGCAGCAGAAGAAATGAACTGGGTTCCTGAACATATGAAAAGCCGTATGATTAACTGGGCAGATTCTATGGAATGGGACTGGTGTATTTCAAGACAAAGGTTATTTGCAACTCCTATACCTGTTTGGTTCTGTAAAGATTGTGGAAAAGTAATGCTTCCTGATGTTGAAGACTTGCCAGTTGATCCAACTCATGATAAACCTAAAAAAGCATGCAGCTGTGGATGTGAGGAATTTATTGGAGAAGAAGATGTTTTAGATACCTGGATGGACAGTTCTATTTCACCGCTTTCAATTGCAGGATGGCCTAACGAAGGTTATGAAAACAATTTCCCAGCTAATATCCGTCCGCAAGGACATGACATTATCAGAACGTGGGCATTTTATACAACACTTCGTTGTCTTGCTTTAACAGGTAAAAAACCATTTGATGATATTGTAATCAATGGTATGGTATTTGGTGAAGACGGATACAAAATGAGTAAGTCCAGAGGAAATGTAATTGCTCCTGATGAAGTAATTGAGCAATACGGTGCAGATGCTTTAAGAACATGGGCAGCTAACAGTGTACCTGGTTCAGATGTAATATTTGACTGGAAAGACATTAAACACGGTTACAGATTCTTAAGAAAATTCTGGAATGCATTCAGATTCATCAGTATGCAGATATTTGATGAAGAGGTAAGCTACGATGAAATAAAAGGTAACTTTGATCCTCTTGATTTATGGATTTTATCTAAGTTAAATAACCTTAATAAAGTTGTAGATAATGCATTTGCAAATTATGACTTTGCAACTATAATTACATCAATTGAAAAATTCATCTGGCATGATTTCTGTGATGAATACATTGAAGCAGTAAAATACAGATTATACAATGATGATGTAAGTGATTTATCAAGAAAAGCAGCTAAATACACTTTAAGAAATGTTATTGAAACTTCATTGAAATTATTGTCTCCAATTGTACCATTCTTTGCAGAAGAAGTTTACCAATACTTTGGTGATGGAGAATCTATTCATAAAACCTCCTGGCCGGAAGTTAATGAGGATTTAGTAAGTGAAGATTACGAAAACAAAGGTAATATCACTGTAGATTTAATTGATGAAGTAAGAAGATTCAAATCCAGTTCAAAAATACCTCTTAACGCTCAATTGTCTGAAGTTAATGTTTATACTAATGATGAGAATTTAGTTGAAATATTTGATGAATTTTCACAGGATATTGAAGGAACTCTTAAAATTGATGATTTGTCTATTAAAACAGGAAAACCTGAAGTTCATGAAAAAATCATTGAAGTTGAACCTGACATGTCTCAAATCGGACCGATGTTTAAAAAAGATGCCGGAAAAATCATCGGTTACTTAAAATCCACTGATATTGAAAAAATAGCTGGTGAATTAGAAGAATCTGGCGAATTAGCTATTGGAGATATTGTTGTGGGTAAAGATTTATTAAACATCTCAAAAGAAATTGTAGGAGCTTCCGGTAAAAAAGTAGATATCTTGCAGTCTGAAAATTTAGATGTTATTGTTGAAGTAATGAGATAATTTTACTTCAATTCTTATTTTTTTTAACAGTAAACTTTTTATTCTTCTTTTATCTAAAATTAATTTGTTTTTATTAAATTAACAATTTTTTTAAGTGATTACATTGAATTATGAGAAATCAATAAAGTATGATAAAAATTTAGTTGAAAATAAAATTATGGGTCCGAATCCTTTAAAACTAGTTGAAGAATTATTAGTAAATCATAATATTTCAGATTCTGCTGCTGTGATGGATTTAGGAAGCGGAAATGGTTTAACTTCAGTATTTCTTGTAAAAGAATATGGCTTTAAAGTTTTCCCTACTGATTTGTGGAGTGATCCTACAGAAAACAAGAAATTTTTTGATGAAATGGGGCTTTCAGGTGATGAAATAATTCCTATCAAAGCGGATGCTAATGATCTGCCATTTGCTCATGAATTTTTTGATGCAATAATTTGTACAGATTCCTATAATTACTTTGGAAGAGATTCAAGCTTTTTAGATGAAAAAATAATTCCGTTTATCAAACCTGGAGGTTATGTGTATATTGCAGTTCCGGGTATGAAAAAAGACTGTCATGACGATTTGCCTGACGAATTATTGCTTTCCTGGAATGAGGAACAGCTGGATTATATTCATGATATGGATTATTGGGAAGATATAGTTGATAAATCTGATAAATCAAGGATTATTTCAATTAAACAGATGGAAGGAAATGAAGAACTTTGGCAGGATTGGATTAATTGTGACAATGAATATGCTGCAGGTGATAAAAAAGCTATTGATGCAGGAGCCTGCAAATATCTGAATTTCATATCTATTGTACTTCAAAGAAAAGAGTAATTTTTTATTTAACTTAATTAATCAGATAACTATAATAATTATTATAAGGTAAATAAGATTGATAACAATGAATCTTAAAGTTAAAAATATTTCCAATATTGGAGGTGAGGTTAAAGCACCACCTTCTAAAAGTTATTCTCATAGAGCAGTTATACTGGCATCTTTAGCTAATGGAACATCTAAAATTTATAATATACTTTTTTCACAGGATGTTTTATCATCTATTAATGTTTGCAGGGCTTTAGGAGCAAATATTACTAAAAAAGATGATTATCTGGAAATAACTGGAACCAATGGTAAATTGCATAATTCATCAGAAGTTCCTATTGATTTAGGTAATTCAGGAACTACTTTAAGATTAATGACCAGTATAGCTAGTTTAGCTGACAATGAAGTTATTTTAACAGGAGATGAATCTTTACAGACAAGACCTATGGAAATTTTAACAGAATCATTAGCTTCATTAGGTGTAAATGCAACTTCCATCAACGGCAATGGAAAAGCACCTATTTTAATTAAACCAGGTTATGTGGGTGGTGAAACTAGTATTTTAGGTAATGTCAGTTCCCAATTTATTTCATCAATTCTAATTTCTGCCCCTTTGTCTGAAAAGGGTGTTGATTTATTTGTACTTCCTGAATTCAAGTCACGTCCTTATGTAAATATGACCTGTGATATAATGGCTAAATTTGGTGTTAAAATTAAAAATGAATTTTATATACGCCATGATGACTGTGATAAGGAATTTAAAAACTGCCGCATTGATGAATTTAACATAGCTAAACAGGAATATAAATCCTGTGATTATATAGTTGAAGGGGATTATTCATCAGCGTCTTATTTGCTGGCAGCTGTAGCTATTTATGGTGGGAAAGCTAAAATATTAAATTTATTTAAAGATTCCAAACAGGGGGATAAATTAATATTGGATATTTTAAGACAGATGGGTGCAAAAATAGAAATATCTGATGATTATGTTGAAATTTCATCTGAAGGTAATTTAAAAGGAATTGATGTTAATTTATCAAATGCTCCTGATTTATTAATTACAGTAGCTATTTTAGCAGCTCTGGCTAATGGAACTACTAACATTACTGGTGTTAAACATGCCAGAGTTAAAGAAACAGATAGAATAGATACTACATGCAGAGAACTTGAGAAATTAGGATGTAATTTAAAAGAATTTGAAGACGGCATGTCTATTGAAGGTGGAATCCATTCAGGTACTGTTGATTCACATAAAGATCATAGATTGGCTATGGCATTTTCTTTAGTTGGTCTGAAACATGATATAGAAATTACGAATGGGGAAGTTTTTGATGTGTCTTTTCCTAATTTTATTGAAGCTATGGCAGAAATTGGAGTTGAACTGGAGTTAATTTAGGAAGTGGTTTGGTGTTGGAACTAACAAAAACTGATAAGGTTATTAAAATTGTTGATGAGTTAAATAAGTTATATAAAATTAGAAAATTTCTAAATAATGATCCATACAAGGTTTTAGTCAGAACAATTTTATCTCAAAGAACCAGAGATGAAAACACAGATCAGGCTACTAAAAACTTATTTGGCAAATATAAAGACATTTATGAAGTTGTGGATGCTCCAACTGATGATGTTGAAGAGTTAATCAGATGTTCCGGATTTTACCGTGTAAAAGCAGCTAGAATTAAGGAAGTTTCAAGGATTTTAATTGATCAGTATGGGGGAGAAGTTCCGGATAATTTAAAAGAGCTGGTTGAGCTTCCTGGTGTTGGCCGTAAAACCGCTAACTGTGTTCTGGTTTATGCATTTGAACTTCCAGCTATTCCTGTTGATACTCATGTTCATAGAATTTCCAATAGGATTGGTTTGGTAAATACCAAAACACCTGAACAGACAGAAGTGGAATTAGCTAAAATAGCTCCTAAGGAATTATGGATTAAATTAAATGATTTAATGGTTCAGTTTGGCCAGACTATCTGTAAACCGATGAGTCCCCAATGTGAAATGTGTCCAATATCAGATATTTGTGATTACTGCTGATTTTCCGAAACATTTATAAATAAAAACATTGTTATATAACATTAGTTATAAACAATAACTATTGTTATATTAGGTATTCCAAAATATAACAATTAATGATAACCCTTTATAATATACCTTAAATAGATTAATTAGGAGAAATAATTATGGTAAATGTCCCAGAATTAAAAAGAGGAGTTTTAAATAGTGTTATTGATGCTATTGGAAATACTCCTATTGTAAAATTAAATAATATAACTGAAGATTTAGATGCAGAAGTAGATGTAAAAATGGAATCTTTCAATCCAACTGGAAGTGTAAAAGACCGTGTTGCAGTTGCAATGATTGAAGATGCTGAAGAAAAAGGTTTGCTTAAAGAAGGTTCTGTAATTATTGAACCAACTAGTGGAAATACCGGTATTGGATTAGGTTTTGCTGCAGCTGCTAAAGGTTACAGATTAATTTTAACCATGCCTGAAACCATGTCTATTGAAAGAAGGAAATTGTTAGGTATCTTTGGAGCAGAACTGGTATTAACTCCAGGTTCAGAAGGTATGGGTGGAGCTATAGCTAAAGCTGATGAATTGGAAAAAGAAATTCCAAATGGTATTGTTTTACATCAATTTGATAATGAAGCTAATACAAGAATTCATTCTAAAACTACTGCTAAAGAAATTTTAAGAGATACTGAAGGTAAAATTGATGCTGTAGTTGCTGGTGTAGGAACTGGAGGAACTATCACAGGTATTGGAAAAGTATTAAAAGAGGAAAATCCTGATGTTCAAATTATAGCTGTTGAACCTGAGTCTTCTCAAACCTTAGGAAAAGGAGTTAAAGGTCCTCATAAAATCCAAGGTATTGGTGCAGGTTTTGTTCCGTCTATTTATGATTCTGATATTATTGATGAGATTATACCTGTTAAAGATGAAGATGCAGGTAACACCTTACTTGATTTAGCTAAAAAAGAAGGAATCTTTGCAGGAATTTCATCTGGAGCAGCAACATGGGCTGCAATTCAAGTAGCTAAAAGGGATGAAAATAAAGGTAAAAGAATATTGGCTATTTTACCTGATGACGGTTCAAGATATTTATCTGTTGACTGGTTATTTGAATAAATTTATATATTATGTATTATAGAAAATGTATATACTATATGTTATATTTTTATAGATATACATATTCTAAATACAATTTGGGGTTTGTTAATGCTTGGTAGATTAAAGAGTGAAATCAAGACAATAAAGGAGAAGGATCCGGCAGCACGCAGTACTCTAGAGATATTTTTATGTTATCCTGGTTTTTATGCTATTATTATGCATAGAGTCAGCCATTATCTATGGAATCACTCTTTAAAGTTATTGGCTAGAATGAATTCAAATTTAGCCAGATTTTTAACAGGTATTGAAATCCATCCTGGTGCAACTATAGGTCAACGTGTTTTTATTGATCATGGAATGGGTGTTGTTGTTGGAGAAACTGCAATTGTTGGTGATGATGTACTTATTTATCAGGGAGTAATTCTTGGAGGAACAAGCACACAAAAAACTAAAAGACACCCAACTATAGAAAAAGGAGCAATTATTGGTGCTGGAGCTAAAGTAATGGGTAATATTACTGTTGGCCAATATTCTAAAATAGGAACTGGTGCTGTTGTTTTAAAAGATGTTCCTCCGGATTCCACATGTGTCGGAGTTCCCGGAAGAATTGTTAGAAGTAAAAATGCAGAAAATATTGAAATTCACCATAAAACTGTTGATTTAGATCATAATAAGCTTCCAGATCCAGTAGCTGATGCAATTAATACTCTTACAAAGCATCTTAAAGAAAATGATAAACACATTAAGATATTATATGAAAAAAATTCAATTTGTTTAGCTGAAGATGATGAAGACGAATTGGATGATTTATTGAAAAAATAGGAGATTAACATGAAACCGCCTTGTGAAATTGTTGTATGGTATGTAATACCTGCAATTAGATCAGAATTAGCTAAAGATTTATTGGCTTTAGGTATGAAACAAAAGGATGTTTCTGAACTTATGGATATAACTCAACCTGCTGTATCTCAGTATATTACTGATAAAAGAGGTAGTGGTGTTGTTTTAAGTTCAAATGTAAAAGAAATGGTTAATGAATTAGCTATTCAATTACATAATGGTGAAGCTAAAAAAACAGAAATAATTGGTAGAACATGCTCTATTTGCAAACATATTGAAATTGGGGATGTTTTAAAACAATTAAACATTGATAAAAATGATCTTGATGAAGATTGTCAAGGTTGTTTAGGTTCTGAAGTTACAGAATGTAAATCGTAAACTATATATGTAATAATAGTCAAACTATTAATTACTGTTTTATTTTTTATGGCAAGCTGACCGAGCGGCTTAGGTGCGTGGCTGCAGACCATGATACTGGGGTTCAAATCCCTAGCTTGCCTTCATTATTAATTATATTGCTTTTTTTGAGGTATTTTTATGGAAATTTATTCTACTTTAACTCGTAGTAAAGAAAGTTTTGAAACCATGAATGATAATAGAATTAATTTATTTGTTTGTGGACCTACTGTTTATGATGATGCTCATATTGGCCATGGAAGAACTTACATTTCTTTTGATACAATAAAAAGATACTGGGAATATAAAGGTTATACAGTATTTTATATTCAGAACATTACTGATGTTGATGATAAAATAATTAAAAGGTCAAAAGAAACTGGAATTCCTGCAGGTGATATAGCTAAGAAGTTTGAAAAAAGATATATTGAAGACATGGCTAAATTAAATGTCACAGGTGTTAATTTATTTGCAAGAGCTACTGACCACATGGGTGAAATAATTGACCAAATTCAAAGATTAATTGATAAAGGTTTTGCTTATGAAACTGAAGACGGAGTCTATTTTGGAATAGACAATTTTAAGGAATTTGGAAAATTATCAAATAGAAACATTGAAGAATTGGAATCCCATAGGGAAATAGCTAAAACTACTAAGAAAAATCCGATTGATTTTGCATTATGGAAAAAAAGAGAAAATGTAGATGAACCTGTATGGAACTCTCCATGGGGTGAAGGAAGACCTGGATGGCATATTGAAGATACAGCTATTACTGAATACTACTTCGGACCGCAATATGATGTTCATGGAGGTGGGCTTGACTTGATATTCCCTCATCATGAAGCAGAAATCACCCAAATGGAAGCAGTTAGCGGAAAAAGTCCTATGGTAAATTACTGGTTACACACCGGATTTTTAAATGTTTCAGGAGAAAAAATGTCCAAATCTTTAAATAATTTCATTACGATTCGTGAATTACTTAAAGAATATGATGCTGATGTATTCAGGTTCTTTGTATTGTCTACTCATTACAGAAGTCCAATTGACTTTTCAAAAGAGTCACTTCATCAGTCTGAAAAAAGTTTAGATAAAATTAAAAAATATTATGAATCATTAGAATGTGAAATCATAGAAAATGCCACTTCTGATTATGCTCCATTAAAAATTGCTAAAGAAGAATTCTTTAAAAGTATGGATGATGATTTCAACACTCCAAAAGCTATTGCAGCTATTTTCGGATTAATAAATGATTCCAAAAGTGAAATTGATTCTTTAGCTGATGAAGATGTTTCAGCTATTCGTGAATTTTTAGATGATGTTGGTTTTATTTTAGGTATTGATTTTGTTTTAAAAGATACAGGATCTTCTGATGAATTATTAACTTTAATTTCAGATGTTAGACAAAAATTAAGAAACAACAAACAATATGAATTGTCTGATAAAATAAGAAATCAGCTAACTGATTTAGGTTATGAAATAAGTGATTAGAGGAGATTTATAATTTATCTCCTATTTTTTCTATTTGTGCAATAGCTTCTTCTAATCCGTCACCTTTTCCAGCAGCTCCTTTTGCAACAATGGTATCGATTATTTCCATACCCATGTATCCAAATGGTATAACTTTCATTGAATCAATGTAGGCTGCAAATGCATCGCTTGGTTGAGCCTGGGTAAATATTTCTATTACTTTTGTACCTTCTAAGCTTTTATTTGGATTTTGTGAAACTTGATAGAATCTGTCAATTAATGTTTTTGCTTGTCCGCTCATTTGACCATAGTAAATTGGGCTTGAGAAAATAAATAAATCTGCTTCAAGCATTTCATCAATGATTTTTCTTGCATCATCATCTTTTACACAGTCACCTTTTTGACAGGCTTGACAGGCTTTACAAAAACCAATATCTAATTCATTAAGATAGTAAATGCTTTTTTCACCGTCAATTTTTTCCAATACTTTGTTTACTAAAATATCACAGTTTCCATCTTTTCTAGGACTTCCTACGATTGCTACAGTTTTCATAATTTTACACTCTCCTATACTTGTAAATTTATGTTTGTGTTATATTTAAATTATTGTTTTTTGCAACATTTTTCCTTAATTTGCTCAAAATATTTTGACAAATCATAAATATGCTTGTATTATAAATATATTGATTAAACTTAAGAATTATTTTATTTCAATAAAAAACTTTAAGTTTCAATGTATATTAATTTAAAATGAAGTTAACGGGGATATGATGATTAAAAAAAGATTTATTTTAGTTATCATGATTATTTTAACATTTTCCATGTCATTAGTTAATGCTAATGAAGATTTAAATAATGTTGGATATAATGATGGCTTGCAAGTTAATTCCACATATTCTGAGGATGTTTTAACTGCTCCTGAGGATGTTGGAACATTTAGTGATTTGAATTCGAATATTCAGGCAAATCCGAACATAAGTTTGGATAAGGATTATAAATATGATTCTTCAAGTGACGGTTCTTTATCATCAGGTATCATAATTGATAAAGATACAACTGTTGATGGTGCATCACACATAATAAATGGAAGCAATTCCAAAGATGTAAGGTTGTTTGCTGTTAATAAAGGTACTTTAACTTTAAAAAATGTTATAATAACTGATTTGAATTATAATGCAGATGATAAAGGGTTAATTTATCAAAATGGAGGTAATCTTGTACTGGATAATGTTACTTTTCAAAATTCAGGATATAAAAGTTTAATATGGGCTGATGGAGGTTCATTAACTGTAACCAATTCTTATTTTATCAATAATACTGCAACTAACATATTCAGAGTCAGCGGATATAATTCAGTTTTTATAAACAGTAATGTAATAATGAATAACAATATTTCCAATGCATTACTTGAAAATGGATTGAATGTAAACACTATTGACAATAATGTTTTTATAAACAATATCAATCATGTAAATATTGAATATATTAAAAGCTGTAGGGATAATTACTGGGGTACAAATGCAGCTACCTATGGTTCTGTTGGAATATTGTATAAATGTGATTTTACAATAGCTAAATTAAGTATTGTCGGTAATAATACTATTTCTGGAGATTCTGCTTATCAGATTGTATTTAATAATACAAAACTGCCTGTATTTAATCTTAATGCAATTATCGATGAAAAATATGCTACCTTGAATCAGAACAGTATAACTGTCAAAAACGGAGCTGCAGAAGTTAGCGTTAGCCCTAAAGCTAATGGTGTTGCAACGTTAAGTGTTGGTAAAGATTTAATTAAAGATTCCAATACTAAAAATATTAAAATTAATCTTGACGGAAGTATTGATGAGTTATGGGTAGCAACTACAGGTAGTGATACTAACGACGGCAGTAAAGACAAACCATTAGCCAGCATAACTAAAGCTATTGAAATAGCAAAATCAGGTTATACTATTCATATAATGGATGGGGAGTATTCTCAAAAAGTTTTAGAAATCAATAAAACCCTATCATTTATTGGTGAAGGAAATAATGTGGTTGTAAGAGGAACTGGAAACCGTGCATTTTCATGTACTGAAGACGGATGCAATTTGGAATTTATAAACATTACTTTTGCAAATTTAATATCTGAAGAAACAAGATCTGCAGCATTATATATTGAAGGTGATGGTTCTCTTAAAGTAATTAATTGTACTTTTAAAGATATTGGAGCCAGATATGGTGCTATGGACATAGGAACTACTGCAAATGCAGAAATTAAAAACTGTACTTTTGAAAATGTAGTGGGAACTGCTTCCAGATCAGCTATTATTCATGTTTCTGGAAGTGGGGAGTATATTTTTGACGGATTAACTATTTCAAATTCCAAATTAGCTGATAATATTGTAGAAAATGATAAGTATGCATATTTAAGGGGGATATTTTATATTGATGATTCAAATGCAGTTGTAACTTTAAATAATACTGTTATTAGAGGTTCATCCGGTCCAATGCAGGCAGTAATAGAAACAAGAGGAAAACTAACTATTTTCAATACTGTAATTGTGAATAATACTGTTGGTATGACTTCTACTGGTTTTGGTCAGTATCTTATTTACGGATCAAGTGCAAATGCCAATATTAATATTAAAAACACGGTAATTTCAAATAATACTGCTGGAGACAGCTCTGAGAGTGAAATTTTCCAGCTTACAAATGGAAATGCTCTTGATGTATCTTATTCCAGCATTGTTGATAATAAAGTTAACAAAATATTCAATGTTAAATCAGGAAATGCTGCAGTTACTATGGATTATAACTGGTGGGGAAATAATACTGTTTCCAATGATAAAATCAGCAAATGGATTATAATGACCACACCTGAGAATATAACTGCTCAAAAAGGTAAAACAATTGATGTGGAAGTATATTTCAATCATTATACAGATGCAAGTGGTAAAATTTATGATTTGGCTGTAAATGTTCCAATAACTGTTAAATTCAGTACAATCAATGGAACTTTGTTAATCAATGTTGCATATAGTGTTAATGGAATAGCTAGTGTTCCATATACTGTAAATAATAATGATACAATTACTGTAAAATCAGGTAACCAAACAGCTACTATTAAGATTATTTCCAAAGTCATTGATGCTATTTGGGTGTCAGCTGATGGTAATGATGCAAATGACGGCAGTGAAAACTCTCCGGTAGCTACAATAGCTAAAGCAATTGAGCTGGCTAAAAATTCATCTACAATATATGTTATGGAAGGAACTTATTCTCAAGGTCAGATAACAATAAATAAGGAAGTATCTATTACAGGTTTAGGTAAAGTTATTTTGACCAATAATGCATTTGTCTGCAAAGCAGATAATGTGGAATTTAATAACATTGTATTTTCACAAAATGACGGATCTGCAGTTTTAAAAGTATATGGCAATAATATTAAAATATATAACTCTACATTCAGCAATATTAATGCTGATTTGGGAGTATTGTATATTTCTTCAGGTTCTGTGGATATTGTTAACACTCTAATAAACAATGTAAACAGCAAATATTTAATTTCAATTTCTAAAAATACTATTTTAAAAATGTCAAATTCTGTTGTTGACGGAAATAACCTTGAAAACAGTATTTTTTATTTTGGAGACGGATCTTCTTTAAATGCAGATTATTGTATTATCACTAACAACAGATTTGTTAATTATACAAGTGTGGAAGAAGACGGCAAATCCGAAATTTCTCTTGATTATAACTGGTGGGGAACCAACACACCTGCAGGAAAGGATATTAAAAATTGGGTAATAATGAATGCTCCTGAAAGTATTTCCGGTGAAAAAGGTGAAACTATAAATGTCAATGTTGATTTCAACCATTATATGGGTGTTGGTGGTAAAATTCATACATTAACAAAACATATTCCGGAAACAGCAGTTGATTTTGATGGAAATATTCTAAATACTGTCAACGGATTAGTTACTTTTTCATATACTATAGAAAACAGCAATAAAATTGTTGTAAAGTCTGCCAATCAAAGTTCAGTCATTGATGTCATTATAAAAGAAGTTAAAAGAGATGTCTGGGTATCTAAGGAAGGAAATGATGAAAACAATGGTAGCCAAACCAGTCCTGTAGCTACAATCAAAAAAGCTTTAGAATTAGTAAGTGACGGATATTCAATTTACATAGCGCCGGGAACTTATCTGGAATATGGATTGGAAATAACCAAGTCTGTAAATATAATTGGTTCAGGCAAAGTCATTATTGATGCTGATAATAATGGCAAAATAATTTCTACAACAAATAAATCTGCAGTTATTAATTTAGCTAATTTGGAATTAACTAAAGCAAAAAGCAACTTTGGATGTGCAGTTTATAATTTAGGAGCTGATTTTACACTAAATAATATAAGCATTTATGATAATGAAATAACTGATGCTTTAGCTAATACTATGAGTGCTATTTACAATACTGGAGTAATGACAATCAAAAACTCTAAAATAATTCATAATATTGGACATGGATTAATATACAACAGCAATAATCTTGCATTGATTAATTCAACTGTATCAGGCAATGATATCGCTTCAGGCACTTCATCATATGGAATTGTTTATTCAACGGGAGGTACTGTAAAAATAGTTGATTCTGATTTTGACAATAATATTGCAAGATTGGGAACTGTTTATATTTCCAATGGAAACCTTATAGTTGAAAACTCTATTTTTGAATCTAACAGAGTTACTGTAGGAAATGGAGGAGCTATTACTTTATGGTCTTTAAGTTCTAAAGTAAACATAACTAATGCCACATTTAGAGATAATATGGCTGCTAAGGATGGTGGAGCTATTTTGGCTAGAGGTGATGTAAACATATTAAATTCCATATTTGAAGACAATGCTGCAGGTAATGGATATTATGGAAATGCAATTTATAATTATGGTAATTTAAACATTCATTATTCAGTATTATTGGAAAATGCTTCCCCTAATTATGTAATTTATAATTGCGGATACAATCCTTCTGCTAATGCACAATACAACTGGTGGGGAACTAATAATGATCCTTCAAAATTGGTTGGTGCAGGTAAATGGGATGAAGATACTCCATGTGAAGATGTAGATGTTTCAAATTGGATTATTATGAGTGTAACTCCAAACATTATTGAAAATATCACAGGAAATCAAGTTATAAAAGCAACATTTGATAAATATCAAGGCAACGATGGAAAACTTTATGATTTAACTAAAACTCTTCCTGAATTTAATGTTAAATTCAGTGCGATTAATGGCACATTATCAGATAATCTGGCTAAAGTTATTAATAATGCAGCTAGTGTTAATTACACAATATCTGACAATGATACAATTACTGTAGAATCTGGTAATGAAATATTTAATATTAAAGTTATTGTAGCTAAAGAAACCTCAATTATTTTAATCAATGTTAATGATATTGTTGTAGGTGAAAATGCTACAATTGATGTATTTGTCAATAAAAATGCAACAGGTAATGTGGTTGTTAGTGTTAACAATAAAAATACTACTGTTAATATTAAAGATGGTAAAGCCAGTTTAATTGTAAGTGACTTGCCTGTCGGCAAATATGACATTGTAGTTAAATATAGTGGAGATGCTAATTATGGAGCTAGTACAAACATAACCTCATTTAATGTAGGCAAAATAGCTAAATATGACATTGATGTTGATATTTCCAGGGTTCAAAGTGGAGAAAATGCTACAATAACTGTAAGTCTGCCAAAAGATGCAACAGGAAATGTTACAATAATCATTGGAAATAAAAAGTATAATGCAACTGTAGTTAATGGAACTGCTAAAATTACCACTGATGTATTGGATAATGGTACTTATAATGTTGTTGTATCTTATTCTGGAGATAATAACTATGTTAATTATACTAAACAGCTTAATATGACTGTAGATATTAATAAAAATGTTAACTTAAAAGCAAATGACATTGTTATGTTTTATAAAGATGGAAGCAGATTTACAGCAGTTTTAACTGATTATAAAGGTAATCCGATAGCTAATGAAACTTTAATATTTGTAATTAATGGTGTAAATTATACTAAAATTACTGATAATAAAGGAACTGCTTCAATGGCACTTAAGTTAATGCCCGGAGTATATGAAGGATTAGTACTGTTTAATGGAACTTCAAATTACAACAATATCTCTGTTAAATGTAATATAACAATTAAATCTACTGTTATTGGCCATGATATTGTTAAAATGTTTAGAAATGCAACTCAGTATTCTGCACTATTCATAGACAGCAACGGTAAAGCTTTAGCAAATACTGCGGTTAAGTTTAATATTAATGGTGTTTTCTATACTAAAAATACTAATGGTGAAGGTATAGCTACTTTAAATATTCAGTTGCTTCCTAAAGAATACATTATAACTAATTATAATCCGGTTACTGGTGAGGAAAACTCAAATAAAGTAACTGTCAAATCATTACTTGTTGGTAATTCTGATTTGGTTAAATATTACTTAAATGAATCCGGTTATACTCTTAAGGTTATTGGTAAAGACGGTAAAATTGCAGCTGGTCAGGAAGTAACCTTCAACATCAACGGAGTCTTTTACCACAGAGTATCTGATGACAATGGTATTGTTAGCTTGGGTATTAAGTTACGTCCGGGCACCTACATTGTAACTGCTGAATACGAAGGCTGCAGAGTCTCCAACAACATTACAGTATTGCCAACTTTAATTACTAAAGATCTTGACATGAAATACTTAGACGGCAGCAACTTCACTGCACAAACATTAGACGGTCAAGGCAAAGCATTAGCTAAACAGAACATATCATTTAACGTAAACGGTGTATTCTACTATAAAACAACAGATGAAAACGGTATAGCTAACTTGAATATACGATTAAACCCAGGTAAATATATCATCACATCTATCTGGAACGAATATCAGGTTGGAAACAATATTACAATTGCTTAAAAAAGAGGATTCCAAATTCTCTTTTTCTTTTTTTAATAAAAACCTTTATATATTTTAAATGTCTATTGTTATATGATATTATAACACACATTATAATTTCATTTATTTTTCGTAAGCCCTATTTTTAGGTTTACCCAAACATTTATATATGTTAAATAACTATTGTTATATATCACTATAACATGTGATATATTTATATTGAAAATCATAATGCACATCATATTTAGTTTAGAAGGGATATAAAATATGGGATTTTTAAGAATATGGGTTGTAGTGTAATAATATTAAATTTAAAAGAATTATAGGTGATTATATGGTAGAAAAAAGACAATACAAATCATCCACATTAGGTGTACGTGCAGGTCAAGAACCGGATCCAGTTACTGGAGCATGTGCTGTACCGATTTATCAAACAAGTTCATATGTATTTAAAGATGCTGCAGAAGCAGCAAGGAGGTTTGGATTACAGGAATTTGGTCAAATTTACTCCAGATTAACTAATCCAACAACTGAAGTATTTGAAAAAAGGATAGCTGCTATTGAAGGAGGTAATTCTGGATTAGGTACTTCAAGCGGTCTTGCAGCAATTACTTATGCAATTTTAAACATTACCTCTCCAGGTGATGAAATTGTATCTGCAGATAATCTTTACGGCGGAACTTACCAGTTATTTGATTACACCTTCAAAGATTTGGCAAGGAATGTTAAATTTGTGGATTCAACTGATTTACAGGCATTTGAAGATGCGATTACTGATAAAACCAAAGCTGTTTACTGTGAATCTATCGGTAATCCAAAATTAGATGTGCCTGATTTCGAAGCTTTAGCTGAAATTGCTCATAGTCATGATATTCCATTAATTGTAGATAATACAATTGGTGTAGGTTTAGTAAGACCTTTGGAACATGGTGCTGACGTTATTGCAGCTTCTGCAACTAAATATGTTGGAGGTCATGGAACTTCTATTGGAGGATACATTGTAGATTCAGGTAAATTTAACTGGGGTAATGGTAAATTCCCACAATTTACAGAACCTGATCCAAGTTATCATGGATTAGTATTCTGGGATGCATTTGGAGATGTTCCAGAACTTGGAAATATAGCTTTTACCTTAAGGGCTAGAGCAAGATTATTACGTGACTTGGGATCAACTCAGGCACCAGTTAACAGTTTCTTGTTTTTACAAGGGCTTGAAAGTTTGGATGTGAGAGTAAAAAGACATTCTGAAAATGCTTTAAAAGTAGCTAAATTCTTAGAATCCCATCCTAAAGTTAAATGGGTAAGTTACCCTGGTTTAGAATCTCATCCTTCACATGAAACTGCTAAAAAATACTTAAATGGTTATTATGCAGGTATTTTAGGTGTTGGTATTGAAGGCGGAGAGGAAGCAGGTAAGGAATTTATCAATAACTTGGAATTATTCTCTCTTCTTGCAAATATTGGTGATGCAAAAAGTTTAGCAATACATCCTGCAAGTACTACTCACCAACAACTTTCAGAAGAAGAACAATTAGCTACTGGTGTTACACCGGACTTTGTAAGGTTGTCTATTGGTCTTGAAGATGCAGATGACTTGATTGATGATCTTTCACGTGCTTTAGATAAAATTTAAATTTTAATAAAAAAATAAAAGGAGATTATAAGATGTATTTGGATAATTCAGCAACTACTGCAGTTAGTGAAGAAGTACTAAAAGAAATGGAGCCTTATTTCAGAGAATCCTATGGAAATCCGTCTACTTTGTACTCTGTTGGTCGTGAAGCTAAAAAGGGTTTAGATGAAGCAAGACAAAGAGTAGCTGATGCTATTAATGCTGATTCTAAAGAAATAATATTTACCAGTGGCGGATCAGAATCTGATAATTTAGCTATTAAAGGTATAGCTTTAAAATTAAGAGGTAAGGGAAACCATATTATTACTTCTGAAATTGAACATCCTGCAGTTAAAGAAACACTCCATTTCCTTGAAACTTTAGATTTCAAAGTAACTTACCTTCCGGTTTATGAAAACGGTATTGTAAAAGTCGAGGATGTTAAAGATGCTATTACTCCAGAAACAATCTTAATTACCATTATGCACGGTAATAATGAAATTGGTACTCTTCAGCCAATTGCTGAGATTGGTAAATTAGCAAGAGAACATAAAATTCTTTTCCACACTGATGCAGTTCAGACATTCGGTAAAGTTAAAGTGGATGTTGAAGAATTAAATGTTGATTTATTATCCTTATCATCTCATAAAATCCATGGTCCAAAAGGTGTTGGAGCATTATATATTAAAAAAGGTGTTAGAATAACTCCTCTTATTCATGGTGGTGGCCAGGAAAGAGGAATCAGATCAGGTACTGAAAATATTCCAGGTATTGTTGGATTTGGTAAAGCCTGTGAAATAGCTAATAGTAATCTGGAAGAAAATTATGAAAGATTAGTCAAAACAAGAGATGAAATTATTGAAAAAGTATTGGATGCAGTTCCTGAATCTTATCTTAATGGTGATAGAAATGAAAGACTGCCTAATATCATTAATTTCAGATTCTCATCTATTGAAGGAGAATCATTAATTCTTCTTTTAGATGCAAAAGGATATCAGGCATCAACAGGGTCAGCATGTTCATCTAAAACTTTAGAAGCATCTCCTGTATTAAAAGCTCTTAATCTTGATGATGTTGATGTACATGGTTCCTTAAGAATATCTTTAGGTTCCCAAACTCACTTCGATGATGTTGACGGTTTAGTAGAAGCAATTAAAGAGTCAGTAGCTACTTTAAGGAAAATGTCTCCTTTATGGAATTCTGATGAAAAATATGAAGAAATGATGGGTCAAAGTAAATAAATTGAGGTGTTAAATATGTACAGTGAAAAAGTTATGGATCATTTTGCAAATCCAAGAAATTCAGGAGAAATGGAAAATCCTGACGGAGTAGGAACAGTAGGAAACCCAACCTGCGGGGATTTGATGACTATATATATTAAAGTTAAAGACGATGTTATTGATGATATCTCCTTCCAAACTTTTGGTTGCGGAGCAGCTATTGCTACAAGCAGTATGATTACTGAAATAGCTATTGGCAAAACATTAGAAGAAGCATTAAAAATTAGCCGTAATGATGTTGCAGAAGAATTGGATGGTCTTCCACCAGTTAAAATGCACTGTTCCAATTTGGCTGCAGATGCACTTAAGGCAGCTATTGATAACTATTATGAAAAGTCTAATTAAAGCTGTTCAAGGTTTACAATCATTAATTTTCTGCTTGGTTGTTAATATTGGTGGCATTAATCTTTTAAGGAAGTTAAACTGCCCGGCTATTTGAACATTAAGAAATAATCATGATTTTATTAATATTGCGAAAGTATTATATGCTTATTATATATAATATTAAATTAAGAAATTTTTCTTTTGCAGATGGAATTTTTTATAATTCCTAGAAATTTTTCTTTTGCAGATGGAATTTTTTATAGTAAGTGTAAATGAGTTGATATTAATGATAAATAAATTAATCAAACGTGATGCTTATGTTAATCAATTAAAAGATTATATTAACTCTGATTTTGTTAAAGTATACATTGGAATTAGAAGGTCGGGTAAAACCAGTTTAATGTATAATATTATTGATGAACTTAAGTCAATGGGTATTGAAGATGAAAACATAATATTCATCTCCTTTGAATCAAGAGAATATGCATACATTGATAATTCAAAACAGTTAGATGAAATTGTTTATAACAAAACTGAAAACCTTGAGGGAAAAATATATCTATTTTTTGATGAAATTCAACAAGTAAAAGGATGGGAAAAATCCATTAACAGCTATAGAGTTTTCATTGACTGTGACATATATATTACTGGTTCAAATTCAAAATTACTGTCTGGTGATTTGGCAACACTTTTGACTGGAAGATATCTTACAATCAATGTTTACCCATTTTCATTTAAAGAGTTCCTCAAATATAAAAATGAAGTCGAAGGAATTGAACTGTCAAATGATTCAATCAATAGATTATATGATGATTACTTCAACTTTGGAGGCATGCCGGGTATTTTATCATTGGGAAGCAATGAATTTAAAAAATTAGCACTAAAAGATATTCATAACTCCATATTGTTTGAAGATGTGGTTTCCAGATTTAAGATAAATAACATTGATTTGCTGCAACGTTTCACAAGATATATGATTAGCAGTACTGGGGAAATATTTTCATCCAAAAGCATAAAGAACTATTTAAAAAGCAATAATATCTATACTTCTCAAGACACGTTGCTTAAATATAATGAATATTTAAACCAATCATTTTTCATTTCCAAATGCAAATGCTTTGAATTGAAAGGAAGAAAAGAAATGAAAATCCTTGGAAAATATTATTTGATGGATCATGGCTTTCACCATGCACTAATCGAAGATAATATTTTGAAGGTAACTAAAATCCTAGAAAACATTGTTTATGTGGAACTATTGAGAAGAGGATACAAAGTCAATGTAGGCAGAAATAATGACAATACAGAAGTGGATTTTGTTTGTGAAAAATCAGGTAAATACAAATATGTCCAAGTATCCTACAGACTAACAAGTGAAAAAACATTAAATCGTGAAATCACTCCTTTATTAAGAATACCTGACAAATATGAATCAATATTAATAACAACTGAAAATCATGATTTTTCAAAAAAAGGTGTTAAACATATTAACATTATAGATTTTTTATGCGGAGATGATTTATAAAGGGAAAATTGGCGGTAACCTATTTTCGGATATGTGTTTGTTCAAAAAGTAGAATGCAATTCAAATAGTACTGTGAAAATAATCAATAATGTTATATACTTTAAAATATAAACTTTCTTTAAATTATTATGAGGAGATGTTTGTATGGTAGAATATGGAAAAATATTCAAATGTGAAGACTGCGGAAGCATAGTTGAAGTTTTAGTAGATGCACATGAAGAAAAAGACTGCTGTGACTCTTCTAAAAATGTAATTGAACCTCAAACTGAAGGAGATAAAGCTCCTAAACATGTTCCGGTTATATCAGTTGATGGGAATGAAGTTACAGTTGCTGTTGGTGAAGTTCAACATCCAATGGACGATGACCATTTCATCCAATTTGTTGAATTAATCGTTGGTGATGAAAGATATATTAAACATTTCAAACCGGGAGATGTTCCAAAAGCTACATTTACTGTTGATGCAGATTTACTTGCTGCAAACGAAGCAATTGCAAGGGAATTCTGTAACTTACATGGCCTTTGGGCCAGCCAATAAATTTTAAGATGCTTTTCTTAAAATTTATTTCTTTTTTTTATTACTGTGGAATCGGATATTTTCATAGCTGAGCAGATTATTTGACATCTATTATTATTTTGTTTAATTAATGTTTAATGTTATGAAAAATATGGTATAATTAGGAGCACATATTCTGTTTAAATCGCGAATTATATATTAATATTTTATAAAAAAAATTTTAAGTACTTGTTTTTATAAAAATTATATTGTGTCAGATTATAAGAAAACATTAATTTTTATTTTTCTTTTAGTTATAATGGCTATTGCTATTGTTTATG
Source organism: Methanobrevibacter intestini (assembly GCF_047402955.1). Lineage (NCBI taxonomy): Archaea > Methanobacteriati > Methanobacteriota > Methanobacteria > Methanobacteriales > Methanobacteriaceae > Methanobrevibacter > Methanobrevibacter intestini. The sequence goes on from NZ_CP187956.1 coordinate 1,695,686, forward strand.
TTGGATTTTCTATGAATTCTCTTGATAATTCAATGGCTGAAATTAGTGATAATATAGCTAATGGTGATAAAGAGTATAATGATGCAGTAAATTTAATAAATAATAAAAATTATGATGATGCATTAGAAAAAGCACTTTATGCAAGCGATAATTTTAATAAAAGTTCAAGGGATTTGTTAGTTATACAAAATAGTAGTGATAATTTTAAAGAGGTCCATAAAGAATATATAGTTACTATTATTGATGAAGTAGAATTAAAGCAAGATGCTGCATCTAATTTGGTTCATGCTATTTATTATTTTAAAAATAATGATAATTCTACAGGAAGTAGTTATGGTAATAAGGCAAATAGCTTAATGGATGAAGCTATTCAGTATCAAGATGCAAGAAATAAGTTAGTTAATGATAATCCAAATTTATTCAGATAAAATTTTTACTTTAAAATGAGGTTTTTAAATTGAAAAAAAAGTGTCCAAAATGTAGGGGAACAGGTTCTGTAGTTGTAGATTATAAAGACTGTGATAGCTGTGGCGGAACTGGTTACCAAGATTCCTTTGATGTAGGAAATCATTTTAAAGGAGTTAATAGTAATGCAAAAGCTAAATTTGATTTAGGGGCTGATCAGGATATTCCATGTGAAGTTTGTCATGGAAAAGGTCAAATTGAAGTTTTTGAAGAATGCCCTAATTGTCATGGCAGTGGTCAGATTAATGTATGTAATGACTGTGGAAAACCAATTAGCGAAAAATATGATTTATGTAGAGATTGCCACACTAAAAGGAAGGAAGATAGAATGAAACGTGATAAAATACGGGAGAGAGAAAATGAAGTTAAAGATGTTTATGTCTTAGATGCATTATGTCAAATGAGGGATATGGACAGAGACAGACTTTATAAAGGTAGAGTTACCCGTGTTGAAAAATATGGTGCTTTTGTAACATTAAATAATAATGTCTGGGGACTTATGAGAGGAGATATATCTAATTATAAAGTTGGAGATGATGTTATTGTATTTATAACAGCCATTAAATCAAGGGAAAGAAAAATTGATTTGGCTCCGGCATATGTTAAAAATTATAATATTATAAAACAGACAAAAAGCATTCCTAGAACTATCATATCTGATTTGGAAGAAAAAATGGGTAAATTGGTTCGTGTTGACGGTGAAGTCCTACAGGTTCAGCAAACTTCCGGTCCGACTATTTTTACAATTACTGATGAATCAAATATTACTTGGGTAGCTGCTTTTGATGAAGCAGGAGTCAGAGCATATCCTGATATTGATGTTGGAGATGCTGTAGAAGTTTTAGGTGAAGTTAATCAGCATGGTGGCAAACCTCAAATTGAATCCCAGTCTATTTCCAAATTGGAAGGTGAGAAAAAAGCCAAACTTCAGGATTTGATTGAAGATGCATTAAATAAAAGGGCAGAACCTGATGATGTTGATTTCATGGTTAAAAGTGATGTTTTAAACAGATTGAAACCTAAAATGAGGGAAGCAGCTCAAAAGATTAGGAGAGCTATTTTAGATGGCAGATCTATTTTATTAAGACATCATAACGATGCAGATGGTATCTGTTCTGGAGTAGCTATGGAAAAAGCTATTGTTCCTCTTGTTGAACAGGTAAATCCAAGTAATGATGCCCAATATTATTATTTCAAAAGGTCTCCAAGTAAAGCTCCGTTTTATGAATTGGAAGATGTAGTTAAGGATTTGTCTTTTGCTCTTGAAGACAAAGAAAGACATGGCCAAAAATTGCCGTTAATTGTTTTACTGGATAATGGTTCTACAGAAGAGGATATTGTAGCTTTAATGCAGGCTAAAATTTATGATGTGGAAGTTGTAGTAATTGATCATCACTCTCCTGGAGAATTGCTTACTAAAGAGGAAAAAGATGGGGAAATTATTGGGGGAACTGTTGTTGTTGATGAATATGTTGATACTCATGTAAATCCTTATCTGGTTGGGGGAGATTCTCAGCTAACTGCAGGAGCACTGGCTACTGAAGTGGCACATATTATAAATCCTGAAATTAAAGATTTAATCAAACATCTTCCGGCTATTGCAGCTTTAGGAGATCATGCTGAATGTGGTGAAGTTTATCAGTATCTTGAATTGGCAGCAGAAAAAGGATTTACTAAAGAACATTTAGCTAAAATAGCTGAATGTGTTGACTTTGAAGCTTATTTCCTTAGGTTTATGAATGGTAGAGGAATTATGGATACTATTTTAGCTGTTGATAATATTGATAAGCATGAAAAAATGATTGATGCATTGTATAAAGAATATTTAAAACGTGTTGATACTCAACTTAAAGCAGCTATTCCTAATATTGAGAAAGCTCATTTTGAGAATGGTATTTACTTCAATATGATTGATGTTGAAAAATATGCTCATAAATTTACATTCCCTGCTCCTGGAAAAACCTGCGGTTTTGTTCATGATAGTGTTGTTCAGGAATTAGGTGAGGATAAACCAATTATAACTTTAGGACATGGTCCTGATTTTGGTGTAATAAGAGCTACGGATGCTGTTAATGAAAAATTTGGATTCAGTGTCAATAATATTGTTCCTAAACTAGCTGAAATGATACCTTCAGCAGGTATTGACGGAGGAGGCCATGAATGTGCCGGTTCTATAAAATACATTGAAGGTTTAGGGGAAGAAGTTTTAGATGGTTTTGTTAATGAAATAAGAAACATGAGTGAACTTTAAATGAAATATTGTCCTAAATGCGGTTTTGAAAATGCTAATTATGCCAAATTTTGTGTAAAATGCGGCAATTCTTTTGTTGACATGGACATTAATACAATTAAAAAACATAATTCAATTATGAATTCCATGTATTCAAAAGAAACAAGCGAAATTTCACAAAAGAAAAAGGTTAATAATACATTTAATGAATCACATTTTAAAGATAATGTGCATACTAAACCAACTTTTAAATTCAAATTGTTTCATATATTTGATGAGAGAAAAAATAAATACAGGATTAGCAAATTAAGAGTAATTTTAGCAATGGAAGCTGTTTTCTTTTTTACAGTTTCTGTTTATATTTCCTTATTTGTAGATTCTGAATTTTTTTTAAGTGAATTTGCGGTTAATCCTGTTGTTGCGATTTTGCTGTTGATATGTGTAAGTATAGTTATAGCAGGATTATTTGTAATTCCTACGGGGATTATAGGGTGGATTTTAAGAAGAATTTATCTTTATTTGACTAAATGATGATGTGTATGGGTTTACAAAATTATTGTGGCAATTGTGGCAAAAGATTATCCCTTAATGAAGAATACTGCAGGAATTGTGGAGCTAGAACAGTATTTACGGATAATGGGGATGATTATATGTTTACACTTCCAATTTATGACATCGGATTTTTTGATTTGGATATAGATTTTTCACCTTATATTGAAAGCACCAGAAAAGATTTTAAATATGAAATCTGTTCCTGCGGATATTTAAATTTTAAAGAAAATGATTACTGTTATCATTGTGGTGTTAAAAGAACACATAGTAAATTAAGAAGAATTTTTAAATCTGAACCAAAACCTACCTTTTCATTTACAACCGTTACCTGTGAATGCGGACATGTTAATTCTAAAGAAAACTTGTTTTGTGAAATGTGTGGGAAAAAATTAGTTGAAGATGAAGAAACTCCATTAAGAGATCTTTACAGTAATTTCGAATTTGAATGTGATTATCCTATTTTTTGTTTTTGCGGACAGGAAAATGATGAATTCAGTCAGTTTTGCAGTAACTGTGGATTTCCGTTAGATAATTTTGAAAAAACTAATGGAAATATTCAAAAATTATGTTTTTGCTCTACATTAAATGATGTTACTGCTGATTTCTGTGTTGACTGTGGAATTGACTTAAAAAATGAAAACAAAGCTTTAATTTGTGTTTGTGGAACTAAAAATCCAATATCTGCCAAATTTTGTAGCAGCTGCGACAGACAATTGAATCCAAAACGTTTTGTTAAATCTAAATTGGTTTGTAGTTGTGGAAAAATTGTAGATTATGATGTTGAATTTTGCCCTAATTGCGGTAAAAACATTAAAAAAGCCATGAATCGTAAAATTAAATTGTCAAATGCTGGAAAGTCTATAAGAAATGTTTTCAGATAAGGTGTAGTTATGAAAGAATGTGATGTATGTGGAACTCCTAATCTTAAAGCAAATAATTATTGCACTCACTGTGGAAATAGAATAGCTATGGATAATATCTGTCCATTTTGCGGGGAATTAAATTCAGATGATAGCAGTTATTGCAGTAATTGCAATAAGCAAATTCGTCCGGTATCTATTGATAGCTTTGAAAAGCTGTTTACTGATTATAATAAATTATTATTAGCTAAAGCTGAAATTTCTGATGAAGATTATAATAAATTATTATCAAATATTTTTAAGAAATTAAAATTTTCAAAGATTGTAGGTCATAATCCTAAAGAAAAAATATTAAGTATAGCAGAAGTATTTGCCGAATGTAGACCAAAGGCCAGAGGTGAAGAACTCGGATTCGAATTTGGTCATGTTTTGTATTATGATGACCGTTTGGATGATTCATTTCAGATAGCTACTATTATTCATGAATTGACTCATTTTTTATTGTTTGACATAATTGAAAGTTTGCTTTGTGATGTGTTTCAAGTAAAGCAGTCTTCTACATTAGAAGGTTTTGTCTGGTATTGTTTGTCTAATGATTTGGCTTTAATGAATGAATATTGTGCTCATACTGTTGAAGGAAGGTTTATTCCTCATGGATATCAAAATTATGCTTCTTTTGAGAATTTGCTTGAAGAAACAACTTTTGATGATGAAAAAATTGGGATTTTGATGGTGCTGGGCAATACTTTTGCCGAGGAAATAATTGGTCAGCTGGAAGATTATATAGATTATGATTTAAGGGAAGCTATTAAACTGCAATATAAAAAAGATTTAAAAAATCCGGATTATAAGTCTATAGGTTACGAGTCTATGGACTCTGTGAAAATGGATGTTAAAAATCAGATTATATTTAATTATTTATTTGATAGCTTTGATGAAGCTTCAGATGTTAATAATCGTGAAAATTTGGAATTTTTAAAGGAAGGTATTAAAAACAGGGTTTAAATTATTTTTTTTAAAGAAACATAAGAAAAGAAAAATGTAATTGTTAAAGGAAGTATGAAAAGTGCAGTTTCAGTTTTCTTCCTCTTTTTTTTCATTTATAGATTCCAATACTTCTTTACCTGTATCAGTTAATCTGTACAATCTTCCTTTTCTAGCTTCTTCATTTATACATTCTACGATTTCTTTACTTTTAAGTTCACTTAAAACTTTAGAAATATGGTTTGTTCTAATACCGCTGTCTTTTGCAATGTTTGTTGGTATTTTAACATTATTTCCAATAGATTTTAAGGTTTTTTCTCTGTACTTTGAAATTTCAACATATGAAGTTAATTTCAAAAGTTCGTCATCTTTTTGTGACATGTTAGTATACTCTATATCTCATAATATAAAATGTTTTGTACTATTATATGTTCTTCCTATGGTCATCTTTAACACAATTAATATTATCTTTTTCCATTTTTTTATAATTTTGTTTAGTTTATTTAAATTTTGTTATATGTTCATTTGCTATTTTATTGTAGTTTATATATAATGTTTATTTTAGCTTTTTTGAAAGGAATGTTGATTATATCAACATTCAACTGTTTATTTTGAAACAATTTTTATAAGTTTGGTTATTTTTTTGGAAGTTGTACAATTTTTTTCAAAATTTTTTCAGGCATTTGTTGATTTGATTTTGGGGGGGGGTAAAAAGCTTTGAAATATTTTAATTGAACTTTTTAACATTTGTTTAATCTAAAAAAACGATTGCATAAACAACTGTTTTCTTAAAAACATTTATATGTTTAACTGTACAATTAAAATATATCTATTTTAAAATAATGTGGGTAGAAATGAACAGTAATAAAGAAAAATAGATATTTTTTAAATGATGTGTTAATATGGGTATGGGTAAAGAAAAGGATATATTTGATGATATGTCTTTAATTTTATTGATGTACAATATATCTCAGAATGGAATTAAGTTTGCAAGGTCAAAATCAAAGGAACTGACTAATCTTCGTGATAGTTATTATCTGCTTAAAATTTATTTTTCTGAAATTGAATTGTCACAGGAGGATCTCTGTGATATATTTTGTCAAAGTAAAGGAACTGTAGCTAAAACTCTTAGAAAATTAGAAGACAAAGGTTATATTGAAAGAATAATAAATAAGGATAATAGACGAAAATATATCTTAAAATTAACTAAAAAAGGAGAGGAAGTAATCCCTGTTTTAAAAAGAGAGGTGGATTACTGGCATAATTCAGTAGGACTTGCTAAAATAAGTGATGAATCTATGGCTGTAATACGGGATGTAGCTAGAAAGAGTTACAATTTAGTAAATGACTGAGGTTTAAATAATGGATGAAGAGATACTTTATAAAAAAGCTAAAAGCCTTGTTAATAAAAAAGTAAAATTTTACAGATACTTATACGGTTATATTATTGTAAATGTATGTTTATTTTTTATTAATCTTTCAGAAATTCATGGAAATTGGACTAATTTACACCAGTGGTGGTTTTTATGGGTAACTGTTCTTTGGGGTGTCTGGTTAATATTTCATTATATTAAAGTATTTGTTCTTCATGACAGATTTGACGATGATTGGATGGAAGAGAAAATTCAAAAAGAAATGGATAAAATGAGGAAATAGGGTAATTATGGGTAATAAAAATGTTGAAGTAATGAGAGGTAATCCTGAAACAGCTGTTAAGAAATTGGCGATTCCAATTATGATTTCTATGCTTTTAACAGCATCCTATAATATTATTGACGGGATATGGATAGCAGGACTTGGTCAGGAAGCTATTGCAGGCATTGGTTTTATAACTCCAATTTTTATGATATTAAATGGGGTAAGTGTAGGACTTGGAAGTGGTGCAACAAGTAGTATAAGTCGTTTTATTGGAGCTAAAAATCATGAGAAAGCCAGTCAGTCAGCAGCACATTCTTTGCTGATTTTTTTAGTAGCTTCCATAGTTTTAACAATTGCATTATTGATTATTCAGGAACCTTTGCTTAAATTATACGGAGCAAGTGGCGAGTCATTAGCTCAGGGAATTAAATACGGAACTCCTTTATTTTTAGGTTTATTTGCTTTTATATTTGCAAATGGTGCAAGCGGCATCCTTCGTGGAGAAGGAGATATGAAAAGAGCAATGTATGCAGTTGTTGTTTCCGTAATATTAAATGCAATTTTAGATCCGATATGTATTTACATTTTAGGATGGGGATCAGCAGGAGCAGCTATTGCAACAATTTTAAGTTCAGTCTGTTCAGCTGTTGTTATATTGTACTGGATTTTAGTTAAAAAGGACACATATGTAGATGTTAATTTAGGTGAATTTAAATTTGATTCCAGTATAGCTAAAGATATTTTAAAAGTAGGTATTCCTGCATCAATGGATATGCTTGTAATGTCCATTGCAATGTCTTTGTATATGATATTTATTTCTTCAATTGCTGGAGAATTTGGAATAGCATCATTTACATCAGGTCAAAGATTATACTTGTTTGCAATAATGCCGCTTACAGCTATTGGAACAGCAGTTACAGCAGTTGTAGGCAGTTCATTTGGAGCTAAAAACGGAGAGTATATTTCAAGGGCGCATAAATTCGGTGCAAAATTTGGAATAATATTTGGAACATGTGTAACTATTGTTTTAGTAGTTTTTGCAACTCAATTAGCTACTATATTTGCATATACTGCTGAAACTGCACATTTGGTTCCGGAAATAACCAGATATTTACAAATAGCCTGTCTTTGTCTACCTTTAACCGGTGCAGGAATGGCTTCAAGTTTCTTTTATCAGGGAATTGGAAAAGGAACAATCAGTTTATCATGGACAATTATAAGGGAAGTTCTTTTTACTGTCGGAGCTACATTTTTCTTTGGAATTTACTTAGGCTGGGGATTAATTGGTATTTGGGCAGGATTGGCTATCGGACGTGCTGCTGCCAGTATCTTAAATTACTTCTATGCCAGATACACTATTAAGGGAATTAGAGAAACACTCGGAAACTAATTTCTTTAATCTTTTTTTATTTTTACTTTTTATAATTTTATTTAAAGCTGTGCACTGGTTTTAAAAAGAAATATTTAATATTTTAATTGGAGTATAAAGTGTAAATACAATATAATAACAATTCTGTTTTTTTTGTAATGTTAAAAAGTGTTTTTACGATGGAAATTTAATAAAAATGTGTAATTAATGCAGTTTTGTCTAAACTGTGGCAGAAAATTAGATGATGATGTGGTTTTGATATTGAAAATAATAAATCTTCAATAATTAAATCATCAGATAATGAGATTTTAGGAAATAATAAGCTTGTTATCAGCGGATTTATTGCTGTAGTCATTTTTATTTTAGTAATTGGAATATTCAGCTTAAATTTCGCTGATATAACAATGGGTGGAGTTAGTTTCAATATTCCTGCAGATTTTGAAGAAAATATTGATTTGCGCAGGGACGGTGAGCCAATGCCTTATGGCGGGATTCACATGCTAGTTTTTATCAGGATGGGGATGAAAATATGGTTGGTTTGGGTGTAAGTTTAGGTACTGATTATTCATATATTGATTTAACTCCTTTTTTCGAAGCTCAAAATGCAGCTAAAAAGAATATTGGTGGAAAAGAAAGAGGGTTATGGAGAGAATGGATCAATCGGGATACAAATGGCCAAAGCCAATATGGATATCTGTTTTCATATTTGGACTGTGAAAATATGGTTGTAATATATGCTTCTGAAGAGCATCTTATTGGGGAAGTTATTGCATAAGATAAAAATCATATAATTAAATTAATATGTATCTTGTGTTAAAAATAATAATGATTAACTAAATTTTTTTGATATTATGAAATGTGAAAATTGTGGATTTGAAAATAATGGAAAGGCTAAGTTTTGTACTCGGTGTGGTGCATCTTTAGCCCAAAAAAATGAAGTCCAAACTCAACAAAAAGATGGAAATAATACAAAATATTTGATTGTTGGTTTAACTGCACTTATTATAGTTCTTATATGTGCAATTGGTTATTTTGCAATAAATTTAAATGACGGGGGTGCAGATCAAGCAAGTGACTATTCTTCTGATAGTTCAGCTAGTTCCACATCTTCTGTTAATGAGTCTAGTTCTACTTCAAGTTCCGAATCTAGTTCAAGTGAATCCGGTGAATGGAAATTAATCGGTTCATATTCAGGTTCCGGTTCAGGTTCTCAGGCTGTTAGTGTTCCAGCGGGTAAAATAATGGTTAAAATTACAGCATATCCTATTAAAAATTATGCTACTAATCATTTGTATGTTTCTGGTTCTAATGGTCAGTCAGCAGGTGTTGATTGGGGTTCTAGAAGTGCAGTTGCAAGCAGATATGATTCTCTTACGTATGAATCATCATCTTCAGAAACTTTCAATATTGATTATTATGAAACTGTAAGCTGGTCTGTTGAATTCTATAAATATGAATGAGGAGTTTTAATGTTTTGTCCTAAATGTGGAAAAGATTTACCTGACAATTCAAAATTTTGCAAATATTGTGGCAGTCAGATTAAAAATAAAGGAACTTTAAGTCATGCTCCAACATCTGCTGGAGATGATGAGAATGGTAAAAATATAATTATAATAGGTTTAGTTGCATTAATCGTTGTTTTGATTATTGTTTTTGCAGCTATCGGTACTGGAATGTTTAGCGGTTCTAATGAAGAGATTTCTTCAGATGCTTCTTCATCATCTTCTTCTGTAAGTGGTGATTCTGGAGTTCAGTCATTGTCTTTAAGCAGTTTTCCAGTTTCTGAAGCACCTGGATTAGCACAGGCTATTAAAAATAATGGCGGCAATTTCCCGGTTAATTATAAGTCATTATCTTTATCTAAAGCACAGTGTCTGTATATTTTAACAAAATCCGTGGCTTTAATTGGTCAGGGAGATAGCGGAGCAACAATTTCTGTTGGAAATCCGTCTTATGCACCTCATCCTAGCGGTCGTGATTATTCAAATTCAATAGCTCAGGCTAATTATGTGGATATGTCTAACAGGTTCGCTTCCTGGATTGATAGAAACGGTCAGGTACCAAACTATGTCGGAATTTATACTGGTGGTGTTCCGGATATTTCACCATCTAAAATGTTGGATATTGAAATAGCTATTTTACTTCAATATGGAAGTACCGGTACCTTGCCGGCATCGGTTTCTGTTTAAGTGATTATTATAATCACTTTATTTTTTTATTTATTTGTTCATTTTTTAAGCTGTTTATCAATTATTATTTCATCTTTTTCTAAAATTATAAAAGTATTTATATATTCTAATTATAGATAATATAATAATCATCAATTTTTAAGTAATAATTTGATGAATGTATTAATTTATTCTGGTTTTTTTGAATAAAAGAATAAATATTTTAAAAAATTATGTGTTGGATATGAATATTAGATATGGTAATATTTTTATTTTCTTGCTTGTTTTGGCTATGATAGGAACTTTAGTAACTGGAAGTAATGTAAATTTCTTCCCATTTACTTATTTCATGTTTTTATTATTCTTTTTAATCTCAGCAGATTATTTTTATATTATTTTCCAGTATTATAAGCAAAAAAATATTAATAAATCTATAAAATTTGGAGTTCTTATAAATATTGTATTTATGATTCTGGTTGTCTATGCAATATTTAATTCTCCTCCATTAATTTTTTCTTAGTTTTTTGTAGTTTCACTCTACAAAAAATTATTTTCTTTTTTGATACTTTTTCCATAATATTAATAATAAATAAAATTTAATATTTAATATAGCGATTCAATAGGATTTTTAAAATGTTTTTTGATTTAAATGTTAAAGGAAATAGCTATGATAATAATTTAAAATTAGCTATGGAAGCTTCAAAGTATGGCTGGAATCATATTAATTTTTCTTATGATCAAAATAAATTTATGGGAGCTTTGGAGTTTAAAGAGGATTTGCAGGATAATTTGGATATTAATGTAAATTATACTTTGGAAATAGATTCCAATAATGCTAATGATATTAGAAAAATAGCTAGAAAGTTTAGGGATAAATCATCTTGTATTAGTGTAATCGGTGGTGATTTAAAAGTAAATCGGGCTGTTTTGGAAAATATTCAATTGGATGTTTTATCAAGGCCTTATTTAAAAAGATATGATAGTGGCATTAATCAGGTTTTAGCTAAAGAAGCTTTGAAAAATAATGTAGCTATTGAAATTTGCTTTATAGATATTTTGAAATCTTATTTAACACATAGAGCTAAAACAATAGCTAATATTAAGGACATAATTTCATTACATAGAAAATTTGACTTTCCATTAATTTTATCTTCAAGGGCAGAGTCTGTTTTTGATATTAAGACAACTAAGGATTTCGCTTCAGTGTTTCTTTCAATTGGACTAACTCAAAGGGAAATTGATAAATCATTCATAACAGCTAAAAACATTTTGGAATTTAATAAAAACAGAAAAAACATGATTTTAAAAGGAGTTAGGGAGGTTAATGATGAAGCTTAAGGTTCTTCCCCCTACACTTAGGAAAAATAACCGCTATCTGGCATTAGATGTTAAAGTTAAAAGTGTTATTTCTAAAGATGATCTGGTTAATATTGTTTGGAACGGATGTATTCGCTTTTTTGGTGAAAACGGAACAGGCAATTTTAGTTTATGGGTTATGAAGTTTTATGAGCTTGAAAAAACAGATGAGTATAATCATTATCAGGCCATTCTTCGCTGCCAGAGGGAGTATGTTGATGAAGTAAGATCTTCTCTTGCTTTAATTTATAAATATAATGGAAAAGATATTTCAGTTTCCACTATCGGTTTATCCGGAACTATCAAGGCCTGTCAGAAATTTATTGAAAAATAAAAAGGAAAAATTACGCAAAACTTCAGCTCGCGGACATAAAAAATCAAAAACCTTTTTCATATTCAACTATCAATTATTTTAATCGTTTATATTATTAAATTAATAATATGTAATATGATTAAAATTACATCTAAAATCATTGTTATATGATTTAACACATGATTCACCTCCTGGAGAGGTAAAACTTAAATTTAACTTTATCCGTTTATTTTTGATAAAGTTTATAATTTTTTTATTACTTTTACTATTATAAGTAATACTATTTATTATTATATAAACTGTGAAAAAGCTTATTTTAAAAAAAGTAGTTATGAGTCTAAAAAAGTTTGTAGGCTCTTGAAAAGTTTACAAACAAAACCACGAGATTCAGACTCTTTTTTTTATCAAAAACACGGAAGTGAAAATTGATAGTTTCTGTTTTAAACAGATTATAGAAGAATATATGGATTATATATTCTACAATTAACATTATTGTTATTTTAAGTATATATACTTATGGATTGTTCTTTGATTAGTTTTTATTTGGACATTAAATCTTTAATATTGATTTTAAATCTGAATATTGCTTTAATTATGAAATAATTATCATATTTCCGTATATCTGGTTATATGTCTAAAATTGTTTATGTATTTATTTAAAAAGTTTACAAACAAAACCACGAGATTCAGACTCTTTTTTTATCAAAAACACGAAAGTGAAAACTGATAAAAAATTTCTTTTAAATACTGAATTGTTAAGGGATTTTTTCTTAATTTTTTGCTGTTTGGTTATGGAAAGGTTTTTAATAACTTTTAGTTATTTTAAAATAGAAAACTTTATTAATAATATACACATATAAATATGAATTGAATTTATGGAAAAAAGATTTAAAAAACTATATCATTACAGATATGTAATGAAATACCATTTCATGGAGAATTTGGTTTATTTTTAAAATAATTGTATTTTTATAGTAGTTGAACTTAAATTTATTATAATATTAAAAAATGTGAGGTATTAATTTATGCAACCTTTACAAAATGCTGGTTATGACAGGGCAATTACTGTATTTAGCCCAGATGGAAGACTTTTCCAAGTAGAATATGCAAGAGAAGCTGTTAAAAGAGGAACCACTTCAATAGGAATTAAATGTTCTGAAGGTATTGTTTTAGCAGTTGATAAAAGAACTACTTCCAATTTAGTTGAAGCTACATCTATTGAAAAAATATTTAAAATAGATGAACATATTGGAGCAGCAACTTCAGGTCTTGTTGCTGATGCAAGAGCTTTAGTTGAAAGAGCAAGAGTAGAAGCTCAAATAAACAAAATCACCTACAGTGAACCTATTAGGGTAGATAGCTTATCTAAAAAATTATGTGATATGTTACAGATGTATACTCAAAATGGTGGAGTAAGGCCATTTGGTTCTGCTTTAATCATTGGTGGAGTATATGACGGTAGCTGCAAATTATTTGAAACGGACCCTAGTGGAGCATTAATTGAATATAAAGCAACTGCTATTGGATCAGGCAGATCTGCAGCTATGGATATCTTTGAAGATCAATATAAAGATGACATGAATTTAAATGATGCTATTAAGTTAGCATTAACAGCAATCAATGAAGCAACTGAACATGAAACTACTGCAAACAATGTTGAAATTGCTGTTATTAAATGTGATGAAGAAGTATACACTAAACTTTCTCAGGAAGAAGTACAAACTTTCATTGATGAAGTAGTATCTAAAGAAGAAAGTGAAGAATAAATAATTTAATTAGTTGGGGGTTTTTCAATGGTAAATGTAGATGATGCAATAATAGCTAAATATGAATATTGTGGGGAACATTTTGAAATATTAGTGGATCCGGATTTAGCAGCGGAATTTAGAAATCCTGATGGGAAGGATGTAGCTATTGAAGACCTTCTAGCTGTTGAAGAAATTTTTAAGGATTCTAAAAAAGGAGATAAAGCTTCTGAAGAAGCTATGCTTAAAATATTTGAAACTACAGATCCGATTGAAGTTTCTAAAGTTATACTTGAAAAAGGACATGTTCAATTAACTGCTGAACAAAAAAGACAAATGCAGGCTGATAAAAGAAGACTTGTTATTAATAAAATCTCTAGGGAAGCTATTAATCCTCAATCAGGTCTTCCTCACCCTGCACAAAGGATTGAAAATGCTGTTAATGAAGCTAAAGTTAAATTTGATCCTTTCATATCAGTTGATCAACAGGTACAAACAGCCCTAAAAGCTATTAAACCACTTATTCCAATCAGGTTTGAAAAAGTTAAAGTAGCTGTTCGACTTCCAGGTTCTTCAGCAGGAGGAGCATACTCTGCAATTCATCATTTTGGTGAAATTCTTAATGAGGAATGGCAACAGGATGGTTCCTGGATTGGTATTGTTGAGATGCCTGGTGGCCTTCAAGATGATTTCGCCGCTAAAATGGCTGAAATTTCAAGTGGTGAAGCAGAAACAAAAACTATCAAATAATTAAATTAATTTTCAACTTATGGGATTTTTATGATATATGTGGAAAATAAAGATTTAGTTATTCCTGGTGAAGTATTGGCAGATGATGAATACTACTCAGGAAGAGGTACCTTTAAAGAGGATGGTAAAATTTGTTCTTCTTTAATGGGACTAGTTTCTTTAAGGAATAAAAAAATTAGAGTTATTCCTCTTAAAAGTAAATATGTTCCTAAAAAAGGAGATGTAGTTATTGGTAAAATTAAAGATGTCAGGTTCTCTATGTGGGATGTAGATATCAATTCACCATATTCCGGAATTTTACCTGCTTTTGAAGTGTTTGGAAGAGAGAAAAAAGAACTCAATAAAGTATTTGATGTTGGGGATGTTCTATTTTTAAGAGTTGTTGATGTTGACGAAGTTAAAAAAGTCAAACTTGGATTAAAAGGTAGAGGAATGGGTAAATTCAGAGGAGGAATAATTGTAGATATTACTCCAACTAAAGTTCCTAGACTGATTGGTAAAAAAGGTTCTATGATCAACATGATTAAGGATAAAACCAATTGTAAAATAATTGTTGGTCAAAATGGCCTTGTTTGGGTCAAAGGTGATGAAGATATGGAACAGCTTACTAAAGAAATTATCCATATGATTGAAGCTGAGGCTCATACTTCCGGTTTAACAAATAAAGTTAAAAATAAACTATATTTAGTTATTGATGGTGAATTGCCACAGGAAGACGATTATAGTGATGATTATGAAGAATTGGAAAAACCTAAACTTCAAAATTTCAAAGAAGAATTAGAACAGGAAGAAAAAGAGGAACAATCAAAAAAAGACAGTACTGATTTTTATAAAGTAATTGAAGAATTAAAAAAGAAAAATAAAAAGGATAAACATTTGTCCTACGGCAATAATTCTGGCAATTCTTATATATTAAATAACAGATAATTCTTTGATGATTATGAGGTTGATATGATGTCTGAAATGATAAGAGAGGATGGCAGAAAGTATAATGAATTACGTCCTATAAAAATTGAAGCAGGTGTTCTTGAACGTGCAGACGGATCTGCTTATTTGGAAGTTGGTGGAAATAAAATTTTAGTAGCAGTGTACGGACCTAGAGAATCATATATCAGAAGATTGCTTGAACCAAATACTGGTGTAATAAGATGCAGGTATAATATGGCTCCTTTTTCTGTTGATGATAGGAAAAGACCTGGACCAGACAGAAGATCTTCTGAAATTTCCAAAATTACTGCTGATGCATTAAGACCAGCTTTAATGCTGGAAAATTATCCTAGGTCTATGGTGGATATTTACATTGAAGTAATTGAAGCTGAAGGAGGAACACGTTGTGCTGGAATTACTGCAGCTTCTGTTGCACTTGTTGATGCCGGAATTCCTATGAAAGATATTGTTGTAGGATGTGCTGCAGGTAAAGTAAATGATGAAGTTGTTCTGGATTTATCTGAAGTTGAAGATAAGGAAGGACAGGCTGATGTTCCTATAGCTATGATGCCAAGAACTGGTGAAATTACTTTATTACAAAGTGACGGTGATTTATCTCAAGAGGAATTTGAAAAAGCAATTGATTTAGCTATGGAAGGATGCAGGAAAGTAAATGAAATCCAAAAAGAAGCTTTAATGAAAAAATATTCTGCTGAGATGAGTGATTAATATGGTTGAAATTGTACCTGAAATTACAAAGGAAAGTATAATTAATCTTGCTGTCAATGATAAAAGGGAAGATGGCAGGGAACTTGATGAATATAGGGATATTTCTATTGAAACCGATGTAATATCCAAAGCTGAAGGTTCTGCAAGAGTTAAAATAGGAGATACTCAGGTTATTGTCGGTATCAAACCGCAGATTGGTGCACCATTTCTGGATACTCCTGATTTAGGAGTTTTAATGACCAACTGTGAAATGCTGCCAATGGCTGACCCTACTTTTGAACCGGGACCACCAAGTGAAGATTCAATTGAACTTGCACGTGTTGTTGACAGGGGAATTCGTGAAAGTGAACTTGTTGATTTGGATAAGTTATGTGTTGAAGAAGGCAAACATGTTTGGATGTTATTTATAGACTTGCATATTATAGATAACTGTGGAAATCTTTTTGATGCCTGTGAACTTGCTGTAATGGCAGCTTTAAAAAGCACTAAATTACCATCTGCAAGTGTTGCTGATGATGAAGTTGTATTTGACTATGAAAACACTATAGATTTACCTATCAATAATGAAGTAGCTATGTGTACTTTTGTTAAAATAGGAGATAAATTGATTTTAGACCCTACTTTAAATGAAGAAAAAGTAGCTGATGCTCGTTTAAATGTAGGTGTTACTAAAGATGCTAAAATTTGTGCTATGCAGAAAGGCGGAATTTTACCGTTAACAAAAGAAGACATATTTTACTGTGTTGATAAAGCAATTTCAAAAACAAAAGAATTAGTTGAATATCTTTAAATGTCTGTTGGACGATTAAGATTTCTAAATTCTTTTTTTAATAATTTTTTATTGTCTATTAATATAAATTTCGTATCTATTTTTTCTATCAGTCCCTTAATATGCAGTATATCATTGGATACTAACTCTTCAATTTCAGGAATGATATTTTTACTGTAAATTGAATGGAGAGGTTCACTTGTTTTTAATCTATTTTCATTGTCATGATACGGAACAATGGCCTGATACCTTGAGTCCAATTCATTAAAAATATTTTCAATTAAATTTTCTGTTACATAGGGGCTGTCACAAGGCAGTATTAAGGCATAATTGGAAGTAATGTGCTTCAGCCCGGTCAATATTCCGGACATCGGCCCAATATTTTTTATTTCATCTTCCGCAAAGGTTACTGTAAAATTATAATCTTCCTTTTTGATGAAATTTTTATATTTGTCAATACGGTCTTTATTGTTTAAAACAATTATCACTTCATTTATTTCATTATTTAAAGTTGAAAGGACATGATTAATCATAGGTTTGTCCTGAATAATCATAGATCCTTTGTCCTGACCCATTCTTCTGCTTTGCCCGCCACATAAAATGATGCAGGAATGATGTTTTTTACTATTCATAATGCATTTTCCTAATCTTTTATATAGACATCAGCATCTTCATCAAATGGATTTGTACGGATAATTAATGAAATCATATATGGGTAATGGGTATTAAGGTATTTTAAGTAATAGAGCCATTCATATATTAATTTTGAATAAATCCTTTTGATATCTCCATTTAAATGATTGAAATCAGTATCTGTAATCTGATTCAAATCAGGTCTGTGTTCTAATTCTTCATCAAGGTGCAATATTGAAATCAATAATCCTGAAAACTCCTCTTTTTCAAATAACTGTGGATTGTTGATTAAGTTAATTAAAAATTCTCTTTTGGATTTCAGTAATGTTCTAAGATTTATTAAGAATTCTGCTCTTTTGTCACCTTCAATATCTACATTAAAGTCAATATTTGCATTTTTTAATTTTTTCAGCTGTTTGTCGTATTCTTCATCATCCCAATTAGGAATAGCTTTTAAATAACTGGTGCTAGCTTTAAATTCATTTGCACTGCTGAATTCTTCTATTAATTCATTACCTATTTCAGTAAAGAAAGTGCTGATAAGCATATCCAATTTTTCATAAATAGCTTCTTTTTCTTTTCTGCTCATTATATCTTCAAGTATAAATGCAACAATAATAATGTCTATAGGAATAAATCCGATGTGGAGCCAGACATATGAAACAATACTGTGTGTGTCTTTTAGGACAAGGTAATTGGTTCCAAAAATAACAATAGCTGCAATAATCATCAATATTGAAAATTTTATTTTCCATTCTCTTTTCATTTTATAATCTCCAAAAAATTTTTTTATCTTTTACTTGCACTAATGACAGCTATTGGATTTTCACTTATCATCATAACCCCGCGATCAAGAACTCTCCCCTTTGAAATATTAATTTCCATGATTTTAGGATTGTAATTCAGCTTCTTTAATTTGTTTATAGCTTCTATTTTAGTGTCAACAAGAATAGCTGTAATGATTATTCTTCCTTTTGAATTTAATTTGGAATCTATAATTTCCAAAATATCTTCAAGTTCCCTGCCGCTGCCTCCAACAACAGCTATATCTATATTGTCAATATTTTTTAGTGCATTGCTTCCGGAATCATTTATTAACTCTACATTATCTCCTAAATTAAATTTTTCAAGATTTTGTTTGGTAACGCTAATTGCTTCCGGATTTGTATCAATGGATGTTACTTTTTTTGCTCTTTGGGCAAATTCGCAGGTAATTCCTCCAGTTCCACAGCCGACATCTACCACATTGTCATCAGATGTTACAGCTGATTTATATAATATGATTGCTCTTATGGCTTCTTTGGTAGGGCCGGGAACATCACAAGTTTTAATAAAGTCCATATCATTTAACATTTATTCCCACCTTTTATAGATGTTATTTTCAATATTCAGTGAATCCAGGATTTTACCTACAATAAAATTAATCTGATCATCAATGGTATCACTGTCAGAGTAAAATCCAGGCATTGCAGGTAAAATCACAGCTCCTTCTTTTGATAAATTCAGCATATTTTCGAGGTGTATGCTTCTGAGAGGTGTTTCACGGGGAACAATAACTGTTTTTCTTCTTTCTTTTAAGCTTACGTCAGCTACTCGTGTAATGGTGTTAGATGCATATCCGTTAGCTATTGATGATAATGTTTTCATGGAACATGGTACAATAGCCAGTCCGTCAAATTTAAATGATCCGCTGTTGATTGATGCAGTTAAATCGTCAAATTCATAATAATTGTCTGCTAAACTGATTATCTCTTCAATTGATTCTTTTACTTCATGATTTATTACAGTTTTAGCAGCATCACTTATAATTAAGCTGTTTTCAATATTTAGTTCATTTAGAGCTTTAAGTAATCTAATTCCATAAATTACTCCGCTAGCTCCTGTAATTCCAACTACTATCATATTATTCTCCTAAAATAGTTTGATTTGGTCATAATGAATGCCATGGAATTTATCCTTATTGATTTCAGGTAAATCCAGGTAGTTTTCTAATTTAAGTTTTTCAAATTTAGCTTTATCCTCTTTTGGTACATAAACACTGATATCCGGAATGTTGAATCTTGCTTTACTTAGTGCTCCAACAATATTTGAAATTTTAGTTAAAGGATATAATTTTCCGTCAACACTTACCTGTGTTTTCATTTCATCAAAACGGGGATATTCAGCTATATTGATAGTTATATAATCTTTATCCATATCAAAATCATAAGCTATTTCCTCTTCAGCTTTCCTTAGTGTTTCCTGTGAGGTTTTGTATAATTTTTCAGGATTTTTAAAGTTTTCCAGTCTGATAACCTTTACCCGTTTAAATAAATCCCTGTTGTCCAGACGGGTAATCATATCCCGTACAAATGGGTTTTCACTGTTTCTGTAAATGCTGACCATATCCATATCATCATATTTGTACATGTCATTTTCGTCTATTTCTTTTGAGTTTATTAGCTTTTTTAAACCTCTTCTAAACATTGAATTGGCAATACGTGTTGTATGATGTTGATATACACTTGGATACATGAAATATCTAGATACTAAAGCTCCTTCAGCAGCCTGAACTCCTTTTATGTCTAATACTAAGTTTTTGGTTAGTTTCAGATTAGAGATTATTCTTTCATAATCAATGACTCCGTAAGCTACTCCGGTATTATATGAATCCCTTAAAAGATAATCCATTCTGTCTACATCCAATTCTCCAGACACAATCGGACCTAATTTGCCTTCTCCGGAGATTATCTTATTTATTTCTTTAATATCAAATTTTTCTTCCAGATAATCTCGCATTGATGTTTTGGAAATAACATACTTTGTTAATTCTTCATGAGGAAATGACAATACTCCTTCAGACACATGTGAAAAAGGACCATGTCCAATATCATGAAGCAGAGCAGAGATTCTAACAAGTTCAATTTCATCTTTACTTAGCTCTAATTCGTTAGCTAATTTGGATCCAAGATTCATTGTTCCGATTGAATGCTCAAAACGGGTGTGATTTGCACCAGGATAAATTAAGTTAATTAATCCTAATTGTTTAATTCTTCTTAAACGTTGGAATTGAGGCATGTCCAATACTTTTTGTTCAAATTTGTTTAAGCTAATGTCTCCATAGACACTATCTCTAATGAATTTCTTTTTTTCACCCATTATAATCACCAATTTGAATATTCATTCCATAAATCACTTAAATTTTCTTTTGTATTATTTAAAATGTCAGTAATATTTGTATCATCAATCCAATTTGTTTTGTTGGTTAAATTAGTATCATTAATAATTTTAGGTTCCGGGATGTATGTAGGAACATAATCCACTTTTTGAGGTGTGAAATTATCATCTTCAATAGCTAGCAGAGTATTGTCATTGGGATTTTCTATTAAAATAATATTTGCAGCTATTGAACTTGCAGCAAATGCAATAATTGCAACAATAAAAAACACAATTAATTTTGCTTTTGTTTGCCCTCTCATAATAACACATTTTTTCTTTTTGAATTTGCAAATTTAAAGTTTTCTTTTATTTAATTTTAAAGATTAACTGTTATTTATTTATATATTTATATATTATTAATATTTTTTATTGAATTTTTTTAAAGCATCATATTTTTTTGAGATCCATTTTACCAAAACCTTTATATACCTGTAAGTTCAACTACTATATATCGGAAGAAGGATTCCGACTTCCGACTTCCGTTCAATCAAAATTCATAAAAATTTAAAAAAATAATTTTGATTTATTGTTATTAATTTATTTAAAAAGAGAAAAGATATAATGGATATATTTAGCGCAGGAGATACAGCTTGGGTTCTTGTTTGTAGTCTTTTAGTACTTTTAATGAGTATTCCGGCTGTCGCATTCTTTTATGGTGGTTTAAGTAAACGTAAAAATGTTTTAAATACTATGTTTTTAACCTTTATCGCATTTTCAATTGTAAGTGTTATTTGGGTTATCTTCGGTTATCAGTTTGCCTTTGGAACTCCGTCACTAGGAGGATTTATAGGAAGCCCTTCCAATTTCTTCTTAAGTGGAATCGGACTTGATGATTTAAGCGGAACTATTCCAACACTATTGTTTGTTATGTTCCAACTTGCATTTGCAGGTTTAACAGCAGCATTGATTTCTGGTGGTGTTGTTGGAAGAATGAAAACAAAAGCTTGGGTAATTTTCATCCCGATTTGGGCTTGTCTTGTCTACATCCCTATTGCTCACTGGGTATGGGGTGGAGGATGGTTAATGAATATGGGAGCACTTGATTTCGCAGGTGGTACTGTTGTACATATTAATTCAGGGGTTTCTGCATTAGCTATCGCACTTGTATTAGGTAAAAGAAAAGACATTTCATTATTACCACATAACTTAGGATATGCAGTATTAGGTGCAGCACTTCTATGGTTCGGATGGATGGGATTCAATGGCGGATCCGGTTTAGGTGCAAATGGTCTTGCAGCAAATGCAATTATTGTTTCAAACGTTGCAGCTGCAGCTGCTTTAATCGTCTGGACTATATTAGATACAATTGTTGTTGGTAAACCAACTGTTCTTGGTGCAATTTCCGGAGGAATTGCTGGTTTAGTAGCTATTACTCCAGCAGCAGGATTTGTTGATGTTCCTGGAGCATTAGTAATTGGTGCAGTAGCTCCTTTAGTATCTTACTTTGCAATTTACTACTTAAAAGCAAAACTTGGTTACGATGATGCATTAGATGTATTTGGTATACACGGTATGTCCGGTATATGGGGAGCAATTGCTACTGGTATCTTTGCAGCACCATACATTAATGAAGCAGCAGGATTATTATATGGAAACCCATATCAGGTTGTAATACAAGTAATAAGTGTAGTAGCTACTATTATTTACGCATTTGTAATAAGCTATGTCTTAGCTAAAGTACTTGATAAAGCTATGGGTGGTATCAGAGTAGAAGATGAAGATGAAGTTGTTGGATTAGATGCAAAACTTCACGAAGAATCTGCATATAATTTTAACTAGAAGGTTTTAAAATGAAAAGTATTGTTGCAATTATTAGACAGGAAAAGTATCAGGACGTTAAAAATGAACTTACAGCTGTTGGCTGTCAGGGGATGAATGTTTCTGAAATTAAAGGAAGAGGCAGTCAAAAAGGTATCAAAGAATCATATAGGGGATCCAGTTACTGTATTGACTTAATTCCAAAAACACGTATTGAAATTGTCACAAAAGATGAAGGTGTAGATACTATTGTTAAAGCCATCCAAAAAGGTGCAAAAACAGGTAACATCGGTGATGGTAAAATCTTCATTTACCCGATTGACAATGTAATAAGAATCAGAACCGGTGAAGAAGGAGACAGTGCTGTATAAGCACTTTTCCTATCCTTATTTTTTAATATTTTATAACTACACCATAAATATCACTTGAATCAACCCATGTACTTATTCCTTTTGTTTCATATAGAACACCATTGATTTGACTGTATTCTACATTTTTATTATCACTTACAAGGTGAATTTGATTATCATTAACCTGGTCAACTCTTTTTATAATGTTTCCATATTCTGAAGAATTGGCAACTACAATATCTCCAATATGAACATTTTGTGTTTTATTAACTAAAACATTCTGTCCGTCCTGCAGGGTTGGAAGCATGGAAGTTCCATCAACCTGAAAAATAACAGGAACATTATTTTCGCCTAAAGAAGAATCAATATTGATATTGGAGGTATCAAGGCCATGACTTAAGCATATGTCATGAATTCCTGATTTTAAAGTATCTATATTTGTGTTTGGTCGGTTCATTGATTCAAGAGCATAGTTACAAATTTCATTGTTAAGTTCATCAGTATTAATTTCAGTGTTTAATTCGGGATGTGTTGATGCAGTTACATTTTCTCCATCTATATAAACATCAACAGAACCAGTATCTTCTGTTAAAAATATTCCTAAAAAAATAGCTAAGATAACTATTAAAATAAAAGCTAAAATACATTTTTTAGCCATTCTAATCACCTATTCTATAAGATTTAAATCCATATTAAGCAATGATTTCATGGTTTCAATATCAATTTGCCCCGGGGCGGTTACATCTCGTCCTGCAGCAAAAGTAATTGGAGAATCAAATTTGGAAGCCATAACTCTAGTGTAGCTGCCTAAATCACTCATTGAAATAGCTATTGTATTTTCACAATGTGAAAGAATAGCTAATATTTTTAAAGTATCATCCAAATCATTAGGCATAAAAGCTACTTTAGCGATATCTCCAAGTTTATGTTCTTTTTCAACAATATACATGATTTCATTAATTTCAGGAGTTTTATGAAAATCATGATATGAAACAATGGTAGTTACTCCGGTATCATGTATCTGTTTTATATATTTATCATCACTTTGAAGTTCAATGTCCACATAATCAACTAAAGGAGCACATTTTAATAAAATATCAACTCTTTCTTCTTCTGTTCCTTTAAAAGAACCGCCTTCAGATGAAATTCTATTGGTAGCTATCATTGGAAAGTTGATTTCTTCAATGATTTCCTGTATATCTTTAAAGTTAGGATTGTCCAGTGCATCTATTCTAAATTCAAGTACATCAGCACCTTTTTCAATACAATCTTCAGCTACTTTAATTACATCTTCCTTTTTTGCTTGAAAAATGGGTATTGCTATTTTAGTTTGTGGATACATTAATTATATTTTTTGAGTGATGTTATTAATTAATTTTTTCAATTTGAAGATGGGACACGAACTCACTAATTTTTAAATTTTTTTTACTTATTTTTCATTTAATTTTATATACTATGAAGTACAATCTATTATTATAGATATAAGTCTTTGTGGTTGTTTTATTTATGGTTTTAAGAGATGATACTATTAATCAGACCATGTTAGTGCCTATGGACTTGAGGAAATTGATTCCAAAAGACCATCCGTGTTATTTTATTAAAAATGTGGCTGATTATATTGATTGTTCCGAAGCGAACCGTGAGTTTGCTGATACGCCTGGTGAATTTGCTTATCCTCGTGAATTATTACTTAGGCTAGTTTTGATGAGTGTTTTTGATGGAGGACTATCATCACGTGAGATTGAGCGAAGAACCCAAACGGATGTTGGTTATATGTACTTAGCAGGTATGCAACATCCTAGTTATCGTACAATTTTGAGATTTAAGCGCAATTATTCTAATCTGATTGATGAAGCTTTTAAAATGACTATAAAAATTGCAACCGAAGAAGATTTAGTTAAAATCCATCATGTAAGCGTTGATGGAACTAAAATAAAATCAAAAACATCAATTAACAAATTAACAAACAAACAGCAATTAAAAATAATGAAACAACATCTTGAAAAAAGCATTAAACTAGACGAAGAAGAAGACGAAGAATTAGGTGAAGAATCCGGGAATTCTGTTCCAGAAACATTAACTGATGAAGAAAAATTCAAAGAAATCTTTGAAAAAGTCAATAAATCTTCCAAAGATGATAGAAACAAAAATAAATTAAGAGCTTCCAGCAAAAAGCTCTTAAAACAAGCAGAAGAAAATCCCGAAAAAATTCTCAAAAAGGTCGAAAAACTTGAAGAAAAACTCAATGAATCTGAAAAAGACGTGATTAGCATAAATGACCCTGATGCAAGGTTAATGAAGAATAAAAAAGGACGATGGGAATTTGATTACAATGCACAAATCGCAGTAGACGAACACAAAGGAATAATAATCGCATCACACGTTACCAATAATCCAAGCGATCATCACGAACTTATTCCAGCAATAGAACAAGTAAAATCAAATCTAAGCGAAATATACAATGAAACACCATCTAATTTCCAAGTAAGCGCTGATAATGGATATTCCACAGACATAAATGCAGAATATCTCGAACAAGAAGGTTTAGATGGCTACATATCTTCACGAAAACTCTCACGAAAAGAAAAAAAATACAATTTAACCGAAAAACCATTTTCCAAAGATAATTTCAATTACGATAACGAAATAAAGACATATATTTGCCCATTAGGACAACCATTGTACTGTGTGAAAGAATACGAATACAAAAACAAGCCAAGAATTGCTTATTGGACAAAAGAATGCAAATACTGTCCAATACAAGAGTATTGCGCAAAAAGCCAACGATATAAAACGATTAGTGATTATGGAAATCCCTCCAAAATCAGAATGCAACGGAAAATGGAAACTCCTGAAGCGCAAGAAATCTACAAATTAAGATCAAAAACAGCTGAATTACCATTTACAAACATGAAACAAAACATGCACTTAACAGAATTCACAACAACAGGATTAAAACAAGTAAATACTGAATTCAAACTATACGCAATCGGACATAACCTAAAAAGAATCTATAATGAAATAATCATGAAAAATAACTAAAAAATAAGAAACAAACATAAATTTTTCTAGAAATAGAAATTCGTTAAATTTTGCGTCCCATCTTCAATTTTAAAAAAAAGAATAATAGGGTTTTAATAACCCTTTTTTAAGATATTTTTATTGTGTTTCCTGTTTGGAAGTCGTTCCAGTAGGAAGTTATGATGTATTCGCCGCTCATTAACCTGATTCCTAAGCTTGCAATACCGTCTTTATTAGTAACTTTGTGATAGAAGACACCGTTTACGTTAAATGATACTTTTTGGTTAGCTAATGGTTTACCTTGACCATCTAAAGTTTGTGCAGTGAAATTGCTGCCGTCAAGGTACTTCATGGAGAGATCTTTTGTTACTAAAGTTGGCAATACATTAACTTTGTTTCCAATATCAAGTCCTTCATACATTGTTGTAATAGTATATTCTCCCGGTCTTAAAGCAATTCCCAAGCTTGCAACACCATTTTCATCTGTTTTTTTGTGATAGAACACACCGTTGATGTTAAATGTTACTTCTTTGTTTACTGCTAAAGATCCGTCTTTATTGTAGACAGTTGCTTCAAATCTAGAAGCATTTAAGTAATATTTGGTTAAGTCATTTTGCATGATTAATGATTTTACAGTTATGTTAAATCCTTTTTCTTCACCTGTTACAGGGTTGTAAGCAGTTAAAATGTAAGATCCAGGTCTTAACATAATGCCTAAATCAGCCATACCATCTTTATCAGTCTTTTTGGTATAGAAAACACCATTAATATTAAATTTGATTTCTGTGTTAGCCAGTGCTTTTCCAGTGCTGTCAGTAAACTTAGCATAGAATCTGGTATCATTCTGATACATTTTAACTAAATCTTTACTTATAATAGTTGGATTAATAGTTACAGTAATGTTTTTAGAAACTGCATTATACTTATCTGAACCTTTATATGAAACAGTAGCTTTGTACACATTAGACGCTAAGTTTAATCCCATGGAAGCAGTACCGTTAGCATCAGTGGTTTTATTGTAAGTTTGACCATTGATGGTAAAGTATAATGTAGCATTGACTATTGCTTTTCCTTGGAAATCTGTTAATTTAGCAACTAAACGTGTTCCGTCATGGTAAATCATTACAACATCATTAACATCTAAGTTTACATTTACATTTGGAATTACAGTTATGTTTCCTTTTTTAGTTATGGAATCATATTTAGCATCACCAGAGTAAGTTGTAGTGATATTATGATTTCCAGCACTTAATCCAAAAATATTTACTTTTGCAATTCCATTAGTTACATTTGCAGTGTATTTTTTACTGTTGATTTCAACAGTGACTGTTCCAGTTGCATCTTTAGGTAAAACCACACTAATAGTGGAGTTTACTCCTTCTTTAAATTCAGGAACAGTAATGTTCATGTTATAGTCTGATATTTTGGATACTGTGAATTTGGTTGTGTTTTGATTAGGATTATAATTGTTGTCTCCAGCGTATTTAACAGTTACAGTGTAATTGTTTGCTTTAAGATCAGCTATTGTTTTAACTGCTTTACCATCTACAATATCTACAGTGTAATCTTTACCGTCAACAGTAATAATTACATTGCCGGTGGCATCAGAAAGCACATTTACGGTTACTGTTGCGTTTTCACCGACTTTTATGTCATTAACATTAACAGTGATATTTGAATCTGCTTTAGCTACAGATATATTTTTAGTAATTTCAATAGGTGTGTATTTGTTATTACCTGTATATTTAACAGCAATTGTATAATTATTAGCAGTTAAATCTTTAACAACTTGTGTAGCTTTACCATTTTTAATAGTTACTGTGTAATTTTTGCCGTCAACTGTGATAATTACTTCACCAGTAGCATCAACAGGTAAATTAACTTCAACAGTTAAATCTTCACCAAATATTATATTATTAACTGTGATATTTAAATCTGGAGTTAATTGGGAAACTTTAAATACTGCAGTAGCCATACCCTGAGCTTCATCCCCTACAAATGATGCAGTAACATTATAAGTGCCTACTGCCAAATCAGAAATGGTAAATATAACAGTTCCGTTAACATTATTTTTAGTGTAGTTTTTATTATTTACATTAACAGTAACATTACCAGTTACGTCCGCCGGTAAAATTACACTAACAGTAGCATTTTCACCACAAATAATATCATTGGCTGTTATGTTAAATTTTAAATCAAGTTTGTCAACTGTAAATGTTAAATTATCTTTAGAGGGGATATAGTTTTTATCTCCTCCGTATCTTACTTTAATGTCATAAGTTCCCGGCATTAAAGTAAGTTTTAATGTTGCTTGTCCATTTTCTATTTTTTTTAGATATTCTTTTCCTTGGAATGTAAATACAACATTTCCAGTTGCATCGGGGTTAATTGTTGAAATAATAGTTACATCGGTTTTATTTATTTCTTTTACACCTAGTGTAAGTGTTGTGGTGTTTCTAGAAGTTATTGTTATGTTTTTGGAAGTTTTGTATCCTATTGTTGAAATTATATGGATTAATGTTTCTTTTTGAGTTATATTTAATTTAAAAGTAGGTTCGGGTCCAAATTCCTTTTCAAATACTTCATTTACATATAATTTGTAAAATGTTTTATTTAGAATATCTTTGTCATATCCATCAGGATTTTCCAGTTCTATGATTACTTTAAATTCACATTCTTTGTTTATTTCAATGTTTGAATGAGTTGGAACAATATTGAATGTTTTAAGTTTGATAGTTGAATTTAAGTAAGTATTATTTTTAAGAATTGCAGTTGTATTTGTACCTGTTTTTAATTTTATTGTTAATGTGTCTGCAGCACTAGTATGATTTATGAATGTATTGTTGATTAATTCAATGTCAGGATCATCACCATATCCTTCTACATAATATGCACATATTGCCTGTCCAATTGAAGCACTGTTATTGATAAATTTTGTATTATGTATTATTAATCCTCCTTCATCCATAACAGATATTGCACCTCCACGTCCGGTATTTTTACATATGTTGGCATTGTTTTCAAAAAGACTGTTGTTTATGGTTATGTAATATTTTGTAAGATAATCACATGCTCCAATTGCTCCTCCACCATTGTTGGTTGTACAATTGTTGCCTGTAAATGTTGTGTTGTAAATTTGTAAGTAACTGTAGGTGTATAATGCTCCACCGTTCCAACCTGCCACATTGTCTGTGAAGTTGGAGTTGTATATTGTTGTATTTGCTCCACCGTGAGTATGTATTGCTCCAGCCCACCAAAATGCACTGTTTTTGTAAAATGTGGAATTTTTAACTATTAATTGTCCACAATTGTTGATACATCCAGGTTCTACATGTGCATAGTTGTCTTCAAAGTAGCAGTTTTCAACTAACATTCCTGCAGTTGTACAGTTTTTTGTAGGGTCTTCTGCCGGGTCGTATATGCTTAAAACTCCAAACTCAGTAGTTATGTTTTTAAAACTGCAGTTTTTTACAGTTGCATATCCGCGTTTTAAATAATAAACACATCCGTGACCTGTTCCACTGTTAATATTATAAAATGTAGAATTTTCAAGTAAATTATCCTTTGAATTTCCTCCCATTTGTATAAACATACCACTTTCGGCAGGTATATTTTTTTCAAGATCCATCCATTTAAAAGTAGTATTTAATATTTTTAAACTGATTTTAGAATCATCTTCAGTTACTATTGGTGTATAGTAAATGGATATTGGGTTAGGGTTTGTGTCTCCAAAATAGGACCCTTCGCTACCGATGATTGTAACATTATTTTTAACTATAATTTGTTGGCTATAATCAGTTCCATTATCCGGATAAAAATTAGTATTTTCTTTCAGATGAATTATATAATTTTTATCTGATTTTTCACAATATGTTTTTAGTTCGTTCCAATTATTTGCATAAACTGTGTTGCCGGTATCTGTTAGAATACTCTGATTTTCATTATTTATGCCTGTGATTTCAGCAGAATATGTTTCCATATCTGTATCGTTGCTTAAATCACTTGCACTTGCACTGCTTATTCCACAGATAAATGCAAATAATATAAGTAATATTAATAAGGGCTTATATCTCATTTTTATCAGCTTTTTTAATCTATTTCTTTATAAAATACATTTTAATTATCTTAAATTATATTTTATATATAATATTTTATAGTTTGAAGTTTATTTAATCTTTTCTCTTTTAATGGCCGAATTTTATTTTAAAAATTGTTTGGTTTATTTTTTCTAGTTTAAATGGAAGTGTTTAAATAGGATTTATTTTCATATTATTAATTAGTACATCATATTTTAATTTTAATAAAATTAAACTGATGTATTGTCTTTGGTGATTAAAGATGAAATTTAAGAAATTTATTTTAATCACAATGATGTTTTTAGTCATGTTATCAGTAGGTGCTGTTAGTGCTGTTGATGATGTAAACTCTACAGACAATGTCTTTGTAGATGGAACTAATGATATTAGCTGTGATTTACAAAATGAGTATAATGATGTTGAACAGGTAAGTAATGATTATGTGATTGTAAATAGTTCAAATTATTTGAAGTACTTTGATGAGAACGGAACTTTAAAATATAATGATGATTTGTGTTTTATGGGCAATTTCAGCAATCTTAGGTTTAGTTCTTTTGTAATTGATAAGTCTATTGGTCTTGATTTTAATAATGCTAATTTTAATAATATTGGTTTTACTCTAAAAGCGAATGATTTAACTTTAAAAAATGCAGTTTTTAATTATGATGTAAGTGGAGGTAGTGTTATTTCACTAGAAGGTACATCAAATGTAATTATTGATAATGTTACAATTGATTATAAAACTTCCTCTGATTCTAATTCATATGCTGTTGATTTAATTAATTCCAATAATGTTCAATTATTGAATAATAATATTCGTTATTTTACTAATGTTACCAATACAAATGTTTATAATTATGTTATTAAAGTGGTTGGGGGTAGTAATAATTTAGTTAGGGGAAATAAAATTAATGCATTTCTTCCTTTGAAAGATTGTGATTTTAGCATACCTTTCCCAAATACTGATATTGATTTAGTTGCAGGTGTTGCTGTCCAGTCATCAAATGGATTTAAATTTTTAAACAATGAATTAAATGTATCAGTTAGTGCAAGAGACAGTAATTTGTTTTATCCTACTTTAGACTCTTTTTTAATGGTTGAATCAAACAATTCTGTTGTTGCAGGCAATAATATAATAGAATTAGATTCAACAACAGAAACTGGGTCTGCTAATTATTTGTACGGTATTGATATTTATAAATTAAATAATATTTCAATTTGGAATAATACTGTTAAAATGAATACTAATGGTGGAAATATTATTGTAAATGGATCAGGTAGTGCATATCCAGTTCAAATTACAGGACCTATTAATGATTGTAATATTTACAATAATACATTAATTACATACAATAATGGTCCTAATCTGGGAATTTATTCTCAAAATTTCTATGGTGCAACTTATTTAAATATTTATAATAATTTTATTAATGTAACCGGAAGTGCTGCTCTTCATAATTGGGCATTAGTTTCAGGTATGGAATTACAAGACACCTTTGATATAGTTCATGATAATATTATTTATGTTACAAATAATGGTGATTATGCTGACTCCAATAATATTTATGGTATTAGTTATTCCCAATCAACTTCTTCATCTCATTCTTTTGATGTATATAACAATACTATTTTTACAAATGGTAATTATGCTGTTTATTTAAATGGAGTATCCAATACTAATGTTACAAATAATGGATTGTCTGCTTATATTAAAACTGGAAATGATGCAGTTTATATTGCTGGAAGCAATAATAACATAAATGGCAATTATAATCCTAATCCAACTTCTAATAATGATGTTTTAAATTTACCTATTTTGAAAGCTAATTTTAGAAATGAAATTATTTCAGAATCTGAAAATAGTGAAAAAATAGTGTATGTTGCTGTGAATAAAAACATTACTGCAGATGGAGGTAATGGAAGTATAGAAAATCCATTTAATACTTTAAAAGCAGTTAATAATTATATTGTGAATAATCCTCATAGAAATTATATTATATATTTTATGGGAGGATATTATATAATTCAAAATAATGATTATTTGTATGCTGATACAACAATGAAGGGTTATAATGTTACAATTAAACCATATAATAATGAAAAAGTAATTATATTCAATAATAATGATGGTCCATCTAGATTCATAGATTTTACTGATGTGAATACTCTTAACATTTCAGATATATATTTTGAAAAGTTTGGTGTTGGCTTCATAAGTTTTGGTAGGTATGGAACTAATTATGTTGATAATTGTACTTTTAAAGATTATAACTGGGCTTCTTCAATGTTTGTTACTGTGAATAAACTAATTGTAACAAACTGTAATTTTATTAATATTTCTGGTTCAATTTTTGTAGAAACCATGAAAGCTAGTAGATATTTTAATGAGAATATTACAATGAACTATTGTAATTTTATTGATATAACCAGCAGTAATTGGTTTCGACCAAAGAACAATAATTTTTTAAATTTGAATAATTGCTGGTTTGGTTATAATAATGTTAATATTAATAATGCTAATGTAATTGTTTCCAATAATGCTTTATTTAGCATATCTGAAAATCAAATTGCACCTGGATTATTTGAAATTACTGGTAAATTGATGTGGAATGATACTACAATGGATGGTATTGATAAGTTAGGTTTAAAAACTGTTTATCTGTCATCTCCTTCTGGAAATTTCAGTGACAACAATCCTGTTTTGAAAAATGGTACTTTTACTGTAATTTATAAAAGTGATTCAACTGCCCATAATATAACTGCTGTTTTAGATAATGAAGTTCAAAATTTATTATTTAATGAAATTAACATGTCTGTAGAAACAACTGATATTGTTTGTGGTGAAAATGCTACTGTTAGTGTAATTTTACCGGCGAACGTAACTGGTAATGTTACTGTTAATGTAAATAATAAAAACTACACCAAAAACAATGTTAACAGAACTGTTATATTTACCATTTCTGATTTGGCAGTAGGCACTTATAATGTTACTGCATCATTTGTAGGGGATGAAGCTCAGGGTATGGCTACTGCAGTATTTAAAGTTTCCCAATTAACTCCAGATTTAAATATCACAGTTAATAATATAATATTTGGTGAAGATTTAACTGTTGAAGTTAATTTACCTGCTGATGCTACTGGTGAAGTAATTATCACAGTTGACGGCAAAAATTACACAGTAACTATTAAAAATGGTAAAGCTACACAAGTTGTTAAAGATTTAACTGCTAATAATTATACAATTGCTGTTAAATATACAGGTAATAACAAATACACACCTATTGAAATTACTAAAAATATATCTGTAGCTAAAGCAGATGCAAATCTTGATGTATCTATTGCAGATGTTGATTACAAGAACATATTCACTATTGAAGCTGTTTTAATGGGTATTAATGGTGTTAAATTAACTGGTGATGTAATTATTAATATTAATAATAAATTATACACTGTTAAAGTTGTTGATGGAAAAGGCACTACTGCAGGTGATGCATTAGCTGCAGGTACTTATAACTTCACTGCTACATGGACAGGAAATAACAACTATAACAATATTAAGTCTGAAGGTGTTTTCAAAGTTAACAAAATAGATTCAAATATAACTGTTAATGCTGATGATATTAAAGTCGGTGAAAATGCAACAGTAACCGTAAATGTGCCTTCTGATGCCACCGGCAATGTAATTATTACTGTTGACGGTAAAGATTACACTGTAGATATTGTAGATGGTAAAGCAGTTAAAACAATAGCTGATCTTAAAGCAAACAATTACACTGTAACTGTTAAATACGCTGGAGACAACAATTATAATCCTAATCAAAACACAACCAAATTCACAGTATCCAAAATATCAGACTATAACATGAACATTACTGTTCCTGAATTTAAAGAAGGAGTAAACTCCACTATTAGTGTGGTTTTACCTAAAGATGCAACTGGAACAGTCACTGTTGAAATCAACAGTAAAAAATACACTGCAAATGTAACTAATGGAATTGCAAAAGTAAATATTTTTGGATTAAGTGCTGGAAATCATAATATCACTACAACTTACTCTGGTGATGCTAAATATGATTCCATAACTAAAAAAGGAAACATAACTGTAATTCCAAATGTAAATGTAAACTTAGATGTTAATGATGTTGTAATGATTTACCATGACGGAACACGTTTAGTTGCTAAATTAACAGATTTCCAAGGAAAAGCAATAGTCAATGCTACATTATACTTTACCATCAATGGTCAAACTTACAATAAAACCACTGATGCTAACGGTACTGCTTCCATGGGATTAAACTTAGTATCTAATGTTTATCAGGTTACTGTTTCATATAACGGTTCAGAAATACATGATAAAGTAAGTAAGAATATTACTGTAACTATTAATCCGACTATTATAAGTAAAGATTTAGTTAAAATGTATCAGGATGATACCAGATTCTATGCTAAGTTTACTGACAGCACCGGAAAAGCAATAGCTAATGCAGAAATCAAATTTAATATTAATGGTGTTTTCTATACCAAAAAGACTGATAAAGATGGTATGGCTGATTTAGGTATTATGTTAAGACCTGGAAATTACATTTTAACTGCTTACAACCCGTTAACCGGTGAAGAAAAAGGATTTAACATAACTGTAAAATCATTAATCGTACAAAGTGATTTAACCAAATATTACTTAAATGCTTCTAAGTTCCAAGCAACTATCTACAACAAAGACGGATCTTTAGCAGTAAACAAAGAAGTAACATTTAACATCAACGGTGTATTCTATCACAAAAAAACAGATGAAAATGGTGTTGCAAGCTTAGGAATAGCTTTAAGACCTGGAGAATATACTATTACAACAATGTATGATGGTTTGGATATTGGAAACAAAGTTAATGTATTGCCAACTTTAGTAACAAAAGATCTCTCTATGAAGTACCTTGACGGCAGCAATTTCACTGCACAAACTTTAGATGGTCAAGGTAAACCATTAGCTAACCAAAACGTATCATTTAACGTAAACGGTGTCTTCTATCACAAAGTTACTAATAAAGACGGTATTGCAAGCTTAGGAATCAGATTAATGAGCGGCGAATACATCATAACTTCCTACTGGAATGACTTCCAAACAGGAAACACAATAAAAATCAGTTCTTAAAGAGAATTCATAATTCTCTTACTTTTTTTCTTTTTTAACTACTTAAAATTAACAACTTCTTTTAAAAAGGAGTATGCTTTGATTTTTTAATATTTTTTTGACACACGATTTTTTCGGTTTTAAAGGCAATAATATTAATTGTTTTAACAATAAGATTTTTGGGTACATAGAGAGTCAAAATATTTCAAGCTTTTTGATTTTGTATTATATTTTTTTGAATTTCATTAATCTGAAAATCCTTTCATCATTCCTTAAATTATATATTAAATAAAGGACATAATATATAACAATAAAATAAAAATTATTTTATTTATTTTTATAATCAATTATAAAAGGTGTTATTTTGAAAATTACAGCTATAGGTGCAGACATTTCTAGGAATGACGTGTCCTGTAGTAATACATTAGTAGAAAATATTGAATCTGACCTTTACAAACTTAAAGCTTTAGGTGCTAGAGATGCTGCCTTAACAAATGTAACTGGTGATGATGTAGTTATCAGTGCATTTGTAGAAGATGATTTACTTGAAAATGTTAATGAAGGTATTGTAAATATATTAAAGGACAATGCTGAAAATTTAGGTGACCTTTCAGGAATATCTCAAAGTCCGGATACTGCCGGTGAAGGCATATCTTATGCTGAAGCTAGTATTCGTCAAGACAGATATCCTGATGCTATCGTTTTAGGTTTTGATACCTATGGTGGAGAGTCATTTGTAGGAGATGCTGCCAATTCAGCTATTGAAGCAGCTAAAGGAATGAAAAATATGACTGATGTTTCTGATTTAATAGAACCTAAATCCAAAAAAATTCCAGGTGTAGGTTATGTTTCACCGGAAACTGATGATCCTGTAATAGTAGCTACTGTTGAAAATATAGAATCAGTTGGTGTAATAGCAGGTGCAATGATTGGAGCAGCACTTGGAAATAAAAATGTATATCTGGTTAAAAGAGGCACTAACTGTAATGTATTGCCTGGAAGTGTCATATTTTCTGCTACGGCTTTTATGAATGGAAATGTAATTGATTTAGCAGTTCCATTTGAAAACAAAACAAGAATTTTACGTTAAATAGGTGGTTGTTTTATGATTTTATTAGATAATGATACAAAATGTTTGGTTCAGGGGATTACTGGAAAACAGGGATCTTTTCACACTGAACAAATGTTGGAATATAATACAAATATTTTAGCAGGTGTAACTCCTGGAAAAGGCGGTCAGGACTTTTTAGGTGTTCCTGTTTTCAATTCAATTGAAGAAGCAAAAGAGGAAACCGGTGTTAACTCTTCAATTATTTTTGTACCTGCAAAATTTGCAAAAGATGCGGCATTTGAATCTATAAGACATTTGGATTTGGTTGTTATTATTTCAGAACATATTCCTGTTCATGACAGTTTAAAAATAATGAATTATGCTCGTGAAATGGGTACTACAGTTATAGGTCCAAACACTCCGGGAATCATAACTCCAGGTGTTGGTAAACTGGGAATTATGCCGACTCATATTTTTAAAGAAGGTAATGTTGGAGTAATTTCAAGAAGCGGAACTTTAACTTATGAAGTAGCCAGCCAGCTTACCCGTGGGGGAATTGGTCAAAGTACCTGTGTTGGTATAGGTGGAGACCCTGTAATCGGTACAAATTATATTGATATTCTTAAAAAATTTGAAGCAGATGATGACACTGAAGCTATTGTTTTAATTGGTGAAATCGGAGGTAATGCTGAAGAAAATGCAGCAGAATTTATTAAAGACAATATCTCCAAACCGGTAGTTTCATATATCGCAGGTAGGACCGCACCACCAGGTAAAAGAATGGGGCATGCAGGAGCTATTATTCATGGAAGTTCAGGTACTGCAGAAAGTAAAATTAATGCATTAACTGATGCCGGTGTAAGTGTAGCTAAAATGCCATCAGAAATTGTAGATTTAGTAAGGAAGTCAATTTAAATGAATTCTAAAGAAATTATTGATAAACTGTTAAATGGTGAAATGAAATTATACCAGGTAGACAAATATGTTTCACCAAAGGAAGCCACAGATATTAGAAGGGAATTTATAGAAAAAACGGCAAGCTGTGAATTGCCACATATGGCTAATTATTCTCTGGACATGGAAAAGGCATCTGCAAGAAACATTGAAAATCCGATTGGAACAATCCAGCTTCCTGTAGGTGTAGCAGGTCCGTTAAAAATCAACGGAGATTACTGTAAAAGAGAGGTTTATGTTCCCTTAGCTACATCTGAAGGAGCACTTGTAGCATCAATTAACAGAGGCGCATCAACAATTACAGCATCTGGAGGAGTAAACGCTCATGTTATTTCAGATATTATGACTAGAGCGCCGGTAATCAAAACCTCTTCAGCAACTGATGCTTTAAAAATTAAACAATGGTTTATTGATAATTTTCAGGAACTTAAAGAAATTGCAGAATCTACCACTTCTCATGGTAAGCTTTTAAAAATTGATCCGATTTTAATTGTTGGAACTTATGTTTATCCACGTTTTGTTTACTTTACTGGAGACAGTATGGGTATGAATATGGTTACTATTGCTTCAGAAAAGATTTTGGATAAATTGGCAGAAGAAACAACTGGAAGACACATTGCATTAAGTGGAAATGTTTGTGTTGATAAAAAGCCTGCAGCAATTAACATGATTGAAGGAAGGGGAAAAAGTATTGTTGCAGATATTTTAATTCCTGAAGAAATAGTAAATAAAAAACTTAAAACAACTGCTGAAGCTATTGAAGAAGTGAATGTAGCTAAAAATTTAATAGGGTCTGCAGCAGCAGGTTCTATGGCATATAATGCTCATTATGCAAATATGGTTGCAGCAATCTTTTTAGCAACAGGTCAGGATGCTGCACATGCAGTAGAAGGTTCTTTAGGTATTACAACAGCTGAAAACAGAAATGGTGATTTGTATTTTTCAGTAAATCTGCCTGATGTACCAGTAGCTACTGTTGGTGGTGGAACAAGTTTGGAAACTGCTCATGAAGGTTTGGATATCCTTGGTGTTGCAGGTTCCAATAAAGCTCGTGAATTTGGTGAAATTGTTGCAGCTACTGTATTGGCTGGAGAATTATCTTTAGTTGGTGCTCTTGCAGCAGGACATTTGGCAAGAGCTCATCAGGAACTTGGAAGAGGATAATATGGATGAAAATATATTTTATCCAGAATTAACTTTGGAAACTGATGATATTATAATGGAATTGGCTATAAAAAAAGATTATTCTAAAATCAGAGATTCAGATAAAAGAAAAGAAGAGTTTATAAAAGATTTGCATGACTTTATTGACGAATTCAGTCAGGCTGATGAATCTTTGGATTTTATAAAATATTATGATGATTAGTATTTGGAATCCAGTTTTTCAAATACTTTTTTAATATCTACTTTTGTTTCAAAACAGCCTGTTTTAGAAAGTAAAACTCCTTGAGGGCAATAATCAGAAAGCAGCATCATCATCTGATTTAAATCTTCATGACAGGCCACTCCAATAACTGCTTTAAAGTTGTTTTCTTTAACTATTTTTTTAACAAAGCTGGATCCTGGAACTATATATAAACTGTATCCCAATTTGTCTGCTTTTTTCTTAATAACTCCAATGGAACATTTACCGCATTCTGTACATATCACTCCTTCTTTTTGAAGTGCCGCCTGACAGTCCCTGTGTCTTAAACAGTGAGGTAAAAATATTAAAGTTTCCTCTGCAGGTATTTTTTTAAATTTTTCCCTATTTACATCATCTCTAACTTCGATGCTGATTCTGTCAATCATGTCATCGTCTATTTTTAACAGTCTAGCTATTGTTTTAAAAGGTGAGTAAAATACATCTACAACAAAAAGAATGAATCTTGGAAATAAAATTATGTTCTTTTTAAGCAGAATTTTACCAAGAGTAATAGCTATTATAAATAATATAATAATTAATATGATTATAAAGACTATTCCCTGTCCCAGTATTGTGTAAATAAAATCTAAAAGTTGCATTTTAATCTAAAACTTTTCAATTGTGTAATTATCAAATTCTTTGTTTAATTTAATCCCAGTTTCTGTTTTATCAATTTCTAAACCGGATAGTGAATCACAAGAACATAAAACGTCCTGTTCAGGGTGTGTTCCAGGGGTAATATTGCAGTTTAGACAGACTCTAGCACCTACAGATAGAACAGTTTCTAATCGTTTAGTAGATGGGTGATTTTTGTTTAGAATTACAAGTGGTGAATTTTCCACACGAGTTAAATATGCCTGAGAGCGGATAGCTCGTTTGTCTTTTTTAAAGTTAGATACAGCTATTAAGTCATCTTTTTCTAAAAATTGGACAATTTCTTCATTGTCCTGTGTAGCTATAAATAACATTTTATTTTCATAGGCTACTTTTATGATTCCTACCATCCCGGTTTCACCTTCCAGAAATAGAATTTCATCATTATTAAAATCAATAATCAAAGTACCACCTAAAAAATAAAAATAGAGTAAACAATTGCAGGTTTACTCTTTACATTCAACATTGTCACTTTGGCAGGATGGGCAAATTACTTTTCTGCCAAGGCCTTTGAAATCGTTTCCACAATCTAAACATCTGTATCTTTTTGTTTTTAATTTTTTCAAATCAATGTCCGCCATTGGACCTCCTGTAGAACACATTGTAAATCACCTATTATTTTAATCTATATAATATATGTTATTATGTTACTATTTATTCTTTGTTATTGTAATTTTACAGCATATTGTTATGAATAGTAATATAATTCATTGTACTTAAAATGTTTTAAATTCTTTATTTTCTTTATTTATTTGATTTTTAACTTTTTTATTTAATTTAACTAAGTTTTAGTTCAAATTTTTAAGTGTATATGATTTATATATTAAGTTTTATATAGTAAATATCAGCATATCGAAAGACATCTATATGCATTTCGATGTATATAATTTACAAGTTTTATCTAATTAAATCCAATATATTTCGGATTTTATTAGTTTTGATTAAATTTTTAATCTATTTGATGTGTGTTTTACAATAAATGGAGGTAATAATCTTGTCTAGTAAAAAAATCAGCAAGAATCTTTTGATTTTAATGGCTTTAATATTTGCTATGTTAGTTATTCCTGTATCTTTTGCAAGTGATAATTTAACTGATACAAATACTATTTCATTAAATCAGTCATCTGATGCTAGTCAAATGGCTATTGATGATTCAGGTTCTCTTGGTGATGCGGGAGATAAATCGATTTATGTTTCTACAGCAGGTAGTGACACTGAAGGCAGCGGATCTTCAGACAGTCCATATGCTACTGTTGGAAAAGCTTTAAATGAAGCTAATGGAAACCAAAATTTAATTTTTATATCAAATGGTACATATAAAGAAAACAATCTGATTATTAAATCAAATGTAAACATTACAGGTTTAGGTGATGTAACAATTGATGGAAATAAGGCTGGGGGTATTTTTACAATTGCTGTTAATAATCTTGATGTTGAGTTTAGGAATATTAATTTTGTAAATGGTAAAATTACTGAAGAGAGGCATAATGGTGGTGTTATTTGTATTGAAAATAATGGTGGATTTGTTTCTGGTGGAACTTTACTTGTAAATAATTGTACCTTTGTAAACAATACTGTTGAGAATAAATTTGGTTATGGTGGAGCTATTTATAATACTAGGTATGATTTAACTATTAATAATTCTGTATTTGTAAATAATAGTGCTCCTTGGAATGGTGCTGTAACAAATACTGGTGGAAATCTTTTAGTATTAAATTCTGTATTTGTTAATAA
This sequence comes from Methanobrevibacter intestini, assembly GCF_047402955.1. Taxonomy (NCBI): domain Archaea; kingdom Methanobacteriati; phylum Methanobacteriota; class Methanobacteria; order Methanobacteriales; family Methanobacteriaceae; genus Methanobrevibacter; species Methanobrevibacter intestini. The sequence continues at coordinate 1,736,500 of NZ_CP187956.1, forward strand.
TGTTGCAAGTAGTAATGTAGCTAATTGGGGTGGTGCTATCAGATCAAATGGTGGAATTTTAAATGTAACAAAATCAGTATTTATTAATAATGTTGCTTCTAAAGGTTCAGCAATTATGGTTGCATCTTCAGTCACAAAAGCAAATATAAATTACTGTATATTTGAAGGTTATAATACAACTATTCCGGTAATTGAATCTAATATTAAGACTATTACAGTTGATGCTAATTATAATTACTTTGGAACTAATGTTAATCCTGTAAATTTTACTTCCGGTAATATGAATCTTGCTTATTGGACTGTTTTAGGTGTAACTCCTGAAGTTGGTGAGATTATTGCTGGTGAGAGTGTTAAGTTGAATATTGATTTTACTAAGTATACTGATGGTACTGGTGTTTATGTTCTTAAGGAGGCTATGCCTGCTTTAACTGTAACTTTAAAACCTACTATTGGTGTTGTTAATCCGACAACTGTTATTTGTGAAAATGGAATAGCTAGTGTTAATTACACTTCACCGGTAACCGGTAAAGAGATAATTTACATAAATGCTCCTGAACAAGTAGGAACTTTAGAATTCAATGTTTTAAGTAAAGAAATTAATATTATCTATGTTTCACCAAATGGTGATGATTCAAATAGAGGTACTAAAGACAGCCCACTTAAAACTTTAGATGCAGCTATAGCTAAAAACCATGAATATGGTGGAGGCAAAACTATTTACTTATTTGATGGTAATTACATTGCATCTAATTTAAATATAACTGATAATGTGACTGTCATTGGTCAGTCTAAAATGGCTATTGTTGATGCTAAATCTAAAACATTTATAACTACATCTGATGTCAGTGTTAACATTCTTAATTTAACAATTAAGGATGCAGTTAATGGAATTATTAATAATGGTGATATGGCTATTGAAAATGTACTATTTTCCGGCAATAATGTAGCTATTTTAAACAATAAAAAATTAACTGTTGAAGACGCTAATTTCATTAATAACAATGGAGCTATTGTAAATACGGGTAATTCAATTATTAAACAGTCTAATTTTGACAATGATAACAGAGCAATTTCATCAACTGCAGGTAGTGTAACTGCAATCAGTTCCAAATTTGTAAACAACAAAGATTCTGGAATTTATATTGAAAACTCTACTCTTTCATTAGCTAATAATGTTATGGAAAATAATAATGTAGCTAATATTTACATTAAATCCGGTTCAATTGTATCAAATGTTAATGTTGTATTCTTAAATAATAAAACTGTAAGAGCTCAAAACAATGATTCAATTGTAATTGGAGCTGCAATTACTGATGATGCAGACAACACAATAACTGGTGGAAATATTACATTTACTGCTAATGGTAAAGTATTGGGAACTGCAGGTATTGTTGATGGAATAGCTAACTACACTATAACTAATATTGCTAATGGAATCTACACTATTTCAGGTACTTCTTCAATCGGATCTAATTTAATTATTAAAACCGGAATTTTAAATGTTTATAGTGCTTCATGGTTTATTGGTAATGTCGGATATGAAACATTAGCTGATGCTGTTAGTGCAGCAAAAGACGGAGATGTTATTGAAGGTTTACCAGGTATTTACAGATATAGTGAACCTGTTGAAATCAATAAAAACATTATTATTAAAAATAGAGGTCAGGGAGAAGTAATTCTTGATGCTTCATTAAATAAAGATAATTATATTGTGTATCAAATAGGAAAAGAATATATAAATAATATTTTACGTATTCCACAAAGAGGAATTGTCGTTGGTTTATATAACTTAACATTTATTAATGCATATAATCAGGGACATGGTGGAGCTGTTTACAACCACGGAATATTATCTGTTTATAATTGTACTTTCATAAATAATACAGTTGTAGGAGATCCTGATCATGATTTTAATTATGGTGGAGCAGCTATCTTTAACTATAACGGTCAGTTAACAGTTAGTGATTCTTACTTTGTAAATAACACTGGATATGAAGGTGGAGCTATCTATGCAGCTGCAGATTCTGATGTGGTAGCTATTCTTGATATTAACAATACTAAATTTGAAAATAATGTGGCTACTACAGTTAATGATGGAGGTGGTGCTATCTATGCAGGAAACTACCTTAAATTAATTGTAAATAATACTGAATTTATAGCTAATAAAGCTCCAACAAAAAATCCAAAAATGATTGCTGGAGGAACTGGAGGAGCAATATACATAAGATCAACTATTGAATCTTTAATAGAAAATTCCAACTTTGTTAATAACTCTGCATTCTATTGGGGTGGAGCTATTAAATCTTATGGTGCTAAATTCAATATAACTAACTGTAACTTCACTGGTAATTATGCAGGAGCATCTGGTGGAGCTCTACACTTTGGAAGGTCATCATTTGGTTCTGATATATCAACTATGATTAATAATTGTTTATTTAGTAATAATGATGCAGGTTCTATTATTAGTGCTGGTGGATCAAATAATAGGGGTGGAGCTATTTGTGTTGAAGGTATTATTGCAGTTTATAACTCTATATTCTACAAAAACACAGCTGTTGATGGTGGAGCTATTTATGCAGGATTTGTAAATAGTATAATTGACAATTGTACATTTATAGCTAACAGTGCTGTTAATGGTGGTGCAGTTAACAATTATCATAATTCACTTAATATATCTAACAGCTGCTTTGAAAGAAATATAGCAAGTTATGGTGGAGCTATTGTAAATTACCAAACTTACGGTTATGCAAACTTCTTAAACAACACTTATAAAGATAATAGTGCTGCTTATGGTGGTGCAATTTATTCTACTAAAGGATTTAATGCTTATTCATTAGATGTTTTATACTCTGAATTTGTAAACAACTCTGCATCTGCAGACGGTAATGAAATTTATGTTATTGGTAATGCAAACATCAATTACAATTCATTTGTAAATAGTATTCCAGTAAGTATTCCGGATATTTATGTTGATGCTAAATCTGTAAACTATGTTTCAATTGAAAACAATTGGTGGGGAACCAGCAATCCTGACTGGGATAAAATATTGTCTGATACTAATGTAAGCATTCCTAAAGTTTATGCAGTTTTAAACGGAACTCTTGAAGAATCTGGAATCGCTACATATGATTTAATCATTAATATGTACTGGAATGGAACTAAAAATCAAACTAATATTTCAAATATTCCAGCAAGATTAGTTAAATTAAATGCAACTGGCGGATCATTTAGTATTGATGAAGGTAAATTTGTAAATGGTGTATTTGATTCTGAATTTACAGCAAAAACCATTAAACAATTTGTAGTCATTGCTTCTATTGATAATGAAGTAATTAAATTTAATTGTACTAATTTAGATACAAGTTCAGTTAATGTTACTGTTACTGGTGGAGACAGTCTTAGAGACACTGTTATTTCTGTTGTTGTAAGTCCAAATAATGCTACTGGAAATGTAACATTTAATATTGCAGGTAAAGATTATGTAATTGATTTAGTAAATGGTAAAGGAAATATTACTATTTCTGATTTACCTGTTGGAGAATATAATGTTAATGTAACTTATAATGGAGATAATAATTATTATCCTTCTTCTACAGTAGCTAAACTCAATATAACATTTACTCCTAAAACTTCTGTTAATGTAACTGTTAATAAAGGTGATGATCCAAGGGATAATGTTATTTCAGTTATCGTTGACCCTAAAGAAGTTACCGGTAATGTAACTGTTAATGTAGACGGTAAAGAATATATTGTGGATTTAGTAAATGCTAAGGCTAATATCACTGTATCTAATTTAACTGCTGGTGAACATATAATTAATGTTACTTACAATGGTGATAAAAACTATGATTCATCAAATGTTACTGTTAAATTCAATGAAACATTCAGTCCTATTGTTAATCTGACTGTTGCTGATTTGGAAAAATACTTTGGCGGATCTGAAAAACTTGAAGCTGTTTTAACAGATTGTTTAGGTAAAGCTATTGTTAATGGAACTGTTATTTTCACAATCAACGGTAAAGACTATGTTAAATACACTGATAAAAATGGTAGTGCATTTATGAGCATTAATTTAGTTCCAGGTAAATACAACATTACAGTTAAATTTAATGGAACTGGTCTTTATAATCCAATGACTGTTAATAGTAGTGTAACTGTCAAATCTACGGTTATTGGTAATGATATTGTTAAAATGTTTAGAAATGGAACTCAGTACTCTGCTTTATTCCTGGACAGTAATGGTAATCCTTTAGCAAATACTACTGTTAAATTTAACATTAACGGTGTTTTCTATACTAAATCTACTAATGATAAAGGTATAGCTACTTTAAACATCCAATTGCTTCCTAAAGAATATATCATAACCAACTATAATCTTGTTACTGGTGAGGAAAACTCAAATAAAGTCACTGTCAAATCTTTACTTGTAGATAATCATAATCTGGTTAAATATTACTTAAATGAATCCAGCTATACTCTTAAGGTTATTGGTAAAGACGGTAAAGTTGCAGCTGGTCAGGAAGTAACCTTCAACATCAACGGAGTATTCTATCACAGGGTATCTGATGATAATGGTATTGTCAGTTTAGGTATTAAGTTACGTCCGGGCACTTACATTGTAACTGCTGAATATGAAGGCTGCTGGGTATCTAACAACATTACAGTATTGCCAACTTTAATTACCAAAGATCTTGATATGAAATACTTAGACGGCAGCAACTTCACTGCACAAACATTAGACGGTCAAGGCAAGCCATTAGCTAACCAAAATGTATCATTTAACGTAAATGGTGTCTTTTACCATAAAACAACTGATGAAAAAGGTATAGCTAACTTGAATATTCGATTAAACCCAGGTAAATATATCATCACATCTATCTGGAACGAATACCAAGTTGGAAACAATATTACAATTGCTTAAAGTGAATAAATTTTTACTTTATTCACTTCTTTTTTTAGGCTTCCACAATAATTATTAATATAATAGCGAACAAATTACTATTTGATAAAATTATATTTAGGTGATTTTTTATGAAAGCAGATGCTACTAAAATTACTGATGGAGTATATTGGGTCGGTGTATTAGACTGGGATTTAAGAGATTATCACGGTTACAGTTTAGATGGAACTACATACAACTGTTATTTAGTATTTGGTGAAGATAAAGTAGCTTTAATTGATAACGTATATCCTGGAACCTCTGCACAGTTATGGGGCAGAGTAAAAGATGCATTCCAGCAAGAAGGAAGAGACTTTAAAATAGATGTAATTATTCAAAACCACATTGAAAATGATCATAGTGGTTCACTTCCGGAATTTGTTAAAAAATTCCCTGATGTTGAAGTTTATTGTTCACAGATGGCTGTAAATGGATTAAAAAATCATTTACCATCTTTAAAAGACTATGATTTCAATGTTGTAGGAACTGGAGATAGCTTAGATTTAGGTGGAAAAACTTTAGCATTTGTAAATGCACCAATGCTTCACTGGCCGGACAGCATGTTTACATTATTAGTTGAAGATGGAATATTATTCTCTAACGATGCATTTGGTCAACATATATGTCTTAGTGAAAGGTTTAGTGATGAGGTAGAAGAATCAATCCTAATTAAAAATGCACAAAAATTTTATGCTAATTTAGTTGTTAATTCTTCTTTAATGTATAATAATAAGATGAAAGAATTAACTGACCTGGATTTAGTCAGTAAAGTTAAAATGATTGCGCCTTCTCATGGTCAAATCTTTAAAGACCCTTCATTAATTATTAATAAATATAATGAATGGGCCAACGGTGTATGTAAGGATAAGGTAACTTTAATTTATGACACTATGCACCATTCAACCCAAAAAATGGCTAAATCTATTGCAGAGGGTATTATGTCTGAAGGATTTGAAGTTAAAATGTACTTCCTCCATGAAGATGACAGAAGTGATGTTGTAACTGATGTTTTAGACAGTAAAGCAATCTGTTTAGGTGCACCTACTATTATGAACAAACCGTATCCAAGTGTTGGAGACATTATTTATTATTTGGATGCTCTTAACTTTAAAGCAACAGGATACACCAAAAAAGCAGTAGTGTTCGGTTCTAAAGGATGGGGTGGAGGAGCTAATAAAAAAATGAGTGCTGAATTGGAAGCTGCAGGTTTTGATGTTGTTGATCAATTTGACACTATTTTCATACCTGATGATGATGTTTTAGATCAATGTTATGATTTAGGTAAAAAATTAGCCCAATCTTTAAAAGATGAATAATTTTTTTTTATTTGTCTTTATACTTTTTTTTTAAAAAAATAAGAATGAAAGTTTTTATAAACTTTCAAAATTTAATTTTATTTTATAGTTAACCAATAATAAAACGTTTAACTATAACAGTTTGGGAAACAAATGATTCTCCGAATGTTGCAGTACATATATGGTATGTAGTTCCCCAATCTGCATTAATATATATGATGGCATCGATTATACCAAATTTCTTAGTAGTGCCTTTATAAATGATTCCATTTATATTAAATGTTACTAGTTGATTAGCTAAGGGGTTTCCTTTTTCGTCAAGAGTTGTTGCTCTGCATTGAGCATAAGCCTTTCCATTACCAATAGACATTACAGGTATAACATATCCCCCAGGCAGTATTACATTTGATGCATTATTTAAATCTAGCAGTTGTATTCTTGACACTACATTAATGTTATTGGATTTTTCTTCACCTGTAACCAGGTTGTAAACCGTTACAATATAGTTTCCAGGATCTAGGTTAATATTTAACTGAGCTACTCCTTTTTCATTGGTTTTACGTTCGGAGAATATTCCATTTATATTGAAACGCACGGTTTTATTAACTAAAGCTTTTCCAGTTTTATCATACAATGTAACTGAGTATTGTGTTGCATTTTTAAAGTATTTTGTAAGGTCGCTACCGTTAATACTTGATAGAACAGTTATATTATTAGTTATTGTTTCATTGGTGGTTGGATTGTATGATATTATTGTATAGTTACCTGATTCTAAATTAATATTTAATTTGGCAGTACCCTTATTGTCAGTTGTTTTAATATAGCTTACTCCATTAACACTAAAAGTTATATTTTTATTAGTTAGTGGAGTTCCATTTTCATTATAAAATGTAGCACAGAATCCTTTATCATTTTTATAATATTTCTCTAAGTTATTTGAGATTATAGATGATTTATTTCTAAGTTCATTAGATGGGGCTATTGATTCATCTATTAAAACTTCATTTAATGGATTAATATCGTTTGTAGTATTAACATCAATATTTTGTGCACTTACACTTGAAATGGAAAATAGTGCTAATGTTAATAGCAATATTAAAACTATTTTCTTAAGTTTCATAATAATCACATTTTTTAATGTAAATTAATTTTTGCATTATGTAATGTATATGTTACATTTTATATTATATATATGTTATGTAATTTTGAATATGCTAAAGTTTTTATATAACCTCAAACTCATTATTAATATATAAAACTTTTTGATTTTATATTGTTTTTTTATAGAAATTTATTAATTAAGGTGATATGATGGCAAATCAACCAATATTCATTCTTCCTGAAGGTACTGAAAGGTATTCTAAAAGAGATGCTTTAAGAATGAATATTACAGCAGCTAAAGTTTTAAAAGATATTGTAAGAACTACTTTAGGTCCTAAAGGAATGGACAAAATGTTAACTGATTCATTAGGTGATGTTATTGTTACTAATGATGGTGCAACTATAATGAGAGAAATGGATATCACTCAACCTGCTGCTAGAATGCTTGTAGAAACAGCTAAAAAACAAGAAGACATTGTTGGAGACGGAACCACTTCCGTTGTTGTAATAGCTGGTGAATTATTAGTTAAAGCTCAAGAATTATTAGAAGATGGAATTGCAACTTCTGTTATTGTAAAAGGTTACAGAAATGCAGCAGCTAAAGCTATTGAAATTTTAAACAATGTAGCTATGGATGCTGATGATAGGGAAACTCTTAAAAAAGTAGCTATGACTGCTATGACCGGTAAAGGATCAGATTATGCTAAAGATAAATTAGCTGATTTAGTAGTAGATGCAGCTTTAAGAATAGCTGAAGATGGTGAAATCGATATTGACAACATCAATATCCAAAGAATTTCCGGAGATTCAGTTGAAGATTCATTTTTAGCTGAAGGTATTGTTATGGATAAAGATCCAGTATCTAAAAACATGCCTACTGATGTTGAAGATGCTAAAATTGCTTTAATTAAATATCCTATTGAATTAAAAGAAATCAACACTGATGCTAAAATTGATATTACAGACCCTGCACAATTTGAAGCTTTCTTAAACAATGAAGAAGAAATGATTAAAGATTTAGTAGATAAAGTTGTTGCATCTGGAGCAAATGTCTTATTCTGTCAAAAAGGTATTGACGATATGGCACAACACTACTTAAACAAAGCAGGAATCATGGCTTATAAAAGAGTTAAAAAATCCGATATGGAAAGAATCAACAAAGCTACCGGTGCTCAGTATGTAACTGATATTGAAGATTTAACTGCTGACAAATTAGGTTCTGCAGGTCATGTATATGTTGATAAAATATTCGACCACAAATTAACTTTCATTGAAGAATGTGAAAATCCAAAAGCATCTTCAATTGTACTTAGAGGAAGTACCCGTTATGTAACTGAACAAATTAGCAGAGCATTAGATGATGCTTTAGGTGTTGTAGCAGCTACTATTGAAGACGGTAAAGTTCTCATTGGTGGAGGAGCTTGTGAAATTGATTTAGTAAAAGGATTAAGAGCATATGGTGAATCTGTAAGTGGAAGAGAACAATTAGCTATTTTAGCTTATGCAAATGCAGTTGAAGTTATTCCAAGGACTTTAATTGAAAATGCTGGTTTAGATACTATTAATTTAATTGCAGAATTAAAAGCTGCTCATGAAAACTCTTCAACTACTGGTATTAATGTATTTACCGGTAAACTTGTTGACATGGAAGAAGCTGGTGTTATTGAACCACTTAGGATTAAAACACAAGCTATTAAAGCTGCTAGTGAAGCTGCTGAAATGATATTACGTATTGATGATATGATTGCAGCTAAAAATGCATTAAACTCTCCAGGTCCTGATGAATCTGGAAATGATGCTAGCGGAATGCCTCCAATGGGTGGTATGCCTGGAGGTATGGGTGGTATGCCACCTATGATGTAAAATTATTTACATCTTTTTTTATTTTCTATTTTTCTTGCTTATTTTTCAATTTACTAAATTTTTTGGTTTGTTTTTTTATATAATTCAATTCAAATTAGTTTTTTTATTTTTTATAAATTGTTTGTCATTTTATTTTAATTTAAATGAAATTTTCATAATCTTTTATAATTTCATAATCTTATAAAACTTAAAAGATTACTTGTTGTAATTTTAACTTATTATCCTTTAAATCAATATAATTTTTATTAATTTCTTAATATTCTGGGGTTTTAATACTTAATTTTTTAAATTAGAACTATTTAAGCAGTTTTATTAAATAAATAGATTTATATACAATATTCTTAATATAATTAAGTACTGAAAATAATTTTTTAATTTATAGTTAAATTAAATTTATAATGGAGGTAAATGATTTTGAAAAAACGTGTAATAATCTTTGCACTGGTGATTCTAACTGTATTTTTGTCAGTTAGTGCAATCTCTGCAATGGATGTAAATACTGTTGACTCAAATTCTACAGTATTAACAGCTCCTGATGATTCTATATCTGTTAATGAATCAAATAATAATGTTGTTTCTTATAGTAATGTTATTGAAGAAAATAGCAATAATGTAATTGGAGAGAGCAACCAACAAAAAGCTGTTAATTTAGATGCTCCTAGTATAGAAATGTATTATAAGAATGGTACTAGGTTCATGATTAATTTAACTGATGAAAACGGAATTGGATTAGCTAATCAATCTATAAGTATTGTAATTAATGGTGTTACTTATAATAAAGTCACTAATGAAAGTGGTTTAGCTTCTATGGGTGTAAATTTATACTCTGGTTTGTATAATGTTACTGTGAATTACAAAGGAACAAGCGAATATGCTCCAGCTAGTACTACTTCACTTATTAAAGTAATTCCAACTATAAATGGTGATGATATTACAAAGTTCTATAGAAATGGAACTCAATATTATGCTACTTTTTTAGATGGTTATGGCAATCCTTTAGTTAATACTACTGTTAAATTTAATATTAATGGTGTATTTTATACTCGTGATACTAATGATAAAGGTGTAGCTCGTCTTGGTATTCAACTTCGTCCTAACACTTATATATTAACTGCATATAATCCTAATGATGGTTATGAATGTGCAAATACTGTTAAAGTATTGCCTACTGTTGTAGCTGATGATTTAAATAAATTATATTTAGATGAAAATCAATTTTATGCTACTTTCTTACATGGTGATGGTACTCCTTTAGTTAATACAAGTGTTGCTTTCAATATTAATGGTGTACTTTATCATCGTGATACTAATGACAAAGGTGTAGCTAAACTTAATATTAAGTTATATCCTAAAACATACATCTTAACTGCATACCATCCACTTGATGGATATGATGTAGGTTACACTATTACTGTTGTTGATTCTGTTAACACTATTATTAAAACACAACACTATGATTTTATAGCTGATGATAATAAAGTTGTAAGTATTACATTATATGATCAGTTTAATCATACTGTAAGTAATCAAAGTGTCAGTCTTAATGTTGGTGGTGTTACATATACAAGCACTACTGATAGTAAAGGTATAGCTAAATACAATATTAACTTAGCTACTCCGGGTAATTATACTGCAACTTATAACTTTAATAAAAATGGTGGGTATTTAGCGTCTAGTACATCAAGCACTATTTCTGTTTATGAAGGTAAAGATGTAGTTTTCACACCTGAAGATAATGTAGTATTAAAAGGTGATGCATTTTCAGTTTTAGTAAAAGATGACGATGGTAATTTAGTAATTAATAAAAATGTCTACTTTAATATAAATGGAGTTAATTATTTAAGGGTAACTGATAAAAATGGTGTTGCTAGTATAAATCTTAGATTAGATGTTAAAGTATACAGCATATCATATACATTGAATGATACCGGTTACAAAAAAGTCACTGGATCAACTATTGTATCTTTAATAGATACTAATAAAACAGTTATTCATGGTGATGATATTACTGTAGGTAAAAATGCAGGTCAAAAGTTCAATGTTTTATTGACTGCAGGCGGAGTTCCTATAGTTAATAGAAATGTAATTATTAATATAAATGGTGTAAATTATACTAGAACTACTGATAACAATGGTATTGCTAGTTTAACTATTAGTTTAAATACAGGTACTTATTATATTACTTATTTATTTAAAGGAGATTCTAAATTAGCTCCAAGTAATGGTGAGGCATATTGTATTGTTGTAGATAGAAAAGATTCATCATTTACTGTTAATAGTGGTACTGTATTTACTCAAAATTCAAATGATGAATTTAAAGTTTTACTTAAAAATGGTGATGGCAATCCAATATCAAATGAAAAGGTTATATTTACAATTAATAGTGTAAATTATACCAAAACAACTGATGCTAAAGGAATTGCTAGTTTAAATATAAAATTAGGAACTGTAGGTACATATGAAATATCATATAAATTTGCAGGCAATAATGAATATTTAGGCTGTGAAGGCACTAGTTCAATTGTAATAACTAAATACATTAATAATGGAAACGGATACTGGGTTCAAGGAGTTAATATGTATAATGTAGACTTAACTAGTCTAGCAGCTTCTGGAACAGGCAATATTTTCTTAAATTTCTATGCATTCACTAAATATGGAGAATCTAGTGTATTATCATGGATTAAGCAAGCTAATTCTTATGGTATCAAAGTTCATATATGGATGCAGGTATTTTATGATGGTGGATGGCTTTCTCCATTAAATAGTGACGGATCCATGAACACAGCTTTATTCAATGAGAGAATAGCTGAAGCTAAAAAATATGCTGCACTTCCTGGTGTGGCTGGTGTTCACTTTGATTATTTAAGATATCCTGGTACTGCATATAAACATCCTGGTGGAACTGAAGCTATAACTGAATTTGTAAAATTAGCTACAGCTGCTATACGTAGTGTTAATCCTAATTGTTTAATTTCTGCAGCAGTAATGCCTGAGAAAAATGATGCATATGTATATGGTCAGGATATTCCAGTTATCAGTAAGTATTTGGATATTATAGTTCCTATGGCTTATAAAGGAAATTATAATTCAGGAACCAGTTGGATTTCATCAATCACTCAATGGTTTGTTGAAAATTCTAATGGAGCAACAATTTGGGTAGGTTTACAAACATATGTCTCTGATAATGATATTACAAAGTTGTCAGCCTCAGAGTTGTCAAATGATGCTCAAGCAGCATATAATGGTGGTGCAAGTGGTGTTATGATGTTTAGATGGGGTGTTTGTAACTTTATTGATTTCAATAAATTAAACACTCATAATGTTACTCCATCTTATGGCGATTCTGTATCTGTAAGTTCTATTGTAGGGGCTTCCGCATCCTTAAAGAAATATATTGAAGCTAATGGTGTATTGCCAAAGTTTATAACTATTGGCAATTCTAATTATACAATGCCTCAGTTTTTATACTTAATGACTAAAGCTGCTGAAGAAATAGGCAACAGTGATTCCAAAGCAATTACTGCTATTTTAGTTAATGCTTCATCTAAAACTTCTGGTGATGTAATCAATAAGCAGTTAGTAAAATCTGAATTTGTATCATTAGCTAAAACATTAGCTGATTATATTGCTGCAAATGGTGTAGCTCCAGGTAATATTTCAAGTACTTTAGGTGATATTAAATATGAATCATTAATTTATGCATATGCAAGGATTTTATCATATTATAACTCTAACAGTGCATTTCCTAACTTTGTCTTTGTTACAAATTTATTGGACAATTATTCCTTAACAGTTACAATGAAAGTAAGTGCTGGAGGCACATCTTACAATCCTGGTGTGTTCTACACTACTGTTTGGTTAAATTATTGTCCTCAATGCGGGTATTACGGAACTTTATTAATTAATCCAAAAGGTACTGCAGAAGGAGAGCTTACCTGTGCATACTGTGACTGTGATTACTGTGGTGTTTCTGGTAAGGAGAAAATTTCATCTTCTACTAATGTGTTAACTAGATTAACTGAAAGTATTCCAGAATCTTCAGGTAAAGTAGGGGATAATATATCTATAAATGCCATATTGTCTGCGGCTAAGGTTTTAAAAGCACATATTCAAGCAAATAATGCATTGCCTGATTATGTAATTTTAAATGATGAACAGTATACTTTATCTCAATTCTTATACTTGATGAGTAAAGCTATTGTGAATATTAATGGTGGTAATTTAGGAGATATTGCTGTTGTTGGAGCATCCAGTCCGTCTACTCCAAGTGGTGACAGAATAACAAGTAACCTTAATAAAACTGAATATTTGGATGTTGCATCTAGAGTTTCTCAGTTTATCATTAACAATGGACAAGCTCCTAATTATGCATCTTCAAGTGCCGGTAAAATAAGCTATTCTGAATTATTAGATGCATTTTCAAGAATATTGGCTTATTATGCTGATAATAGTAAAACATTACCTAATTCAGTATTTATTAATAATACTATGGATTCTGGAGCTTCAGTAAAAGTTGCTGATAAAGCAAAAGATTTGGTCAGAGGTATAGACTCTACATGGGATAAGGCAGATGCTTTATTTAAATTTGTTAGAGATAACATTGCCTATAAAATGTATTTTGATACAGTTTATGGTGCTGAAGGTACTTTAATTAAAGGTTATGGAAACTGTTGTGACCAAGCACAATTATTGGTGGCAATGGCAAGATCTGTTGGTTTAACTGCTAGATTTGCTACAGGTAAATGTGTATTTACAAGTGGATTGGATGTTGGTCATGTCTGGGTTCAATTTTACATTGATGGAAAATGGGTTGTTGCTGATCCAACAAGTACCAGAAACTCTTTAGGCGTAATTAAGAATTGGAACACTAATTCTTACATTAACAAAGGAACTTATGATGTTTTACCTTATTAACTCAATTTTTTGAGTTAATACTTCTTTTTTTATTTTTAAAATTTTTTTTTAATATTATATTTAGGCTATCCCAAACTTTTTATACTCTTAATTCCAATATATAATTGTTTAATCTAGGTGAAATCTTATGGCAAATGATGGAATTAGTGAAAATATTGAAGAATATTTGGAAGTTCTTTATCGTAATGGTAGTAATAAAGAACAAATCTCTACTACAACTTTATCTAAGGAATTAGAGATTGCACCTGGTAGTGTAACTCAAATGCTTAAAAAATTAGAAAAGTTAAATTATGTTAATTACATTCCATATAAGGGAGCTTCTTTAACTGATGAAGGGATGAAGATTGCTCAAAAAATAACAAGGAAGCATAGGATTCTTGAAAAATTTTTAATTGAAGTTTTAAATATTAAACAAGAAAATGTACATGAACAAGCTTGTAAAATGGAACATACATTATCAGATGAAGCTGAAAGAGCACTTTGTACAATGTTACATCATCCAGATTTAGGTCCTAGTGAGAGTATTATCCCGGCCTGCGATTTGGAATTCAGTAACTGCAGTCAGTGTTTCTCAGTAAAGGATTTTGATCAAGTTATAAACAGGAAATTTAATTTATTATCTATTTCAGAATTAAATTCAAGTACGGAAGGTATTGTATCTTTTATTCGTGGAAATTCTGAACTTTTAGATAAAATTTCTGATTTAGGAATATCTGTTGGGTCAGATATTTATTATCATGATTATCATGATGATTCTGATGTTTTCGTAGTGTCTATTGGTGATAAAAACATTGAATTATCAAGGGACATGGCAAATAATATTTTTATAAGAGTTTAGCTCTTATTTCTTTTTTTCTAGAGTCTGTAAAATTTTATAGGCTTATTTGATTTTAATGTGTTTTTCAGTCCAATTTTGCATTTGATAGTCTAAAAATGTCAGGATTCCATTTTTGGTTTTGTATATTTTCTTTATTTTTTCAGGATTGGTTTGTCTGTAGTAATTTTCGACTTTATTTGATGTTTTTTCTATATTTTCATCATCAAGATATTCTACGTATCTGTGGAAGTGATTTATGATGTGTTTTCTTATGAAATCTTTTAAAACAACTGGCATGGCTGTATATTTTTGTAAATATTGTTTAAATTGTTCTATTGCTTCTTTTTTTGAGTTTTGTCTGAAACAGTTTTTTAATTCTTGTGCATTTTCGTAAAATATGGTCTCTTTGTTTTCCATTAATCTTGTTTCTTCTACAATATACTTTTAATTTTATGGTTTATTGTTTGAAACAGATGAAATATGCACAATTGATGTTTTACTCCTATTTCATCTGCTACATTACGATACATTGGGAATAAATCGGTTGTTAGGCAAATGAATGGTTTATTTTCTGTTGATTCTAAGATAAATTTTTTCGTGTTTTTTGGTATTCTGCGACGTACTATTAGTTCTGTGACTGGAATATTGAGTATTGCATCAAATAAAGTTAATCTGTAGTGTCTAGTCCCATTAAGTCTTAAAAATTGCTCATCATATAAATAATAGCCAGAATATTCAAATTTTTCATTGCTGATGCTTTCTTCGTGATTTTTGTCAGACCAGTTCTTGATTGTTTGATGAGATATTCTGATTCCAAGGAATATTTCAAAGTATTTACTTATTTTACGAAGTGATTGGTACCCTATTTTCATTATTCCTGGAATTTTATCCATTATTTCTTGTAAAAATTGTTTATTTTCACCAATTAATGGATTATTGTATATTCCGAATTTTTTTCCACATTTTTTGCATTGATATTGCTGTTCTTTGAATTCTGTTGTTTTTCCATTAGTATTTTGTTTGTTTTTCTTTATTGTGCCTTTTTTGATTATTTTGTGGCTTCCACAAACTGGACAAATGGGATTATCATATTTAAAAGTATTATTTTCATCTAAAAATAGTTTATGATTAGTATTTTCAAAATTAGGTGTTTTATTCAATCTTTTTGAAATGATTTTTTCTTGATCAATTTTTTCATCAAAAAAATCATAAAGTTTAAGTTGTATGAAGTCTATATTACTATTGAGGGCAGATTTGTTTTGTTTGGTCATAAAATATTATTTGTCCTCACTTATTAAAGTATTTTACTATTTTTAAATCATTTATATTAAAATTAAAGAAAAATTAGAATGAAATTTCATCAAAATGAAAGTTCAACTGTAAAAAATTAAAAAACAAATAAGCCTATAAAATTTTACAGACTCTTTTTCTAAAGATATATATAATATCGTAACCATAAATAACTCCATTAAATATAATTTTTTTCTTTTGATGGTGTTTTAATGCGCGGAAATTTATCTAATGATATTGTATCTATAAAAATTGAAGAAGGTAGCAAAAGACCGATAGCTTTACATGAAAAAAGTCTATTTGGTAAAATTGAAGCAGATACTTTGAATCTTTCTTTAATTGAAGCTTGTTATTTACTTGAAAAAGGTCGTTTAGATGTTTATGAAGATGAAATTAAATGTAGTTTAGATTATTTTATTGACCTTTTGAAAAATAAGGAGATTTATGGAAAATACATTGTTTTTCGTGATTTAAAAGACCGGGGTTATGTTATTAAAACCGGATTTAAATATGGTTCAGATTTCCGTTTGTATAATAGGGGAGGAGGTCCTGGAAAAGGGCATTCTGACTATTTGGTTAAAATTATTTATGAAACTTATGAGATTAATGCACTGGATTTCTCAAGTTATGTTAGAGTTTCTCATGGTGTTAATAAGAAACTTCTTTTAGCTATTGTAGATGATGATTTGGATATTACATACTATAATGTTGAATGGACAAGACCATAAGTTTTAATTAAAGAAATGATTTATATTTTTATAGGTAATTAGATTTACCATTATAATTTTTAATTATATATTTAATTTAATGTAGTTATTGGAAGTAAGGTGATTTATTTGATAGATCCATGGGCATCATCAAGTGTAGATTATGATAAGTTAGTTAATCAATTTGGAATTCAAAAATTTTCAGACTTAATTAATGATGTAGAAAATCCTCACAGATTAATGAAAAGGGGAGTAATTTTTGGACATAGGGACTTTGATAAGGTCAATAATTTAATTAATAAAAAGGAAGACTTTGCAGTTGTTGGCGGAATGATGCCAAGTGGACAAATGCATATTGGCCATAAAATGGTTGTTGATCAATTGAAATGGTATCAGGACAAAGGTGCAATGTTGTCTATTTTAATAGCTGATTTGGAATCATATGCAGCCAGAGACATGAGTTTTGAAAAGGCAAGAGACATAGCTGTCAATGAATATTTAACTAATTATATTGCATTAGGTTTGGATTTGGAAGAAGATAATGTTAATGTTTATCTTCAATCTAAAAACGATACTCTTAGAGATTTAGCTTTTAAAGCTTCTAAAAAAACTAATTTCAATGAATTAAAAGCTATTTATGGATTCAACCAGTCAACAAATATTGCTCATATTCAGGCACCTCTTGTTCAGGTAGCGGATATTTTACTTCCTCAACTTGAAGAATTTGGAGGTCCTAAAAGGGTTGTAGTTCCTGTTGGGGTAGATCAGGATCCTCATATAAGGCTAACAAGGGATATTGCCCATAAACTTAATGATGAATATGGATTTTTGCCTCCGTCTTCCACTTATCACAGGTTCCTGACTGGTTTAAGTGGAGATAAAATGAGCAGCAGCAAACCTTCTACAGCAATTTATTTAAATGAAGACAGTAAAACTGCAGCTAAAAAAGTTAAAACAGCTAAAACCGGTGGTAGGGAAAGCTTAAAAGAACAGCAGGAATTAGGCGGTCAGGTAGATAACTGCGTAATTTATGAAATGTTTGTATATCATTTAATAGATGATGATAATGAACTTGAAAAAATACGCCATGACTGTTTAGACGGATCTTTACGCTGTGGAGACTGTAAAGCAAAAGCCAGCGAATTAATGGTTGAAATGTTTGACGAAATTCATGACAGACAGGATGAAGCTCGTGAAATAGCTAATAATCTGATATAATGTTAAATATTAGAAATGAAATTAAATTAGCTTTTTTAGAAAATAAGACAGCTATTTATATTTCAGTTATCCTTTTACTAGGTACTTTAATTGCAGGTTATATATTGCACCCTTATTTGCAGAGCATATTTGATCCGGTTGTAGATAAGTTAACTGAAGATGTAAAAACTGGTGTTATAACTTTAACATTTCAAACAATTTTTACAAATAACATTTTAATTGTTTTCAGAATGTTTTTATTGGGAATATTCTTCTGTTTTTCAGGAGTTATTCTTGCATACAACGGTTTTTTTGTAGGTTATTATATAGCTGATTCTCAAAATCTTTTTAAGGTTTTGTTATACATTATACCTCATGGGATTTTTGAATTTTCCTCATGTATAATAGCTACTGCTTCCGGCTTTGTACTGTTCCATTTTTTATTCAGACTGATGTATAATATAGCAAAGCCTGATTTTGATTATATCAGATTGGAAGATAAATTTTATAATTTAACATTTAAGGATAAATTAGTATACTCACTGGAGAAAAATTATGACAAATTAAAACAGTCATTGATTTTACTTGGTGCTGCGGTTATTTTAATGGCAATAGCTGGTGTTATTGAAGTTTATTTAACTGTACCAATTGCAAATTTTATTCTTTCAATTTTTGGTTAAATTTTTATATTGATGATTATTAAAATAATATGTAGTGATTTTTTATGATTAGATGTGTTTCATGCGGAGAAGAATATGATAATGATGAGATAATTTACACTTGTGAAAAATGTGGATCTGTTCTCGAACTTGTTAGTGATTTTGATGTTTCTAAAGATATCTTTGACGGCAGAAAAGATACTTTATGGAAATTTAAAGAATGTATACCTGTTGATGAATCTAAAATAGTTTCCCTTAACGAAGGAGGAACTCCATTTTGCAAATGTGACAAATTAGGTGATGAATTAGGTATCAATTTACATGTTAAAGTTGAAGGATCAAATCCGACAGGAAGTTTTAAAGACAGGGGAATGACTGTTGGTATGACTAAAGCTATGGAATTGGGAGTTCACACTGTCGGATGTGCTTCAACTGGAAATACTTCAGCATCTCTTGCAGCATATGCAGCTAGAGCAGGTTTACGTTGTATTGTATTTTTACCTTCTGGAAAAGTAGCTTTAGGAAAATTAGCACAGGCTATGTTCCATGGTGCTGAAGTAATGTCTATTAACGGAAACTTTGATGAAGCACTTGAAGCTATGACTGCTCTTGCATTAGAAAAACATCTTTACTTGTTAAATTCAATTAACCCTTACAGACTTGAAGGTCAAAAAACAATCGGATATGAAATATTAAGGGATTTAAGCTGGCAATCTCCAGACAGAATTATTTTGCCTGTTGGAAATGCAGGAAACATTTCAGCTATCTGGAAAGGTGTTAAAGAGTTTTACGAAGCAGGTTTTGTAGATAGTGTACCTATGATGACTGGAATTCAAGCTGAAGGTGCATGCCCAGTTACAAATGCATTTAAAAAACATGCTGACAGAGTTGTTCCAGTAGAAAATCCGGAAACAATAGCTACTGCAATTCGTATAGGTGCTCCTGTAAGTGATATTAAAGCTTTGAGAGCTATTTATGAATCTGACGGATATTCTGAAACTGTCAGTGATGAAGAAATATTGGATGCTCAAAAATTATTAGCTAGAAAAGAGGGAATTGGTGTTGAACCTGCTTCTGCAGCTTCAATTGCAGGTCTTAAAAAATTATGTGATGAAGGTGTTGTAGATAAGGGAGAAACAGTAACTTGTGTTGTTACTGGCCACTTACTTAAAGATCCGAATACTGCAATTGATGCATGTACCAAACCAAAACAGGTAGATGCAGATATTGACACTTTAAGAAAAATTTTAATGAATAAATAGATTTATAGCTATTTAAATCTTTTTTCTCTTTTTTTATTTTTAATTTTTTTATAAATACTTTATATTTTCATATTTTTATCTGATTTTTTATTTTGATTACTCTTTGAAAAACATTTTACTTTTCAGTAAGTAGCACCTTAAAGATAGGATAGTTCACTTTATTATATTGAAATTTTGTAAATTTAAGGAAAATATACCAATATATTTATATATGGGAAAGTTTAAACTATCTATATAAAAAAATGAGGTGTTAATTATGGAATTACCAATTGCTCCTGTAGGCAGGATATTAAAAAACGCTGGCGCTCAAAGAGTCAGTGATGACGCAAAAATCGCTTTAACCGAAGCTATCGAAGAATGTGGAAACGAAATCGCTCAAAAAGCTGTTGGATTTGCACGTCACGCAGGTAGAAAAACTGTTAAAGCAGAAGATATTAAATTAGCTATCAAATAGATTTGTTAATTAAGTATCTGTTTTAGATAGTAATTTTTTAATTGCTATCTTCTTTTTTATTATATTGTTTTATTTTTGTACTTTTTTTCTAATTTTGAGGGTGGGAAGAAAGTAATTTGATCTTATTTTTCACATACTTTTGTTTTTATTTTTTTGTTTATTTTAGATTCATTTTGTGTATTAATGTTCTTACGTGTTTTTCTGAAAAATTTACTTGATATTCATCTTCTATTATTTGTTTTATTTCTTTTGTGTTTGTTATATTGTTTTTTATTAAGTATTTTTTTAGTTCTTCTAATTGTTCTGAAGATATTTTTGATTGTTTTCCGCCTTTATATCTTGGTTTTAAGCCTTCAATGCCTTCTTTGTTCCATCGCTCTTGCCATATGTATCCGACTCGTTTAGTAACACCAATTAGGGCTACTGCTTCATCTACACTTTTTCCTTGATATCTGTAATTAATAAATTTTAAGCGTTCTAATACTTTTAATTCTTTTTCTAAATCTTTTATTTTTTGTGTAAGTTCTTTTTGAGTTATTTTTCTCTCAATGGGTATTTGTTCTTGGTTTGTCATTAGTTTAATATTTATAGTATGAAGTATAAATATATTAGTATAAAAAGATAGGTTAATATAATGTATTTAAATAACATTATTAATAATTCAATGGATTTAAATGAACTTAAAAAGTTATTAGATTTTGAAGATATAAAAACAAAGCATGAAAAATTTGTATTTTTCATTGATTACTTTGTAAACTGGTTTTTCAACAATCATGATATTGAAAAACGAACCAATAAAATTGGCCGACCAAGATATAGTGAAATTTCACTTTGTAAAGTGCTTATTTTGGCATCAAGCGAAGGCATAACAAGTGGAAGAAAAATAAACACGAAATTATTATTTGATACAAGATATCAAAAGCTAATGAACTATGAAACACCATCTTATCATTTGATAAATGATTTCAAAAGAAAATCACATCAAATCATAAGTGATTTATTTGTTGACTGCGTTAAATTCGCCCAATATTATCAATTCTTAGATTTATCAACTATTGCAATTGATGGAAGTAAAATACGGGCAAATGCATCAAAATCAAAAATATTAAAAATGGAAGACATCTATTTCCTCCAATATATCTTTAAACAAGAAAAAACACAACAATTCACCAATCAAATCGAAAAATCACACACTATTTCAAGAAAAGACAAATTAATAAAAGAAGCACAAAAATATTTAATTGAAACTAAAAAAGAAATAAACAAAAACAACTCAAAACAAAAAAAGAAAGTACGAAAAGGCTGTATAAACTATTTTACAAAAGCAATAAAATCAATAAATCATTACACACATGCAATAATCGAATTAGATGAAATGGAGCAAATTTTAACTAAAAGCAAACAAAGAAGCATAAGCACAACAGACAAAGAAGCACTTTGGATGCTAAATAAAAAAGGAGGAACGGACTTCAATTACAACATACAATCAGTAAATGACACAAAAACAGGAATAATAATAGATATAAACTTAATACGAGACCCCATAGATTTAAACTCATTAATACCTGAAATAAACAATGTTCAAAAAAATTTAAACATCACACTCAAAAACACAGTAATACTAGCAGATAATGGATATTACTCAGAATATGCACTTGATTACATGGAAAACCACAATCTAACAGCAATAATACCAAATAGAACACAATCAATGAAAGTAAAATCAAAAAACAAAGAAAATAAACCATTTGGAAAAGTAAACTTCACATACAAAGCAGAAGAAGACACTTATATATGCCCAAATAACAAAATACTCCCATTTCAAAAAGAATACTTCTCTAATGGCACAACTAAAAAATTATATTACACAACAGAATGCAAATACTGTCACAATCAAACAAAATGTGCAGGATACAACCAATACAAAACAATAACCGAATATGGAACAGAATCAAGAAAAAACATGGCCATTAAATTCGAAGATCCAAAAGAAAAAGAAACCTACAAAAAAAGAAGCACAATAGAAATAGTCTTTGGAAACCTAATAAAAAACCTAGAATACAGACAAACAAACTCATACGGACTACAAAACGTCAAAACAGAACTAACACTACTCATAATAGCAATAAACCTCAAAAAAATATTCAACAAAATAACCGAAAATTAAAAAAAAACATAATCAATGGATAAAAATAACCCTAAAACAACTATCAAATAAAAATATAACAATTGATATAAACTTATTTTACCAATACAAAAATAACAAAACAATTAACGAAAAATAAAAGAATTTAAGATAGTAAAACAATCAAATACCAAAAAATATTAAAAAACAAATCAACTCAAAAAGTTAATTTTTTCCCATCCTCATTTTTACTGATTTTAAAAATGAATAAATGTTTTTTTCCATCTAAAAACACAAATTGTATACAATATTAATTATTTTTTTTATGATGATTTTTGTTGGATTAATTTGTTGTTCTGTCAAATTTGTGGTGGTGTAGATGTACTATCCTTGAAAATAAGAATTTAATTGTTGTTAATTTGAAATTATGTCTGCAAAAAATATTCAGTATGGAAATTAGTTAATAATATTAATATTAATTAATAAAATTATATATTGATTGTATGAATGAAGAAGAATTTTTGTTATTAAAAAACATTGCATCATCTTTAGAAAGAATTGCTGATTCATTAGAAAAGAATGAAAATAATGAAGTTAATGATAAAGTTGATGTGGCTGTTGAATCTAGTGAAGATAACCATGAAAACGCAGATATGGACTCTGGTTGCAGCATCAAAGAAATTGATGTCAGTATATTGATTGATAAACTGCAGGAGAAAAACATCACTGTTAAAACGTACGTTGATTCTTTTCAGGAAAACACTTCACTTGACAACATCGCATATTTTATGGGAAATCGGTACAAAGATATCAGAAAAGTTTATGAAACTATCAAACGTCATTTAAATAAACCTAATGGATTTCATTTAGATTTAAAGAACTCAACACAAAGCGAAATTTCAGCTTCATGCCAGCTATGCACCACTCTTTACGATATAGCATTTTTATCAGAATACAAATACGATAAGTCACCAAGATATTTTATTCATGCAACACCAAATAAAATTCCGATTGCAATTAATTTTCTTACCGGGCACTGGCTGGAGGTCTTTATTCGAAAAACAATACAGGATTCATTAAAATCATTACCTGTAGCTATTGAATATACATATTTAATTAATCCTCAGATTATTCTTCCAAATGGAAATGATTTTGAATTAGATGTTGTTTTTTTAATAAATGGTGAAATATACTGGGTTGAAGGAAAAACCGGAAATTACCAGCATTATATCAACAAATATTCTCATGTGGCAAATATGCTAAATTTGGATAAAAATCATTCATTTTTGGTTTTAACTGATGTAATTAACCCAAACACTATCTATATTTTGAGTAAAACTTTTGACATGACCATAATTCCCGTTGAAGAATTTGAAGAAGAAATAAAATATGTTTTTCATGAAAATTTAATGCCATAACTTTTTTTTAGATTTAAAAAGTGTATGGATATTTTTTAACTGAAAAATGCATTTAATCTCACTAACAGAGATTATTGGGAAAATACTAAAGACAGTTAAAATAAAAAAATCTGATTCATAAAAAACACAGGAAAGTGAAAAAAAATATTTTTGTCTGCGTCTATGAATCAATAGCTGTTTTACACTTATAATTGGGAGTTTTTTGTATTTTGGATTGTCTCAGTTTTTTTAGTAATTTAGTTTACACTAGATTCAGGAAGTTTTAATTCAGATGAATTGATTTTCCCTTTTAATTCTTTGCTTCTTTGTAATATATAATATTCCATTTGATTATTGAATTCGGTTTCATCTTTATAGCTTCTATAAATGATATATAGGGCATAGATTCCTAAAGTTATAACACTAACAAACCATGTTATAATCATTTTTCCTACTTTTCCGTTTAAACCATAAAATAAACCTGCAATAAATATGCTGGTCCACCAGTATTTTTTTTGGTTAGTAGTTCTTATATAATTTAATTCATCCATATCTTCGGCATTTGCAATTTTTTCTTTTAACAATGTCAATTCTTCATCGAAAATCATATAATCACATCTATATATCTATAATTTAATGCTTTAATCAGATATATAATTTTTGTAAGACATAATAAAGTAAAAAGTCATGTTAATTTGTTGCTGTTAGTGAAAAATAGATAAAAAAAGAAAGGTTTTAAAGTTTATTCAATAGTGATACATTCATTTGGACAGATGTCCGCACAGCTTTCACAGTAACTACATTCATCAGGTTCATTTATGGTTAATTTTTCATCTTCAAGAATTAAAACTTCCATTGGACAAACATCTGCACAGTCACCGCAATTATCACATTTATCATTGTTTATTATAATATCAGCCATTTTTTAACCTCCAATAAAAATAAAAATGAGCATGTTTTAGCATACTCTGTGGCCACAGCATTTTTTAGGGTCATGTGGGGTATTTGGATTGTGGTGGTCAGGATGTGGTTTTCCACAGGTTAACGGTCCTCTTCCACGGGCAGAACCGCAGCATCCACCCATTCTTTTATTGTGGTTTAATATGGAATCAATATCCAAATCTTTTACTTCACCAATATATTCAATTGTTTCGCTGTGGCATTTTGGACAGATATGGTGCTCACCATTTAAGGTTATCCAATTGAAACCGCATTCTTTACAAACATATTCTAAATTATCAGCCATTTAAATTATCTCCTTATTGCATAATCTTCTTTGTAGTGATGAACCGCATTTGGGACATATTTTAGTTCTGCATGGTATTCCCCTAATTTTTGCTTCACTGTAACTGCAATTAGGACAGCTGCAGGTGTCATCTGATACATTATTTTTATTATTTGCATTTAATTTACGAATATTTGTTGATTTGCAATCTGGACATTCTTTGTATTCTTTTTCTGGATTTGACCATTGAAAACCACAGTCTTCGCATAAATATTTATTTGGATCAATCATTGTATCACCTTTGACAATAACTATTGGTCGGCCTTCAATCAAAGAAGTAGACAGTTTATGTCTTGCAGAATTTAGAATTCTGTGGAATGTTGATTGTGAAATTCCCATGAACTCTGCAGATTCTGTCTGTTTGATGTTATGATAATCTTTGAATCTGATAGCTTCAAATTCATCTACAGACAGTTCTATCGGTTTTAGATTTTTATTTAATTCATGTCTGTGACATGTAACTACTCTTCTCATTCTTTTAGGTCTTACCATGATTTTGTCCCCAAATGTCTTTAGGTATTATGAATATATATTCATAACTTTATATAAAGGTTAGCTTTGCCGGTGAAAATTAAATTAAAAATTTTTAAGATCTGAAATTGCAGTATTTGATGGCTTTAGGATTAGCTTTTTTCAGTACTATCAAGTTAAGTGATTTTTTTTCTGATTTTTAGAATCCTTGGCTTTTGCTTGTTTTGCAATTTTTATTCCAATTTCTTTTTTTATCTCTTTCTGTGTGTGTTTGTGGGGGTATTTTTGTTGCTACGAGTTCTTTAGAACCTATTTCCATTATTTCTTTTATTACTTTTTGTATTTCGTCTTGGTTGTCTGTTAGGAGTCTTGGTAGTTGGTCTTTGATTTCTCCGATGAGTGTGTTGATGTTGGAGTGGTATTTGTAGGTGTATTTTGCTGTTTCTTTTGGTTTTCGTGTTATTTTTAGTTCTGCATCGTGTTTTATTCCTATTAGTAGGTTTAGTAGGAATATGTGGCTGTAGAAGTCTTGTTCGATTATGGTTCGTCTTCTTCCGCTGAATTTTTCGATGTATAGTTTGTTTTTTAGTCTGTCGTAATCGGTTTCTATTTTCCATCTTTCGCCGTATAATTGCTTTAATTCTTCGGGTGTTGCTATTTCTTTTGGTAAATTGGTAAATAGTATTTCTGTTTGTCCAGTTTTTAATTTTACTTTAACTATTCTGACTTGTATGCTTTTTTGTTTTCTTGCGATTTTTTTCAGTTCTTCGTCGTGAAATTTTTTTATTTTTGCGTTATTTAAGCTGATATCGAATGTTTCGTCGGTTTTTTTATCATTATCCATTTTTTGTTGTTGTTTTTTGAATGTATTTGTTTTTCCTCGGATTAGATAGTATGAATTCAATGTTTCTGTTTTTAACATGATTTCTGTGGAATTATAGTATCTATCATAACAGGTAATTATGTTATTCATATTTATTTTGTTTTTTACATCGTCTAAGTGTCTTAATGCTAGTGTTATTTCATCTATGGTTTGATTTTCAATTATTGATGATATTACAAAGTCCATTTTTGTATCTACTGTGCATGAAATTCTTGCATTTGCAGCAAATGTTTCAACTTCATTATTTGATGGAACTCCCATTTCTTCACGTGCCTGTGGATGATTTGGAATTTCAACATAAGATCCATCAGTTGCAAAAACGTGAAATCCTTTAAAAGTTTCCATTTCTTCCACATTGTTGTATATTTCCATTATAACTCCATCATTCATGTCTATATAAACTTTGGGATTGATATATTGCATTCTATCGCAAACACCAGAACCAGTTATTTTCATAGAATAATCACCTGTTTGACTCCTTAAATACCTATTAACTTCATTAAATTTTGTTTTCTTACGATTAAATAAAGGAAATTTAATTGCAGTTTCCAAACTCCATTTACCACTACGAACAAAAGCATTATCACTTAATATATATTTTTCATCAACAAAATTATTAAAACTTGCTAAAAAATTTGAAAACACATATTCAAAAACCATCAAAAACCACCCTAAAAACAACAATCCTCAAATAAAAACTAATATTATTAGATAATAATACTTTATAATTAATAATATATAATATTAACTATATAAAATACTTAAAAATAGATATAAATAAATTTACACCTAATAAAATAAAATTAAAATAATAACACACCGATACAAGCAAAATAAATAAAAAAATAAAAAAATTGGAAAAAATTAAAATTAAAAATCAGAAAAATCACTTAACTTGATAGTACTGAGCTTTTTTCAAAAGTATTAAAAAGTATAGATTACTATTATTAAATTGGTAAACTTATTTTTAGGAAAAAGTATGGAAAACATTTATATGTAATAAAAACATACTTAATACTGTCTAGTTCTCTAGAATTATTTCATTAATTACTAAATTTTTATTTTTAGTTTTGCTAAAAATTATATGAAATTCAGAAGTATTTGTATTGAAAGTTTAATCCCTCTTTTTTTTATTAATGGGATTATATTTAGTGATATATGAATGTATTCAAGAATTAGTATTATTAAAAACTATAAAATTATTCGCTCATTGAATAATTTGAGTAATTTCTATAGTTAAAATAATATAACTATATATAATTACGAATATTATAATTCAAGGAATTATAATATCTGCCGATGGATGGCATAGCCAGATGAAAAAGGAGGTATATATTATGGCAAAAGCAATTTATGTAAAATTTGATACACCTGAAGAATTAGCTAATCAAGCTGAAGAAGCATTAAAAACCGCACAAAACAGTGGTAAAGTAGCAAAAGGAACTAACGAAGTAACTAAATTTATCGAAAGAGGAGACGCAGCACTTGTTGTTATCGCAGAAGATGTTGATCCTGCTGAAATTGTTGCACACATTCCTGTTCTCGCTGATGAAAAAGAAATTCCTTACATTTACTTACCTACTAAAGAACAAGTTGGTGGAGCTGCAGGTTTAACTGTTGGTACTGCATCTGCTTGTATTGTTGACGCTGGAGATGCTGAAGGCGACGTAGCTGAAATTGTTGAAAAAATCGCAGAATTAAAAGAATAGATCTTCTTTTTGAAGATTAAAAGGTGATTTATATGGAAGAAGCTACTCCTGCTGAAGTCATTAATGTTTTAAAAAGAACTGGTATGACTGGAGAGGTTATGCAAATTAAATGCAGAATCCTCGATGGTAGAGACAAAGGAAGAATTTTAACAAGAAACATTATGGGTCCTGTAAGAGAAGGAGACATTTTAATGTTACTTGATACTATTAGAGAAGCTAAGGAAATTAAAACTCCTTAAGAAGGTGTAAGAACATGAGGACTTGTTCATTCTGTAATAAAGAAATAGAAGAAGGTACAGGAAAAATGTACGTTAAAAAAGATGGTTCTATTTATTTCTTTTGTAGCAGTAAATGTGAAAAAAACATGATTAAACTTGGTAGAGTTCCAAGAAAAGTTAAATGGGTTAAAGAATGATTCAAAAAAGTTTTGTAATGATGAAACCAGACGCAGTTCAAAGACGTCTTATGGGTAAAATATTATCCCGTTTTGAAGAAAAAGGTCTTCAAATCGTTGCTGTAAAGTTAATGCAAATTAATGAAGATTTAGCAAAAACTCATTATGGAGAACATGCAGATAAACCATTTTTCGGTAGTTTAATTGAATACATTACATCTTCCCCATCTCTTGCTATGGTAATTGAAGGAGAAGAAGCTATCAGTACTATCAGAAAATTAGTTGGAGCAACCAATCCTTTAGAAGCAGATCTCGGAACAATTAGAGGAGATTTTGCTATGGATACAGGTAGAAACATTATTCATGCTTCTGACTCTCCAGATTCTGCAGAAAGAGAAATCAATTTATTCTTTAATGAAGATGAAATTTGCGATTACGAAATCGTTGATAACAAATTAATTTACGAATAATTATTATTTAAGATAACATGAAAATCAGATCCCCAATTGTATCAGTTTTAGGACATGTAGACCACGGTAAGACCACTTTATTGGATTATATCAGAGGAAGTACTATTGCAGCTAAGGAAGCTGGAGGTATTACTCAGCATATCGGTGCTACTGAGATTCCTAATGATACTATTGAAAATATCTGTGGAGATTTCATATCCAAATTAGCTATTAAAGATTTAATTCCTGGTTTGTTTTTCATTGATACTCCGGGACATGCAGCATTTACCAGTTTAAGAAAACGTGGTGGTGCATTAGCTGATTTAGCTGTATTGATTTTAGATGTTAATGACGGATTTAAGCCACAAACTTATGAAGCATTAAACATTCTTAAAATGTATAGGACTCCATTTATTGTTGTAGCTAATAAAATCGACAGGCTTTTTGGTTGGGAAGTTCATGAAGGTGCCTCTTTTAGGGAAACATTTTCCAATCAGGCTAAAAGTGTTCAGCAGGATTTAGACAATAAAATTTATGAAATTGTCGGTGAACTTCATAAAGAAGGATTCCAGTCTGAGAGATTTGACAGAGTAAGTAACTTTGCTTCCCAGATTAGTATTATCCCAATTAGTGCTAGAACTGGTGAAGGAGTTATAGAAGTTTTAGCTATGCTTTTAGGACTTGCTCAAGAATATTTAACTGAACAACTTGAAATCGATGAAAATGCTCCAGCTAAAGGTACAGTTTTAGAAATTAAGGAAGAAACTGGTTTAGGAGTTACTCTTGATGCTATTATTTATGATGGTGTTTTAAGAACCAATGATGAAATAGCTTTAATGCTGTCTTCAGAAGATGTATTGGTAACTAAAATCAGATCTATTTTAAGACCTCTTCCTCTTGAGGAAATGAGGGATTCTAAAAAGAAATTTAGAAAGTTGGATGAAGTTGTTGCAGCAGCAGGTATTAAAGTAGCTGCACCTCATTTAGATGATGTTGTTTCTGGTTCTCCCCTTAGAGTTTTAAGTGAAGATACTGATGTTGAACAGGAGATTTTAAATGAAATTGACAACATTACTATTGATACAGAAGATGAAGGTATTTTAGTTAAAGCAGATACTATTGGTTCACTGGAAGCTGTTGTTAAGCTATTAAGGGAAATGAATATTCCAATTCGTGCAGCGGATATTGGTGATGTAAATCGTAGGGATATTATTAATTCTTCAATTGCTTATGATGAAAATGAACTTCATGGAGCAATTATTGCTTTTAATGTAAATGTTCATCCGAATTCTGAAGAAGATCTTAATAATTCTGAAGTCAAGCTCTTTTCCGGAGATGTAATTTATCAGATTATTGAAGAGTATGAAGAATGGGTTAAGCAAAAACAGGAAGATAAGAAAAAGTCATTTTATGATGCTATTATTAAACCTGCAAAATTTGTGTCACTTCCAAAATTAGTGTTCCGTCAAAGTAAACCTGCTATTATAGGTATTGAATCTTTAAGCGGAACTCTTAAACAAGGTCAACAGTTGATTAATAAAGATGGCCATGTTGTTGGTTCAATAGCTAGTA
The DNA here is from genome assembly GCF_047402955.1 of Methanobrevibacter intestini. Lineage (NCBI taxonomy): Archaea > Methanobacteriati > Methanobacteriota > Methanobacteria > Methanobacteriales > Methanobacteriaceae > Methanobrevibacter > Methanobrevibacter intestini. Next base: position 1,767,286 of record NZ_CP187956.1, read on the forward strand.
TGGAAGATAAAGGTGAAACATTACCTGATATTTCCAGAGGTCAAAGGGTGGCTATGGCTATTAAAGATGCTATAGTTGGAAAAGACTTTGAAGAGGGAGACGAGCTATATGTTGATATTCCTGAAAAACATTACAAATACATTGAAAGGGAATTTAAGGATAAATTGACTGAAGATGAATTTGAAACCTTATATGAGTTTTTGGAAATTAAACGTAAGCAGGATCCTGATTGGGGAAGTTTTGGTCTTTTTGAATAATAAATATTTTTTTATAAAACAATTTAAAGGAGGAATACCATGGCATTCAAAGTAGTTGTATCTCAAAAAGAAGTAACTCATCAGATTGAAGTTGAAGATGGCAAAGCTCTTAATGGTTTAGCTATCGGTGATGAATTTGATGGTGGAATCGTTGGTTTAGACGGTTACACTTTAAAAGTAACTGGTGGTGCTGATAAAAATGGATTTACCATGAAAAAAGACGTACCAGGTACTAGAAGAATCAAAAGTTTATTAAGTGGTGGTATTGGTTATCATCCTAAAGCTGACGGTGTAAAAAGGAGAAAAACCGTAAGAGGAAATACCATTGCTGATGATATCGTACAAGTTAACACTGTTGTTGTTTCAGCTGGAAGTAAAGCTATAGCTGATATTCTTGGTGTTGGCGATGAAGAGGAAGAATAGTTTTACTATTTTTCTTATTTTAACTTTTAAGTTAAATTTAAAATTATAATAAAAAGGTGGTTATCTGTGAACATACAGTCAGATGTAAACATAGGTTTAGTTGGTCATGTGGACCACGGTAAGACTACTCTTACCAAAGCATTGTCAGGAATATGGACTGATACTCACAGTGAAGAAACAAAAAGAGGTATTTCAATTCGTTTAGGTTATGCAGACATTGAATTCAGAAAATGTCCAGATTGTGATGAACCTATGTGTTATACTACTTCTAAAACTTGTGAAAACTGTGGAAGCGAGACAGAATTAGTTAGAAAAGTATCATTTGTTGATGCTCCAGGTCACGAAACCTTAATGGCGACTATGTTATCTGGTGCTGCAATAATGGATGGTGCAGTTTTAGTAATTGCTGCAAATGAATATTGCCCACAACCACAAACTAAAGAACACTTAATGGCTCTTGATGTTATTGGTGTTAAAGACGTTATTGTAGTTCAAAATAAAATTGATATTGTTTCAAAAGAAAGAGCTATTGAAAGTTATCATGAAATTAAAGAATTTGTAAAAGGTACTTGTGCAGAAGATGCTCCAATTATACCTGTATCTGCTCAACAAGGAGCTAATATGGATATTTTAATTGAAGCTATGCTTAAAAGAATCCAGCCACCAGAAAGAAGTTTGGATAAAACTCCTTTAATGCATGTTGCAAGATCTTTTGATATTAACAAACCGGGTTCCGGCGCTGCTAAAATCAAAGGTGGAGTTATTGGCGGAACTTTAGTTCAGGGTACTTTTAAGCTTGGAGACACTATTGAAATAAGGCCTGGAATTACAAATAACAATAAAAGAATAACCTTGAAATCCGAAATTATTGGTCTTGAAGCTAATGGAAAAGATGTTGAAGAAATAGGTCCTGGAGGACTTATTGGTGTAGCTACAAAATTAGACCCTTCATTAACTAAAGCTGATTCATTATCCGGTTCTGTTGCTGGTGCAGTAGATACCTTACCTGATGTTTTAGACAGTTTTACAATGGAAGCACATTTACTTGACAGAGTAGTAGGTACAAAAGAAGAACGTGATGTAGCTCCAATTAAACTTAAAGAGCCTTTAATGATTAATTGTGGTACTACAACAACTATTGGTGTTGTTACTTCTACTAAGAAAAAGAATATTGAAGTTGCTCTTAAATTGCCTGTTTGTGCCAGTTCTGGAACTAGGGTAGCTTTAAGTCGTAGAGTAGGAGCTCGTTGGAGATTAATTGGTTATGGAATTATTATATAGAGGGAAATAATGGAGTCTAAAGAAGTTGTGATTGATACCAATTTTTTTATGGTTCCTTTTCAATTTAATGTTGATATAATCGACGAACTTGAAAAAGCACTGCCTTCATATAAATTAACTACTCCAAGCTTTGTTATTAATGAACTGAAAGGTTTAAAAAGAAATAATAAAGGTAAAATTAGGCTAAATGCAGATTTAGCTCTAAAGTTAGCTAATTCTTCCAATATTGAAATAAAGGATATTTCATTAGAAAATAATGAAACTGTGGATGATGCGTTACTTAGAGTTTCAGAAGTTTTAGCTACAAATGATATTGAATTAAAAAAACGTGCTAAAAAGAAAGGTATAACAGTAGCATATCTAAGACAGAAAAAGTATATAGCTATTGATGGAAAAATATAAAAATTAGACTTATTAATTTATCATAAAATTAATTATAGGTGATTTAAGTGAATTTATGGAGTGAAATTGAATCAGGTTCTGATATTCCTGATGTTGTAACAGCAGTTATTGAAGTACCTAAAGGTTCAAGAAATAAATACGAATATGATAAGGAAAAAGAAGCTTTCATGTTAGATAGAGTATTGTACTCTCCTGTTGTTTATCCGGCAGATTACGGTTTTATACCTAAATCTATATATGATGATGGCGATCCTATGGATATTCTTGTTCTTATGGAACAACCTACATTCCCAGGATGTCTTATTGAAGCAAGACCTATTGGAATTATGGGTATGATTGATGGTGGAGATAAAGATTACAAAATCTTAGCTGTACCGGAAGATGATCCACGTTTCAGTGATGTTCAAGATATTAGTGATGTTCCATCTCATTTATTAAAAGAAATTGAACACTTTTTCTCAGTTTATAAAAATCTTGAAGGAAAAGTTGTTGAAACTAAAGGCTGGGAAGATAAAGAATCAGCTAAAAAAGAACTTTTAAGATCTTTAGAAATGTATAAAGAAAAATACGAATAGAGGGATTGTTTTGTATTACATGACTAAAATTGAGGATACTGTAAGAATACCACCTTATAGATTTGAAGATCCTCTTGAAGAGGTAGCTATTCAAACTTTAAATGATACATATAATGGCCGTTTAGATAAAAAATTAGGTTTACTTATTTGTGTTAATGAAATTGAAGAAATTGGTGAAGGTAGACTCATCATGGGAGATGGAGCTTCTTACCATAATGTTGTGTTTAATGCAATATTCTTCAAACCTGAACAGCAAGAAGTTATTGATGGTGAAGTAATAGAAATAGCTGAATTTGGTGCTTTTGTCAGAATTGGACCTATGGATGGTTTGGTTCATGTTTCTCAAGTCACTGATGATTATATTAATTATGATTCTAAAAGAGGAGCACTCCTTGCAAAAGAATCTAATAAAACTTTAGATGAAGGAGATTTAGTTAGAACAAGAATTGTAGCTATCAGTCTTAAAGACAACTCTACTAAAAATACTAAAATAGGTCTTACTATGAGGCAAAATAATTTAGGTAGATTTGAATGGATTGAAGAAGCTAAAAATAAAAGTAAGAAGGCTAAATCATGAATGCATGTACAGTTTGTAAATATATTACTAATAAGGAACGTTGTCCAGTTTGCGGTAACCCAACTTCAGATAACTGGAGCGGTCTTTTGATAATTACAAAACCTGAAGAATCTGAGTTAGCTAAGGAATTGAATATAGATTTAGCTGGCGAATATTGTTTAAGAGTAAGGTAGAAGGTTTTATTGTGTTACGTTTAGATGCAGAATTAAATAAGGATACTATTTCAAAGCTTAAAAAACCATTAGGTAAATTATATCCTGACTTTGAAGATGCTATTGAAGAAATTAAATCTTCTGAGTTTTTAATTTCTGTTGGTGATGCAACTTTTAATAATCTTACTAAATATGAATTATATCCTGATATTGGTATAATTGATAATTTAATTCAAAGAAAAAATCATAATCATGAAGTTATCAAGGCAGAAAATATTTTAAAAGCTAAAAACCCTGCAGGAACCATTACAGATGATCTATGGGAAACCATAGGCCAAGCTATGGAGTTATCTGGCGATGGAAATTGTCATGTAATTGAAGTAGACGGGGAAGAAGATCTTGCAGTTCTTCCTTGCATCTTAATGGCTAGTGATGAGACTACTATCTTGTACGGTCAGCCAAATGAAGGTTTGGTACTTTTAAAAGTTTATGATGCTAAAGATTATGCTCAAAATCTTATTGATACCTTTATTAAAGAATAAAAATTTAAAAGAGGGTTAATTATGGAAATTGATATTTTTGAAGATAAAGAAAATAAAGTTTTTAACAGAAGAGAAGTAAAATTCTATGTTGAATATGAAGGAGAAGCTACTCCAAAAATTATTGATATTAAAAGTAAATTAGTAGCTTTATTAAATTCTAAAAAAGATGCTACTGTTGTAGATAATGTGCAACCTCACTACGGTGAACCTAAAGCATTAGGTTATGCTAAAGTTTATGACACTGTAGAAGATTTAGAATACATTGAAACTAAAAGTGTAATAGCTAAAAATACTGAAGCTTCTGAAGAAGCTGAAGAAGACGAAGAATAAGGTGATTTTAATGGTAAAAAAATCTGATCTTTACAAAGTAGACGGAGATAAAATCGAAAGAAAAAACCCAGTATGTCCTCGTTGTTCTGATGGTGTATTTATGGCTGATCATGGTAATAGATATGCATGCGGTAAATGTGGATACACTGAAATGAAAAAAGATTAAATAATCTTTTTTTAACTATTTTTTTTTATAAAATTTATTTTTAAGAAGGGAGTCTTGTGAATTTAAGAAGTGGTAGACTTAAAACAGAAATGACTGATGAAGCTGCTGAATATACTTCATCACTTGAATTTGATAAAATTATTTTTGAAGCTGATATTAAAACCAATTTTGCACATACTTTAATGTTAAAAGAAGAAAATATTATTGATAGTGAAATAGCAGATAATATTTTAGGTGCTCTTGACCAATTAAAAGAAGATGGCTATAATGAGCTTGTTTTCGACCCTTCTGTTGAAGATATTCACATGGCTATTGAAAATTATGTTACTGATAAAATAGGTCCAACTGCAGGTTTTATGCATACAGCCAAATCACGTAATGACCAGGTAGCTACTGATGTCAGATTAGTTCTTCGTGATAAAATTACTGAAACCCAAATCGGAATTTTGGAATTTATGGAAGGATTAGTTGAAAAAGCAGGTGAGCATTTGGAAACTGTCTTTATTGGTTATACTCATCTTCAGCATGCACAGCCAATTACAATAGCTCATCATTTAATGGCTCATGTACAGGCACTTAAAAGGGATTATGAACGTTTGGAAGACACTTATAAACGTGTTAATTTAAATCCTTTAGGTTCAGCAGCTATGACTACAACCAGTTTTCCTATTAACAGGCAGTTAACCACTGATTTGCTTGGTTTTGATGCTTATCTTGAAAACTCAATGGATGGTGTTTCTTCAAGGGATTTCATTTCAGAAACAGTTTTTGATTTATCTGCATTATGTACAACCTTATCTAAAATCTGTGAAGAACTTATTTTATGGAGCACTTATGAATTCGGTATTATAGAAATGGCTGATGAATATTCGTCTACATCATCTATTATGCCTCAAAAGAAAAATCCGGATGTTGCTGAACTTGCAAGAGCAAAATCAACAATTGTCAATGGTGAACTTGTAACTATTTTAACTATTTTAAAAGCAATTCCTTACACCTATAATAGGGACTTACAAGAAATCACTCCACACTTATGGAATGCAGTTAAAGTAACTCAAGACACTTTATCAATAGTTACAAAAATGTTGCTTTCTGTTAAATTCAATGAAGAAAGATGTTTAGAATTAGCAGGAACTAATTTTGCTACAGCTACAGATTTGGCAGACATTATGGTTCGTGAAAAACAGATTCCATTTAGAACAGCTCATAAAATTGTTGGAAGGATAGTTAATGAAGCTACTGCCAGCGGTTTAAAAGAATCAGACATTACATCAGAATATATTGATGATATAGCTTCAGAACTTGGTTTTGAAAAATTAGGTCTTGAAGATGATTTGGTTCAAAAAGCTTTGAATCCTTTGGAAAATGTTAAAATGAGAACTGTTCCGGGTGGTCCTTCTCCTGCTATGGTTGAAATAGCTAGAGATAATATTAAAGAATTTTTAAATGAAGAATTTGAGAAAAAAGGAATTTAATCTTTTTCTAACTCTTCATTTTCATCTGTGTTTTCCTGAGGATGTTTTTGTGATTCAAGATATGCTTCACGTATTTCTTCAGATAACTCCTCATTACCTTCTATAATTGGGCCTGTGTAATCACAGTCATAACATTCCCATGTTGACCAGTTTTGAGGAATAATCCATTTCACTCTTTTTGATCCACAACGTGGACAGATTTTAAATAACATATTCATTAATTTTAACTATTCCATATTTAATCTTTTGTATTATAGAAACTCCAGATTAAATCAAGAGCTTCCCCTACTTCCAGAGCTGAAGACCTTGTTTCTCTTAATATTCTTTGAATAGAATATTTTTTTAAATATGGGTATTTTTTATGGACTTCATATAGTAGAGGACATCCAAATCCGCTAAATGACTGTAAATTAAATTGCTGTGACAGGGATTTGTTTTCCTGTTTTCCAACAGCTAAACTGGCAGGTAAATTAAGGCGGTACAGGTCTTTTTCTTGCAGGGTTATACATTGTGTTCCTGTTGAGAGCATATCTCCAAATATGGCTATTGGAATATTATTGTTTATTGCATATTGGTTTATTAGCTCTTCAGTATGTTTGGAGCATCTTCCGCAGGGGTGAAATCTTCCATTTAGTGATTCTCGGATTATTTCACTGTAATCGGCTTTGATATATTCATGGTCTACATTTAACTCTTCAGTTAATTTTTTAATGTTTCTTTTATATTGATTTGGTAAAATGATAGTTCCAGGATCAATTGTAATAGCTATTGGGTTAAATCCAAGGTATTTTGCTAAAATTAATGAAAAGCTGCTGTCAACTCCACCGGATAGTGCAACTACTGCTTCTGTTTTTTCAGATTCTTCAAATGTATTGTTTTTAAAATAGCTGTTATAATCAAAGCTGTAGATGTTTTCTAATTTAGTATTTAGAATTTTTTTCAGGTTTTGGATTCCTGTTAAATTAGAGCTAAAGTTATCTAAAGTTTTTTTGGAAAGTTTAAGTTTGTATTCTTTAGTTAGGTAATCTCCGTAACTTTCTACATGGATGCTGTTTATTTTTAATTTTTCTTTTAGTTTTCCAACTACCCATCCGCCTTTTCCAATAATTGCAGATTTGTCTGGTCGGTCTTGTGTTATTATCCATAATTCCTTTTCTTTTTCGTTGTAATAAATGTCTTTAATATGAATTTCAAGTTCTTCATGACCTATTTCTTTTCTTACCTGATTTATTTCTTCTAGCAATTTTTCTTTAGTATACAAGTTTTTCACCAAATTTGCAATATTTTTCTTGATTATCTAGTAAATAATATATACTAAGATGTTATTAAATATAGTTTAATAGATATCATATTTTTAAATTAAATAAAGGTGCGATAAAATGGTTAAGTTTTTAGGAGGATTGGGTGATAATCGAGTAAGAAATGTAGAAACACCTACTTTTCTACCTGAGGACAATATAAGATTTGGTGTAGAATATTCTCCGGACTCCAGGCCTCCAGTTATTGGAAGAAATCATACAATTCGTTCTAATTCAATTATCTATAATGATGTTGTAATTGGAGATAATTTCAGAACAGGACATAATGTTGTTATTCGTGAAAATACTAACATTGGAGATGATGTTTTAATTGGAACAAATACTGTAATTGAAGGTGATGTTATAATTGGAAATGATGTCAGCATTCAGTCTAATGTTTATATTCCTACTAATTCAGTAATTGAAGACAATGTTTTTATTGGACCTTGTGCTTGTTTTACTAATGATAAATATCCTGTAAGAATTAATTATGAATTGCAGGGACCAAAAATAAGAAGAGGAGCTTCTATTGGTGGTAATACTACATTTTTATCTAATGTTGAGATTGGTGAAGGATCTATTGTTGCTGCTGGTGCTATTGTTATTCATAGTGTCCCTCCGTTTTATTTAGCTATTGGAACTCCTGCAAGAATCAAGCCTCTTCCTGATCATTTGAAAGTTCCAAACAAATTATAGTTTGTATATTTTCGAACAAATTTCGAAAAGATTATATAGTAGTTTTAATAACATAAATAATTGTTTAAATTGAATAATTTAAATTGGAATAAATTTTAGAAAGGAGATATTATGTCTAAATGGAAATGTAGTGTATGCGGATATATTTACGACAGTGAAAAAGGCATACCAGAAAAAGGCATTGAACCAGGTACTGAATTTGAAGATTTACCTGATAACTTTAAATGCCCAAGATGTGGTGCTGGTAAAGCGTTGTTTAAACAGTTATAAGTTTAGACGAAAGAAATAGATTCTAAATAATTTAAGGAGGAGTTATTATGGCTTACGTATGTAAAGTATGTGGATATGTTTATGAAGGCGACGATTTTGAAGACTTACCTGATGACTGGGTATGTCCTCTTTGTGGTGTGGGAAAAGACCAATTTGAAGAACAATAACTATTTATTCTTCATTTTATCTTTTTTAAAACCTGCTTATTTTTAAAATTAACCTTAATCTTATTGTGGAATTTTTCAAATATTTCTTTTATATTTCTATTATTTTTGGAAACTAAATCATAGCTAATTTTATCACTGAAATCTTTTTGAATAATTGTTAACTTGTTGTTTCTGATTTCTCTTTCAATATCTTTTAAATCAGAATAATTAAATGTAATATTATAAACATCATAATATTCAACTTCAATTATTTCGCTGGCTTCAATAGCTTCAAGAACAGATTTGCTGTAGGCACGAACTAAACCTCCTGCTCCAAGTTTAATTCCTCCGAAATACCTTGTAACAACTGCTGTAACATTATGCAAATCATTTTTCCTTAAAGCATTAATCATAGGTTTGCCTGCAGTTCCGCTTGGTTCACCGTTGTCATCATAACCTTCACCGTCATTTGTAATGTATGCTGTGCAGTTATGGGTAGCATCATGATATTGCTGATTTAACTTTTGAATAATCTCCTTACTTTCCTTTTTGGTTTTAGTTGGAAATAAAGAGCAGATAAACTGGGATTTTTTAATATTTATTTCACTTTGAACAGCTTTTTCAATAGTTTTCATAATATCAAATACTTTTATATATTTTTGGAGACATAATTTAAGTTAATTAATTATAATATTAAGGTGGTATTTTGTCAAGTAAACCTGCTACATTATTGGTAGTTTTTGTAATATCTGTTGCGGCATTTTGCATAGCTAGTGTTTTTGGAGCTATGACTGGTGAAATAAACATTTTACCAAATGAAACAGATCTATTAAATTCATCAGATAATATTACAGATAATGCATCTGTAAGTGATTCATCATCTTATGATTCTGGAAATGATTATAGCTATTCTTCATCAGATGATTCAGGAGCTAGTTCATCTCAAAGTTATGATTCAGGATATAGTCATGATTCTTCTTCAGGTACTCATGATCAGCTTCCAGATGGGAGTCCTTCTGAAAATCCGGATGAGGGTTCTTCTAGTTCTGGTGGAAATGAAGGGCATAACTAACTCATTTCATTTCTCTTTTTTTTTAAAAATCCAAAAGTTTTTCAACATCAAATACAACAGAGTTAATAGCTAAATCAAAGAGTTGTTTTCCATAGACTTCATCAACATAAACTCCATTTTCTTCAACATCTCTTGCACCTTCTTCAATGTTAGGATCATTTTCACGGGCTTGCTTGAAACCATATAGACCAACTTCTTCATATTTACTTAAATCTGTCTGGTTTTTAATTTCAGCTTCATTGATTATTCCTAAAACCTTTGCCATTGAAAGCTCGCCGCTGCCTCCATGAGGGCCTTCTGTTGAAATAATTTTATTATTAAAAATAATAGTCAAACCCGTTTCATCTTCAATATCATACAGTTCAGTCATTAAAGGAATATTTCCTCCATGTGAATTTACAATAACTACTTTTTCAATATCCAAATATTTTTTAGCAGAATTGAGAGTTTTAATTACATTTCCCTTTAATTCATCTAAAGAAACATGTATTCCATGGTCTATTTCATCTAATTCATAAGCCGGAAATATTATTCCCAAAAATTTAGCTCCGCTTTCAAGTGATGCCTGAAATGCAATGTGAGCACCGATTTTAGCATCAGTATCTATAGGTAACGCCGGGCCATGATTTTCCAAGTGTGATCCAAGAGCTATTATTCCAATTTTATGAACTCCGGGATTTTTAATTTTTCCTGCTCTGTATCTTAATTCTGCCATTTAAATCACCAAATTATAATTCAAAGTTCCAAATGTCGTCTCCAACATAATGTTTTGTTTCAATAGCTTTACCAGAATCATTTTCAACCATTTCTTCACCAGTAATTAAGCTTATTCCAATAGCTAATGGTTTTCCATGTGTTTCATCAATAATTAAAACAATGTCTCCAGGATTGATGTTTTCATCAGCAGCTACAATTCCCGGACTCATAATATCGGCACCATTACTTACAAAACGGATAGCACCCATATCTACTGTTACTTTTTTTCCATGGATTTCATTAGCCAGTGCAGCTTTTAAGGTTGGAAATGGCTTTTCATCAATTAATATGATGTAAGGTTCACCATCAACTAAAATAAATGAATCAGGTTCGGCTTCAAGTATTTCTACATTTTTCTTATTTTGCAGCAGTTCACCATATTCTTCTAATTCTTTTTTAATTTCTTTAATTTTCTTTTTTTTCAGGAAGTTTCTTTTTTTAACTTTTATAGTCATATTTTTTCCATACCTTAAATTTTGATATGATGTATTATCTGATTTTTATTTATTATATTCTTTGGTTATGAATTCAGTTAAATTTTTTAATGACTTTGTTTAAAATAAATTTAGATGTCTTATATAGTGTAAATTACGGTTAAATTAGTGATTTATATTATTTTTTGGGCTTAAATCAAACTAAACATTTATATAGTAGTAAAAGCATATAATTTAATATTAGTTTTAATTAGGTTTTGTCTTATCTAAACTTGATTATATTATGTCTAATATTTAAGAAAGTGATTATTTCCAATTGCTTTTAAATTATAAAATACAATAAAAAATTATAGTAATATAAGGTGATAAAATGAGCGGACAAAATGTTCAAAGACCACTTGATGCTTTAGGCAAATCTGTAAACTCTCCTGTTTTAATAAAACTTAAAGGAGATCGTGAATTTAGAGGAATACTTAAAAGTTTTGATTTACATATGAACTTAGTTCTTAATGATGCAGAAGAACTCCAAGACGGAGAAGTTACTAGAAGACTTGGTGTTGTGCTCATTAGAGGAGACAATATTGTCTATATCTCACCATAAGTACTATTTTAATTCTAATATTTGTAATAAACGAACTGATTAATTAGGAGGTGTATCAGTGTCAAAAGGTACTCCATCAATGGGTAAAAAGAATAAAAAAACCCATATAAGATGCAGAAGATGTGGAAGAAACACTTACCACATACATAAAAAAGTTTGTGCTTCCTGTGGATTCGGTAAATCTAAAAGGATTAGAAGATACAGCTGGCAAAACAAAAAACCAACTACTAGAAAAAGATTAGTTTAAGTTGGTAAAATCGGAAGATTATTTATTTAATCTTCATCAATTCTATTTTTCTATTTTTATAAAAACTTATTTAGCGTTTTATTGGATTATTTTTTATTAATTAAAATTTTTATTTTCAAAATAATTTTTAGGATTTAACGCATGTCTGAAAGGGAAGTTTTCATAGCAAAAGAATTAGGCAGTGAAATAAAAAGTGACCATTTAATTAGAAATCTTTTTAAAAATTTAAATAAATTTGACAGAGTTATAATGAATTTTGAAGATGTTAATGTTATAAGTTTATCTCCAGCTTATGAATATGTACTTCAGAGAGTGGCTGCTGAATTTGAAATTGTTGAGATTAATGTTCCTGAAAATATTCAGGGAATATTTGACATTGTTATACCATTTCATAATCTGAATACTGTTGCTGTTAAACAGGAATTAAGTGAAATTGAAAACTGGCCGGATATGAAATATAAATTTTCTGATTTTACTGCAGAAGGAAAGCGAAGAGAGGTAAATAAGATTTCTCAGGAATTAAGGGCAAAACAGGAAGAACTGGTTCAGGTTAATTATGCACTTGATGCTCAAAAGTTAGGGTTTTATGATCCGGAATATGTTTCGAAAAACTATGGAGATTTTAAAGATAAATTAAATTTAATTCGTAAAAAACAGAAGGAATTAGTTTTTGATAATCAAGCTACTGTAATTAATAAAAATAAGGAAATCAGGGGACATTCATTAACTGGCAATATATTTTATTCTTCTATTGTAAAGCTAATGATTAGAAATTTCAATATTGAATCAGAAATGATTATTAGCAATGTGAATTATTTAAATAGATTAAATTCTATAAAAAGATTGGAAAAATCTTTTGATTATATAAATGGATTACATAGAGTATTTAACATTGCATTATCTAAAAAATATCTTGATTTAAAGATTCAGGAATTAAATCTGGTTTCTGATTTTAAATTAAAAGCCAGTGAAGTTGATGATAATTTTACATATGATGAGCCATATCATAATTTAACTTTGGAGCTGATTGACGGCAAGTCTTTTAAATTTCTAATCAGGGGATTAACTAAAGATGATGGTATCAATGTAAAAACAGAAGGTTAGATGACGGAATTGCAATTGAGCGATATGTCTGTGAAAAATGTTTATTGAACTTTGATAAAAAACACTTACCTAAAAATATCTTTGATTTACTGCCTGTAGAAACAATTGAGGAAATTTTTAATTTAATCTGCAATTTTTCAGGAATCTGGCCATAATTTTTGTGTACCTAAAAAATAGTTACATTTATAAATAAGTTATGTAATAACATCATGCAATGGAATAAGTTATTTCATTAAATTTCATAGGGGGTTTTTAATTATGACTCAATTAAAAGAGATTGTTAAAAAAGAAAACATAAACTTGGATGAATATGTAACCTTTGTAACAGATAATCAGGAAGTATTGGCAGCTAATGTTAAATATGTAAAGATTAAACAAAGGCAAGATCATTTAATGGGTATAACATTTACTATAAACCCTAAACAATTGAAGGATGTTAATGAATTTTTTGATTCCTTAACTTCCGGTGAAAGAATTTATTACAATATTAGTCAAACTGGCTATATTCCTGTAAATTACAGGGGAATGTTGCCGATTTCTAAAAATGTAACACATAATCCTGAGGAAACATTTTCAATAACTGTCATGGTAGACCCGGCTATTAATATCCCTAAAGATACTTATGAAGAGCCTACCTGCGATAATTGCGTGTTTCATCATATAAAATAATAGGTGTAAAAGATGGATGATAACGAGATAAGCCCTTATATAACAATGACTAAAGTTCGTTCTGGTGAAAAACTGCAGATTGAACAGAAATATGTTAAAATCAGAGAGGGACAAAACAAATTAATGGCCGTTAGTTATCAAGCTCCAATTTATGAAATGGTTGAACTTGAAAGGTTTTTTGAAGATTTTGCCCCTTCTGAAAAAATAAAATTTAATATTGGTGGGACTGGAAGCATTGGTGTAAATTTCAGAGGCATTATTGAAGGAGGTCAAAAGAATTTCAGCAAAAATATTGACCATAAAATAATACTTTTGGAAGAGTATAAATGTCCTAAAAAAGATGAATATGCTATTCCTAAAAGGTCTTCCAAGTTTGTACCTAAAGTAGCTCAGAAATCCAAATAATATGATAATTTATTATTCTGCAACTGGAAACTGCAAATATGTTGCAAATAGAATAGCTAGTAAAACACGAGATATTGCAAAATCCATGATTGGATATAATGATTCTGTTTATTTGGAAAAAGACGAGTCTTTAGGTATTGTAGTTCATACTCACTTTTGGGGCCTTCCCACATTTGTTGAAGGGTTTTTATCAAAGATTAATATAATATCTGAAGATAAAAATCCTTACATTTTTTTAATTGCTACTTTTGGAACAAGTCCCGGGTACTGCTGAGGATATCTTGCTGATTTAATTGAATCTAAAGGGTTTAATGTATCTGCTAAATTCAGCATTCTAATGGTTGATACATGGGCGCCGGTTTTTAATTTATCAGATAAAGATATAAATTAATAAAAAGACTTTAAATTCTTATAGGCTGATTGAAGATGTAATTTCTAAAATTGCAAGTAAAAATCAGGGGGATTTTGTTAAAAGAAAGTTACCTAAATTTGCCTGTGATATTTTTAGAAAAATCAGCAAATCCAGCAGAAAAACCGGTCATTTGCATATTGATGAAAAATGTAGTGGATGTGGATTATGTAAAAACAACTGTCCAGTTGATGCTATTGAATTACAGATGAAAAAACCAGTATGGATTAAAAATGAGTGTGTTATGTGTTTGAGGTACCTTCATCTGTGTCCCAACTTTGCAATTCAATATGATAATAGAACCAAAAATCATGGACAGTACTTAAATCCACATATATATTCTCTGGATTAATCGATTACACTTGGAACTTCATCTTCTACAGCATCCCATAACTCTGTAGCCCATCCCTGTGAACCGTCAATTACCATATCCAGGAGTCTTACTTTCCCATCTTTGAAACGGAATAGTCTGTAGTCCTGCTGAGATTTTTTAGTAGTTCCTTCTTTATTGCAATCAAGGTATAATCCTTCATCATATTCTTCTTCAAAGTCTCCTGCTTTTACAAAGTCTCCAACAAGTGAATATCCGTTTTTTACTGTTTTATCTAGTTTTTCAACAGTTTTTAACCATCCGCCCTGTGCTCTAAATTTTATATCAGGGTCAATTCTTTTTATTTCTTCGAACCAATTTAATTTCATAATTACCAAATCCTGTTATTTCTAATATTGGTTATTTTTGCATTATAAAAAGAAAGGAAGAGCATTTGAAAAATAATATTTTTTTATAACAATAGTTATATATACTTCTTTTTACAACTATATATTTATATAAACCTAAAAACAAAATTTATTAACATATTTAAAGAAATCCGGTCTTATTATGAATTTATTAGAAAAATTTAACATAGTCCCAAAGGATAAACATCTCTATGATGTTGCATTTACTCATGGGTCTTACGGAACAAAACACGGTTTGGATTATACATATGAAAGATTAGAGTTTTTAGGAGATTCTGTTTTGAATATGATTGTTTCAGAATATTTATATAAACAATATCCTGATTATGAAGAAGGTAAATTAACTAAACTGCGAGCAAATTATGTTTGTCAGGCAGCATTAATTTATTATTCCCATGAATTAGGTTTGGATAAGCATATCAAAATATATGGTGATGACAGCAAAATAACTGAAAATGAGGTTTTGTCAATTACTGCAGATGTTTTTGAATCATTTTTAGGAGCAATATTTTTGGATCAGGGTATAGAATTTGCAAAAAATTATATTTCAAAAATAATATTTCCATATATTGATGCAAAAAAAGTATTTTTCTTTGATTATAAATCAGTAATAAAAGAATACGGTGACGCTCAGGAAGTGGATATTGAATATAAAATACTTGATGAGTGTGGTGTGCCTCATAATAAAACATTTATAATATCTATATTGATTGATGGAAAGGAAATGGGTGTTGGTAAAGGTAAAAATAAAAAAGAAGCTGAACAGGCTGCTTCAAAACAGGCTATGAAAAAATTGAAAATACAGAAATATTAGGTGTTTTAAATGAAAAAAGAATCAGTTGGAGTTGTTCAAACAAAGTATTATAATATTGAAGAGCCAATTGAACTAGAAAGTGGAAAGACTCTTGATAACATCACAGTAGCTTATGAAACTTATGGTGAACTTAACAAAGAAAAGGATAATGCAATTTTAATATGTCATGCATTATCTGGAGATGCACATGCAGCAGGATGGCATGAAGGAGATAAAAAACCGGGATGGTGGGAAATAGTAATAGGCCCTGGAAAAGCTTTGGACAGTGAAAAGTACTTTATAATTTGTTCTAATGTATTAGGTGGATGTAAAGGAACAACAGGTCCATTATCAATTAATCCAAAAACGGGTAAAGAATACGGTCTGGATTTTCCGGTTATTACAATAAAAGACATGGTTAAGGTTCAAAAAAGATTGATTGATGCATTTGGAATTGACAAGTTATCTGCAGTTGTTGGAGGTTCAATGGGAGGAATGCAAACCTTGCAATGGCTTGTTTCATATCCTGAAATGATGAAAAAAGCAGTTGCAATAGCTACAACAGCAAGATCTTCACCACAGCAAATAGCATTTAATGAAGTAGGTCGCCAGTCAATAGTAGGTGATCCAAACTGGAATGGTGGAAATTATTACGGAACAGGTAAAATTCCAAAAGAGGGACTGTCAGTAGCTCGTATGATAGCTCATATTACTTATTTAAGTGATGAATCAATGTATCTTAAATTTGGTAGGGATTTGCAGGATAAGGATGAAATTACATATGATTTATCAATGGATTTTCAGGTTGAAAGTTATCTTCATCATCAGGGAGCAAGCTTTGTAAAACGTTTTGATGCAAATAGCTATTTATATATTACAAAAGCAGTAGATTTATTTGATCTTGCCCAAAACAACTCCTTAATTGATGGTTTTAAAGATGTTAAAGCAAAAGTTGAAATTATTTCAGTAGATTCAGACTGGTTATATCCTGTTGAACAGGGAACAGAAATTCTGACTGCTCTTAGTGCAAATGATGTTGAAGTAAGCTTTTCAGAACTTAAATCTAATTACGGTCATGATGCATTTTTACTTGAAAAAGGACAGCTTAACTATATTTTATCCAAATTCCTGTCAGATAATATAGTTGAAGATTTAATGCTTACAGATGTAGCTACAATCACAGAACAGGCACAAATAGAAGAAGCTGCAAAATTAATGTTTAACCGTAATGTTACTCATATTCCAGTAGTTACAACTGATAAAAAACTGATTGGAATAGTAACCAGCTGGGATTTGTCTAAAGCAATAGCTACAAATTCAAATGATTTAAAGGAAATAATGACAAAAACAGTTAAATTCTGTCATGCAGATGACTCTATTGAATCAACAGCACGTAGAATGAGAAAATTGGATATTTCATGTCTTCCAGTTGTAGATGATGATTTCAAACTAAAAGGAATTATTTCTACTGATCAAATAAGTCATTTAGTATCAGAATATAGGTAGAAAGGTAAAAATCCTTTCTAGCTAACTGCTTTTTTTAATGCCTGGTCAATATCAGCTATCAAATCTTCAGCATCTTCAATACCTACAGACATTCTGATAAAGTCGGGTGTAATTCCCCCTTCAAGCTGTTCTTTTTCGGTCATATTGGAATGAGTGGTACTGGCCGGATGAATAACTAAAGATTTTGCATCACCAATATTAGCTACATGACTTAAAAGCTCAACACTTTCAATAAACTTCTTACCTTCTTCCAAGCCACCTTTAATTCCAAAACCAACAATTCCACCATAATTGCCGTTTAAGTATTTTTCAGCCATTTCATGGTTTTCATTATCTTCAAGACCAGGATAATTAACCCAGGAAACAGCTTCATGATTTTGTAAAAACTTAGCTATTTCTAAAGCATTTTTACAGTGCTGGTTAACTCTTAAGGAGAGAGATTCAATACTTTGCAGGATTAAAAATGCATTAATCGGACTTAAAACAGTACCTAAATCTTTCATTAAATGCACACGGGCTTTGGTGATGTAGGCTTTATTTCCAAAAGCTTCACTATAAATTAAACCGTGATATGCAGGATCAGGTGTGGTAAACTGTGGGAATTTACCATTTGCCCAATTGAAAGTACCTCCATCAACAATAACTCCACCCATGCTGGTTCCAGTTCCTGATAAGAATTTAGTGGCAGAATGAACAACAATATCTGCACCATGTTCCAAAGGCCTGATCATTGTAATAGCTGAAGTATTATCAACAATCAAAGGCAAATCATGCTTATGAGCTATTTTAGCTATTTCTTCAAAATCAGGAATGTCTAATTTTGGATTACCGATGGATTCACAGTAAATTGCTTTGGTATTTTCATTAATTGCATTTTCATAAGCTTCCAGATCATGAGTAGGTACAAAATTTACTTTAATTCCCCAATTAGGCATAGTGTTTTTGAATAAAGTAAATGTACCTCCATAAAGGTTATTTGATGCTACAATTTCATCTCCTGAGTTAGCTATATTTAAAATAGCAAGTAAAATTGCACTCATACCTGTTGACTGTGAAAGAGCTCCAACACCTCCTTCAATGGCAGCTACTCTTTTTTCCAAAACATCTAATGTCGGATTTGATATTCTGGTGTATAAATAACCTTCTTCTTCAAGAGCATATAATTTTTTAGCTTTTTCAGCACTTTCAAAAGCATATGAGCTGGTATGGTATATAGGTGTAGCTCTGGCTCCTGTAACAGGGTCTACTTCTTCACCTGCATGAACTTCTAGAGTTCTCTGTTTGTATTTTTTTTGATTATTCATGTTATTCCTCAACTTTTATTTTTGTTAATCATTTATTATAATTAGTTAGGTAATTATTTATATGATTTTTAGGTGGACGTAATATATTGAACGAATATTATATCATTTAAAGTATTTATTAAACATTTTCGTGTTATTTTTCATATTTTTTAGTTATAACCTAATTGAATATTATTGTTATTTTGAATGATATATAGTTAAAACTGATTATGTATGATATTTTTGCCATATTGGGGGGGGGAAATTATATATTGTTTAATTAAATTCTGTTATTTATAATATTTTGTATAATTAACTTTTTTAATTATAATATTTTGTATAGCTGAATAGAAACATATATACATCATATGTTCCAAATATAATCCTGTAGAATTTTCATGTTCACATAATAATTTACATGAGAAAATTTTTTGAATTCTATAATTGGTGTGTTGATAAAATGGTTAAAAAAATATTCGCTGTTGTAGCGTTAGCTTTATTATTTTTATTAATAATTGGAGCTAGTTCTGCAGCAGACATTGATATAAATAATGATGGAACATTTAGCGATGTTCAAAACGGAATAAATCAGGCTCGGTCTGGTGATACAATTTATTTAAACAATCACACTTTCACAGGATCTGGCAGTGAGATTTCTGTAGATGGTGGATGGTTTTCTAATAAAGATAATATTATTATTGACGGTTCTATTAATCCAAACAAAGGTGGAACTGGTAATGAGATGTCTATATTAGATGCAAAATCAAGTTCTCGTGTGTTTAACATTGGAGCCAGCAGTATAACTTTGAAGAACATTATTATAACTAATGGTAAATATTCCGGACGTGATGCAAATGGTGCTGGTGTTTACAGTTCAGGTTCTAATCTTGTTTTGGAAAATTGTGTTATAAGTAACTGTGAAGCATCATCTAGCTCAAGAGGAGATGTTCATTCTGCATTATATTCAGAAAATACAGTAACATTATCTCGTTGTACTTTGGTTAACAATAAAGCTACCAGTACTTACAATACTGTAACAAATAGTTATGTTGTCAGAACTGCCAGTTTTGACGGGTCAATGACTGACTGTATTGTTCGTGATAATTATGTTTCGTCTATAGGAACAATGGCTATTGGAATTACAATTGTTGGTTCCAGCAGTAATAAAGTGACAAACACTAAATTTATGAACAATTATGCTACATCAACAAAGGGAAATGCATTTGGTGCTGCATTACAGGTATTGGGTACAGTTTCTAATTGTACATTCGAATATAATCAGGCAAATTCGGATGTTAATAATTCCCATGCTGGTGCACTTTGTTTCAGACCTGGAAGTACTGTTTATAACTGTACTTTTATAGGCAATATTGCATATATGGGAGCGGCTACCACTTTCCATGCAAGCGGTGAATTGAAAGATTGTATATTTATTAACAACACTGCAACCGGTTTTGGTGGTGCAATCTCTACCGGATATGACGGTACTACAGGTCAAAAGGTAAAAATTTCAAATTCTTATTTTGAAGGAAACGCTGCACCTATCGGTGGTGCTATTACTACTCACGGTAACGATATAACTGTAGATAACTCCACATTCATATCAAATAAAGCTGCTGATGATGGTGGAGCTGTTTATGTTGTTGATGATGGAATCACTGTTTTAAATTCTAATTTTGGAAATAACTCTGCTAAAAACCATGCCGGAGCTATTTATGTAAAAGGAAATAATGTTAAAATTCAAAATGCAACATTTGTAAATAATTCTGCACACTTCGCAGGTGCTGTGAGGGTGGAAGGAAATTATGTTAATGTTTTGAACGCTACTTTTATAAGAAATAAAGCTATTTCTGATGGTGTTTCAAAATCTCAAGCAGGAGCTTTAGGAATCAGTGGAAATAATGTTAATATAGACAGTTCTTACTTTGCAAATAACACTGTAGAAGGTGATGCAGGAGCTATAGGTGTAAAAGGAAGTCATATAAAAGTAACCAATTCACAGTTCTACTCCAACCATGCTAATCCATTTAACAATGATTTAAATACTGGTTTAGGTGGAGCTATATATACTATGGGTAATAATATAACTTATGATAATGCAATATTCAGATATAATACAGCTGTTAACGGTTCTGCTTTATTTGTAGACGGTGTAACTTCTCTTAAAAATATTGTATTTTACAGAAACCAGGCTTATACTTATGCATTGCCTATTATTGTTCAAAATCCGAAAAATCCTTATGGAGTAACTGTTAATGTTACTGTAGTGATTATTGGTGGAAACAATATTGCAAATGCAATACATCATGTAGGTCAGCTTAATGATATTTCATTTGATAATGTAACTTACTTATTTAATGTAAACGGAACAATCATGAACAGAACAACCGGAGCAGATGAACTTCATCCGGTTGATGGTGTGGAAAACAGTAAAAACGGTACTTTAATCTATAGGGATGAACGTGAAAATACTCAGTCAATCAATCCGATTGTTTTTTATGATGAAGACGGAAACATTATTTACAATGAAACTTTAATCTCTTCAATTTATGGTGATGTCAGGTTTTCATTAAGCGGTCTTGCTCCTGGTAATTATACCATTAAAGCAGAACATCCTGAAGATCTCTTTTATAAAGCTATCAAAAATGAAACTAATTTTGAAGTAGTTGGTTTTGTTGATTTGGATGTTGATATTACAACTGATAAAAATTATTATGGATTAGACGAGGAAGTTGAATGGACTATTAGTTTAACTAACCATGGTCCGCATACTGACAATTATTGTTATGTAAATGGAATTAAACTTGATGATATTGTTGGTTTTACTCCTTCAAAAGGTACTTTTGATGCAGCTACAGGTGTATGGAATGTTGGAAAATTAGCCAAAAATGAAGTTGTTACTCTCAAAGTTAAAACAAAAACTACAAGTCTTGGCACTATTACTCTAACTGTTAATGCAGTAAACAGTACTGAAGATACTAACATAAGTAACAATGTGGCTACTAAAACCATATACATACAAGAACAGCCTAAGGTAGTTCCTACAAAAGATGTAAATGTTACTAACCCTAACTATGGTGATAAAGTTAAATACACTATAGTAATAAGTAATGTTGGTAAAATTGCTGCGGATGTAACTTTAAGAGATATTCTTGATGAAGGTTTAATATTTGCCGGTGCTAGTGGCAATTATGAATATGATTCTACTACCCGTACTATTACCTGGAATATTGGCGGTTTGCCTGTAGGTCAAAACTTAACATTCTATGTATATGCTACTGTAAATGCTTATGGTGTTTTAAACAATACAGTTGCTGTTGGAGACAATACTTTTATAAGAAATGTAACTGTTCCTGAAATTACTCCGGATAAAACCATTGACAATGATTCACCTAATTTCGGTGATAAGGTATCTTATACTGTTACTGTTACCAATGGTGAGTTTGGAGCTAATAATGTTGTTGTTAAGGATACTGTTGGAGAAGGATTAACTGTTACTGGCATTAGTGATAACGGTCAATATGATCCTATTACCCGAACTATCACTTGGATTGTTGACTTAGCTAAAAACGAAGTAAAAACATTTACTGTTGAAGCTACTGTTTCAGGCTATGGAAATATATCTAACAAAGTTGTTGTTGGAAATAAAACAATCTTTAAAAATATAGATGTACCTGAAATTACTCCTAAAAAAGATGTTAACAATACAACTCCTAATTTCGGTGAAAATGTAGCTTATACTATTGTTGTTTCTAATGATGGTATTGCTGATGCTAAGGATGTTGTTGTAAAAGATGTTCTTGCAAAAGGACTTAAGTTCATTGAAGCTAATTATAATGGTGTTTATGATAAATCTACACATACTGTAACTTGGATTTTAGATATTAACGCAAAAGATAAAGTTACTTTAAATGTAACTGCTGCTGTAGATGCTTATGGTGTTTTAAACAACAATGTGACTATTGGTGATAAAACAAGTTCTGTTGATATTACAGTTCCTGAAATTATTCCTGATAAAACAGCTAATACAACTAACACTAATTATGGTGATGATGTAACTTATAGTGTCATTGTCACTAATGATGGTGATGTAGATGCTAAAGATGTTATCATTGTTGATCAGTTAGGTAATGACCTTAAATATGTCAGTTCTTCAGATGGTGGTGTTTGGGATGAAAAAACCAACACTGTTACTTGGATTATTGATTTATCTAAAGGTGAAACTAAAACATTTACTGTTGTAGCTACTGTAGTCGGATACGGCAATGTAACTAACTCTTTAACTGTCGGAAATAAAACTTCTAAAATAAATGTTACTGTTCCCGAAATTACTCCGGATAAAACTGTAGATAACGAAAACCCTAATTTTGGCGATAATGTAACTTATACTATTGTTGTTTCTAATGATGGTATTGCTGATGCTAAGAATGTTGTTGTAAAAGATGTTCTTGCAGAAGGTCTTAAGTTTATTGAAGCTAATTATAATGGTGTTTATGATGAAGCTACAAGAACTGTAACTTGGATTGTGGATATTAATGCTAAAAATCATGTTGATTTAACTGTTAAAGTTAAGGTTGAAGATTATGGTGTTTTAAACAACAATGTAACTATAGGTAATAAAACCAGTTTCGTAAACATTACAGTTCCTGAAATTATTCCTGATAAAACTGCAAGTATTGATAATCCTAACTTTGGTGATGAAATAACATACACTGTTAATATTACCAATGCAGGTAAAGTTAATGCTAATAATGTAGTTGTTCATGATGTTTTAGGTGAAGGTTTAGAACTTATTTCAGCAGATGGTGGGGTATATGATGATAAAACTCGCACTATTACATGGACTGTTAATCTAAATTCCGGTGAAACCAAATCATTTAAAGTAGTTGCTAAAGTAATCGGATATGGGAATGTAACCAACTCTTTAGTTGTAGGTAATAAAACCTCTGCTGTAGATGTTAATGTTCCTGAAATTATCCCAAGTAAAGATGCTAATAATAAAGCTCCTAACTTTGGTGATAGCATAGATTACACAATTACTGTTAATAACATTGGTAAAGCAGATGCTAAAAATGTTGTTGTTGTAGACCATTTAGCTAAAGGATTGAAATATATCAGTTCTTCTGATAATGGTGTTTATGATGCAGCTACCCATACTGTTACATGGGTAATTGATATTGCTGCAGACAGTTCATTTGATTTGACTGTAACTGCTGCTGCTAATGAATATGGTGTTTTAACCAATATTGTATCTGTTGGAGATAAAAGCGCTTCTGTAGATGTAAATGTTCCTGAAATTATTCCTAACAAAACTGCAGACATTGAAAATCCTAACTTTGGTGACAATGTAACATATACTGTAACAGTCACTAATGGCGGAAATGCAGATGCTAAAGCAGTTGTTGTTCATGATGTTTTAGGTAAAGGTCTTAAATTTGTTTCAGCTACTGGTAATTACACCTTTGATGAAGCTACTAACACTATTACATGGATTGTTGATGTAGCAGCAGGTAAAACAGAAACATTTAATGTTGTAGCTACTGTTATCAACTATGGTAATGTAACTAACTCTTTAGTTGTCGGTAACAAAACATTCAGTAAAAATGTAACTGTACCTGAAATTACTCCGGACAAAACAGTAGACAATGAAAATCCTAATTTCGGAGATACTGTAACTTATACTGTTACTGTTAAAAACGAAGGAGATGGAAATGCTGCTGATGTAGTTATTGTTGATACTCTTGGTAAAGGTTTAGAATATATCAGTTCTACTGGTAACTATGATAATAAAACTAATACAATTACCTGGAAAGTTAACCTGGCTTCTGGAGAAACTAAAACATTTACTGTTGTTGCTAAAATCGTCGGATACACAGATGTAACCAATGAAGTAACTGTTGGTAATAAAACAGCTATTGTAAATGTAGATATACCTGAAATTATTCCTACTAAAGATGTTAACAATACAACTCCTAACTTTGGAGATACAGTTGAATACACTGTAACTGTTAACAATAATGCAAATACCGCTGCAAAACAAGTTGTCATAGTTGATACTCTTGGTAAAGGTTTAAAATTCATTAATGCAAGCCATAACGGTAAATATGATGAAGTTACAAGAACCATTACATGGATTGTTGATTTGGATGCTGGTGAAAGTGTTGTATTTAGTGTAAATGCTACTGTTGAAGCATATGGAAACATAAATAACACAGTAGTTGTAGGAAACAAGTCATTTACTAAAAATATTACAGTACCTGAAATTACTCCAATTAAAAAAGTTGAAATTACTAATCCTAATTTCGGTGAAGAAATAACTTATTTCGTTTCTGTTTTCAACAGTGCTGTTGTTGATGCTAAGAATGTAGTTGTTGTGGATCATTTGGATAAAGGATTGAAATATGTCAGTTCCTCCAATAATGGTGTTTATGATGCAGCTACTCATACTGTTACCTGGATAGTTGACATTGATGCAGACAGTTCCATTGATTTGACTGTAACTGCTGTTGCTGATGAGTATGGTGTTTTAACCAACATTGTATCTGTTGGAGATAAAAGCGCTTCTGCTGATGTGACTGTTCCTGAAATTATTCCTGGTAAGTCTGTTGATGTTGAAAATCCTAATTTTGGTGATACTGTAACTTATACTGTTACTGTTACCAATAATGGTGTTGGTGATGCTAAACAGGTTGTTGTTAGGGATACTCTTGATAAAGGATTGAAATTTGTTAAAGCTACTGGTAAGTATACTTTTGATGAATCTACTAATACTGTTACATGGATTGTTGATTTGGCTAATGGTGAGTCTCAAACTTTCTATGTGACTGCTGTTGCTGAAGCTTATGGTGTTTTATCTAACAATGTATTTGTTGGGGATAAAAGTGCTTCTGCTGATGTGACTGTTCCTGAAATTATTCCTGGTAAGTCTGTTGATGTTGAAAATCCTAATTTCGGTGATACTGTAACTTACACTGTTACTGTTACCAATAATGGTATTGTTGATGCTAAGAATGTAGTTGTTGTGGATCATTTGGATAAAAGATTGAAATATTTCAGTTCTTCTGATAATGGTGTTTATGATGCAGCTACTCATACTGTTACCTGGATAGTTGACATTGATATAGGCAGTTCCATTGATTTGACTGTAACTGCTGTTGCTGATGAGTATGGTGTTTTAACTAATGATGTAACTGTTGGGGATAAAAGTGCTTCTGCTGATGTGACTGTTCCTGAAATCACTCTTGATAAAACAGTTAATATTACTAATCCTAACTTTGGCGATAAAGTGGAATACACTATCACAGTTAGCAATAATGGTGTTGGTGATGCTAAACAGGTTGTTGTCGTTGATACTTTAAATGAAGGATTAACCTTTGTAAGTGCTTCTGATAATGGTGTTTGGAATCCTTTTAAACGTACTGTTACTTGGACTGTTGATTTGGCTAAAGGTGAATTTAAAGTATTTAATGTGATTGCTACTGTTTCAGCTTATGGAAACATACTTAATACTGTTGTTGTTGGAGACAAATCAAGTTCTGTAAATATTGCAGTGCCTGAAATTATTCCAGGTAAGTCTGTTGATGTTGAAAATCCTAATTTCGGTGATACTGTAACTTATACTGTTGTTGTTACCAATGATGGTGTTGGTGATGCTAAACAGGTTGTTGTTAGGGATACTCTTGATAAAGGATTGAAATTTATTAAAGCTACAGGTACTTACACTTGGGATGAAGATAGTCGCACTATTACGTGGATTGTTGATTTGACTAAAGGTGAATCTCAAACTTTCTATGTGACTGCTGTTGCTGATGAGTATGGTGTTTTAACCAATGATGTAACTGTTGGGGATAACACTGCTTCTGCTGATGTGACTGTTCCTGAAATTATTCCTGATAAAATTGTAGATATTACTAATCCTAATTTCGGTGATGCTGTAACTTATACTGTTACTGTTACCAATAATGGAATTTGGGATGCAAACAATGTAGTTGTCAAAGATGTTTTAGGTGAAGGTCTTAAATTTGTTTCAGCTACTGGGGAGTATACTTGGGATGAAGATAGTCGCACTGTTACATGGGTTGTTGATTTGGCTAAAGGTGAAAGCAAAGTATTTACTGTTAATGCTACTGTTAGTGGTTATGGAAATGTTTCTAACTCTTTAGTTGTTGGTAATAAAACTGCTTCTGTTAATGTGACTGTTCCTGAGATTATTCCTGATAAAACAGTTAATATTGCTAATCCTAATTTCGGTGATAATGTGACTTATACTGTTACTGTTTCTAATGAGGGTATTGGTGATGCTAAAGGTGTTGTTGTTCGTGATGTTTTAGGTGAAGGTTTAGTTTTCGTTAGTGCTTCAAATGGTGGAGTATATGATGAAACTACACGTATTATTACATGGATTGTTGATTTGGCTAAAGGTGAAAGCAAAGTATTTACTGTTAATGCTACTGTTAATGCTTATGGAAACATTCTTAATACTGTTGTTGTTGGAGACAAATCAAGTTCTGTAAATATTGCAGTGCCTGAAATTATTCCGGGTAAGTCTGTTGATGTTGAAAATCCTAATTTCGGTGATACTGTAACTTACACTGTTACTGTTACCAATAATGGAATTGTTAATGCTAAGAATGTAGTTGTTGTGGATTATTTGGATAAAGGATTGAAATATGTCGGTTCTTCTAATAATGGTGTTTATGATGCAGCTACTCATGCTGTTACCTGGATAGTTGACATTGATGCAGGTAGTTTCATTGATTTGACTGTAACTGCTGTTGCTGATGAGTATGGTCTTTTAACCAACATTGTATCTGTTGGGGATAAAAGTGCTTCTGCTGATGTGACTGTTTCTGAAATTACCTCTGATAAAACAGCTAATATTACTAATCCTAACTTTGGCGATAAGGTAGATTACACTATTAAAGTTACTAATGTTGGTATTGGTGATGCTAAAGGTGTTGTTGTTCGTGATGTTTTAGGTGAAGGTCTTAAATTTGTTTCAGCTACTGGGGAGTATACTTGGGATGAAGATAGTCGCACTATTATCTGGATTGTTGATTTGGCTAAAGGTGAATCTAAAATTTTCCATGTAATTGCTGTTGCTGAAGCTTATGGTGTTTTATCTAACAATGTATTTGTTGGGGATAAAAGTGCTTCTGCTGATGTGACTGTTCCTGAGATCATTCCTGATAAAACAGCTAATATTGCTAATCCTAATTTCGGTGATGATGTGACTTATACTGTTACTGTTTCTAATGAGGGTATTGGTGATGCTAAAGGTGTTGTTGTTCGTGATGTTTTAGGTGAAGGTCTTAAGTTTGTTTCAGCTACTGGTAATTATACCTTTGATGAAGCTACTAATACAATTACATGGATTGTTGATTTAGCTAAAGGTGAATCCAAAACATTTAAAGTAAATGCTACAGTTTCCGGATATGGAAATGTTACTAATTCATTGGTTGTTGGTAATAAGACTGCTGGTGTTAATGTGACTGTTCCTGAGATTAATCCTGATAAAACAGTTAATGTTGCTAATCCTAATTTCGGTGATGATGTAACTTACTCTGTTACTGTTACTAATATTGGTATTGGTGATGCTAAAGGTGTTGTTGTTAAAGATACTCTTGGTAAAGGATTGAAATTTATTAGTGCTACTGGTAATTATACCTTTGATGAAGCTACTAATACTATTACTTGGATTATTGATTTAGCTAAAGGTGAAAGTAAAGTCTTTACTGTTAATGCTACTGTTGATGCTTATGGAAATGTTTCTAATTCTTTAGTTGTTGGTAATAAGACTGCTGGTGTTAATGTGACTGTTCCTGAGATTAATCCTGATAAAACAGTTAATGTTGCTAATCCTAACTTTGGTGATGATGTAACTTACTCTGTTACTGTTTCTAATGAGGGTATTGGTGATGCTAAAGGTGTTGTTGTTCGTGATGTTTTAGGTGAAGGTCTTAAGTTTGTTTCAGCTACTGGTAATTATACCTTTGATGAAGCTACTAATACAATTACATGGATTGTTGATTTAGCTAAAGGTGAATCCAAAACATTTAAAGTAAATGCTACAGTTTCCGGATATGGAAATGTTACTAATTCATTGGTTGTTGGTAATAAGACTGCTGGTGTTAATGTGACTGTTCCTGAGATTAATCCTAACAAGACTGTAAGTATTGAAAATCCTAACTTTGGTGATGATGTAACTTATACTGTTACTGTTTCTAATGATGGTATTGGTGATGCTAAAGGTGTTGTTGTTAAAGATACTCTTGGTAAAGGATTGAAATTTATTAGTGCTACTGGTAATTACACCTTTGATGAAGCTACTAATACTATTACTTGGATTATTGATTTAGCTAAAGGAGAAAGTAAAACTTTCTATGTAAATGCAATTGTTAATGCTTACGGAAATGTTACTAACTCTTTAGTTGTCGGTAATAAGACAGCTTCTGTTAATGTGACTGTTCCTGAGATTAATCCTAACAAGACTGTAAGTATTGAAAATCCTAATTTCGGTGATAATGTAACTTACACTGTTAGCGTTTCTAATGTTGGTATTGGTGATGCTAAAGGTGTTGTTGTTCGTGATGTTTTAGGTGAAGGTTTAGTTTTCGTTAGTGCTTCAGATGGCGGAGTATATGATGAAATTACCCGTATTATTACTTGGATTGTTGATTTAGCTAAAGGTGAAAGTAAATTCTTTACTGTTAATGCTACTGTTGATGCTTATGGAAATGTTTCTAACTCTTTAGTTGTTGGTAATAAGACTGCTGGTGTTAATGTGACTGTTCCTGAGATCATTCCTGATAAAACAGTTAATGTTGCTAATCCTAATTTCGGTGATAATGTGACTTATACTGTTACTGTTTCTAATGAGGGTATTGGTGATGCTAAAGCTGTTGTTGTTCGTGATGTTTTAGGTGAAGGTCTTAAGTTTGTTTCAGCTACTGGTAATTATACCTTTGATGAAGCTACTAATACAATTACATGGATTGTTGATTTGGCTAAAGGAGAAAGTAGAACTTTCTATGTAAATGCTACTGTTAGTGGTTATGGAAATGTTACTAATTCATTGGTTGTTGGTAATAAGACAGCTTCTGTTAATGTGACTGTTCCTGAAATTAACCCTAACAAGACTGCAAATATTGAAAATCCTAACTTTGGCGATAATGTAACTTATACTGTTACTGTTTCTAATGATGGTATTGGTGATGCAAACAATGTTGTTATTGTTGATAGGCTTGGTGAAGGTTTGACCTTTGTAAGTGCTTCTGATAATGGTGTTTGGGATCCTGTTAAACGTACTGTTACTTGGATTGTTGATTTGGCTAAAGGAGAAAGTAGAACTTTCTATGTAAATGCTACTGTTGATGCTTATGGAAATGTTTCTAACTCTTTAGTTGTTGGTAATAAGACAGCTTCTGTTAATGTGACTGTTCCTGAAATTAACCCTAACAAGACTGCAAATATTGAAAATCCTAACTTTGGCGATAATGTGACTTATACTGTTACTGTTTCTAATGTTGGTATTGGTGATGCAAACAATGTTGTGGTTAAAGATACTCTTGGTAAAGGATTGAAATTTATTAGTGCTACTGGTAATTATACATTTGATGAAGCTACTAACACAATTACATGGATTGTTGATTTAGCTAAAGGTGAATCCAAAACATTTAAAGTAAATGCTACAGTTTCCGGATATGGAAATGTAACAAATACTGTAATTGTTGGCAATAAAACATTTAACAAAAATGTAACAGTTCCTGAAATCAATTCAAACAAAACAGTTAACAATGAAATTCCTAATTTCGGTGATAATGTAACTTATAGTGTAACAGTCACTAATGATGGAATTGGTGATGCTAACAATGTAGTTGTTTGTGATATTTTAGGTAAAGGATTAAAATTCTTAAATGCAGATGGAAATTTCACATATGATGAAAAAACTGGTACAATTACTTGGATTGTTGATTTGGTTAAAGGCGAAACTAAAACATTTAATGTAAATGTTACTGTTTTAAGCTATGGTGATTTATCTAACAAAGTAGTTGTGGGAAATAAAACAGTTATCAAAAACATTACAGTACCTGAAATTAACCCGGGAAAAGAAATTAACATTGAAGTTCCAAACTTCGGTGATAATGTAACATACACTGTAATTGTAAACAACACCGGAAAAGTCAATGCTACTGATGTTGTTGTAGCTGATAAATTAGGTGAAGGTTTAACTTTTGTTAATGCTTCAAATGGTGGAGTATACAATGAAACTACTCGTACAATCACTTGGATTATTAACTTAACTGCTGGTGAAACCAAATATTTATATGTAAATACCACAGTTTCAGCATACGGCAATATAACTAACAGTGTAATTGTTGGCAACAAAACATTTAACAAAAACGTAACAGTTCCTGAAATAATCCCTGTAAAAGAAGTTAATTCCTCTGATATCCATATTGGAGATGAAATAACTTACACTATTGCTGTTTCAAATCCTGGAAAAACCAATGCAACAAATATCGTAATTAAAGATGTACTTCCTGAAGGATTAAAATTCATTAATGCTTCAAATGGCGGAGTATATGATCCAGCTACTGGGATTATTACATGGATTGTAAACATTACAGCTAATTCAACTGTTGATTTAACTGTTGTAGCTAATGTAACTAAATCAGGAAATATTACAAATACTGTAAATGTTGGAAACAAAACTGCTAACTGCACTATTGAATCAAAGGATATTGCTGATTTGGAAATACACATAGTTGCTGACAAATCTGAAATATACATTGGGGACTCTGTTGTCTGCACAGTTACTGTCATAAATAACGGACCAAGCGATGCAATAAATACAATTGCTAATGTACTTGTACCAAATACTTTAAGCATTATTTCATATAATGCAACAAAAGGAACATTTGACATAACTTCTGGCAAATGGTATGTAGGAAACTTAACAAATGGTGAAAAAGTCGTATTAACATTTGTAGCTAAAGCATTAAATGAAGGCAATTCAACAGTATATGTTAATGTAACAAGCGAAACATTTGAGGTAATCTTGGAAAACAACTACGACAATGTAACTGTTAAAGTCCTTAAAAAAGCAGCTCCAATCGGTCCGGATAAACCAGTTCATCCAGACGATTCATCTTCAGCTGATGATGGTTCATCTTCAGATGCAGGTAGTGAATCTGTAAGCTTACCAAATACAGGAAATCCACTAGCAATATTGCTCTTATGTATTTTAAGTGTAATATTCGCGGGATCTAGAAAAAGAAAATTATAATTTATTTGTGATTTGGGTTTAAATACTCAAATCAGCTTTTTTTATTTTTTTAAGATTATCTATTTTTTCATTTGCTATTAATGGATTGCTCTTATTATTTTCTTAGAAATTAACAGTAACTTGTATATAATCAGCACAACAAATATTAAAAATAATTTAAGTATTGTTGTGATAATATGGCTAGTCAAAGTGAAGCAGCTTTAGAAAATAATTTAATTAAAACTTTAGTTGATGGAGGTTATGAGCAAGTTTTAATTAAAGATGAAAAAGAGTTAGAATCTAATTTTAAACAGCAATTGGAAAGATTTAATAACACTACTTTCACTGATGATGAGTTTAGAAAGATTCTTATTCATTTGGAAGGAGGTTCTATTTTTGAAAAAGCTAAAAAGCTCAGAGACCAATATGAACTTTCTCGTGAAGATGAAACATTCTATGTTAAATTTTTAAACAAAAAAGAATGGTGTAAAAATATTTTTCAAGTTGCAAATCAAATTACAATGGAAGGAACATATAAAAATCGTTATGATGTAACTATTCTTATTAATGGTTTGCCTTTAGTTCAAATTGAACTTAAAAAGAGAGGTGTTGAACTAAAACAGGCTTTTAAACAAATTCAAAGATATCAGCTACATTCATTCCATAATCTTTTTAATTATGTACAGATTTTTGTAATAAGTAATGGTGTAAATACTAAATTTTTCTCAAATAACTCAGAACTAAATTATAACTTTACATTTTTCTGGAAAGATAAAAATAATAACAATATCAATAATTTAGAAGATTTTGCAACTACATTTCTGGAAAAATGCCATTTATCTAAAATGATTTCACAATACATTGTTTTAAATGAAACAAAAAAATCACTGATGGTTTTAAGGGCATATCAGTATTATGCTGTTGAAGCTATTCTTGAGAGTGTTTCAAATAAATCTAACGGATATGTATGGCATACAACAGGTTCCGGTAAAACTTTAACTTCATTTAAGGCTTGTCAAATATTAACCAGTAGAGAAGATACAGATAAGGTAATGTTTATTGTTGATAGAAATGATTTGGATTATCAAACAACTAAAGAGTTTAATAGTTTCTCAGCAGGAGCAGTAGATGGAACAGATAATACAAATGCTCTTATTAAACAATTAAAAGGTAAAAATAAACTTATTATTACAACAATACAAAAGCTGCATCGTGCTGTAAAAGGTAGGGCAAAACAATTAGAAAACTATAGAAATCTTCGTATGATTTTAATGTTTGATGAATGTCACAGATCCCAGTTTGGAGATATGCACAAAGACATTACAAATTTCTTTACTAATATTAACTATTATGGTTTTACAGGAACTCCAATTTTTGCTGAAAACGCAAATAAATCAAGAACTACTGAAGATTTATTTGGAAAACGCTTGCATTCCTATTTAATTAAAGATGCTATTCATGATGAAAATGTTTTAGGATTTGCAGTGGATTATGTTGGAACATATAAGAGCAGGGTTAAAACTGATATTGAAGTTGAAGCTATTGATACAAGAGAAGTTATGGAATCTGAAGAAAGATTGGAGAAAATTGTTGATTATATTATTAAATATCATAACAATAAAACATATCACAAAGAATTTACAAGCATGTTTTGTGTTTCATCAGTTCCCGTTTTAAATAAATATTATAAGATTTTTAAAAAGAAAAATCCCGATTTAAAAATTGCAGCTATTTATTCTTATGGGGATAATGTAGATTTGGAAGAAGGCAATAAACATCCTCGTGATAACTTAGAAAGCCATATTGCAGATTATAATAAAATGTTTGGAACTAATTATTCAACAGATGATTTTGGTTCGTATTATGTTGATGTAAGTAAAAGAAGTAAAAACAAGCAAATTGATATTCTTTTAGTTGTCAATATGTTTTTAACTGGTTTTGATAATCCTTTATTGAATACATTATATGTTGATAAGAATTTGCAGTATCATGGTTTAATTCAAGCATTTTCAAGAACAAATAGGATTGATAATGTTAAAAAAACACAGGGAAATATTGTCTGTTTTAGAAATCTTAAAAAAAGAGTTGATGAGGCAGTTAGACTTTTCTCAGATACTAATGCTACGGGTTATGTAATAACTTTACCTTATAGTGAATATGTTGAAAAATTTAATTCCTGTGCAAACAGACTTTTAAAGTTAGTGCCAGATGTACAGGATGTTGATAGTTTAGAAGATGAAAAAGACATTGAAAAATTTGTTTTAAACTTTAAAAATATTCTTAGGGTTTTAAATAGGATGACTACATTTGCAGAATTTAGTTATGATGATTTAAAATTAACAGAACAAACTTTAAATGACTATAAAAGTAAATATTTGGATTTATATGAAGTGCTTGGTCGTAGTGAGAGTCCTAAAAAATCAAGTATTTTAGACGACATTGATTTTGAAATAGAACTTACAAGGCAAGATAACATTAATGTTTCATATATAATAAATCTTTTAAAAGATTTAGATCCAAAAGATTCTTCATTTAAGAAAGATGTCAGATTAATTCATGATTTAATGCAAGCTTCACATGAACTTAAAAGTAAAGCAGAGCTTATTGATAAGTTTATACATGAAAATATTGTAGAAGCTAATGGTCAAATAGATATTGATGAAGAATTGCCACAATACTTTGAAAAAGAGAAAAATAAAGAAATTGATGAAATGGTAGCTTCTGAAAACTTATCTAATGAGGAAACCAGGAAAATCATTGAAGAGTATGAATATAGTGGTAAATTACGTGATGATGATATTAAACAGTCATTCAATGAAGATATTGGATTTTTAGAACGTAGACATAAAGTTAACTTGTTAAAAAGTAAAATAATTGATTTGGTAGATAAATTTGCATTGATTTAATTTTTCTTATTTTTGTCCTAATTAATTAGGACAGAAACATTTATATGGTAAGAAGTGTAAATTATAATTTGTCCTACAAAAATAGGACAAAATTAATTTAAGAATAAAAAAACTTGCCATGTAAATATGACAAGTAAATTGATTGCACTTTAATCTATTTATTTCAACATTATTAAATCTTTGTTTAATCATGGAATTCAAATAGAAATATAAAATTTGTTTTCATATTTACAGGCAGTTTTTTTCTAAATAAGAAAACAAAGGTCTTAAAATGAACAAACAAACTACTCAACAAAAAGTACAAGAATTAAATGATGACGGAATAACTTTTGATAGATTTAATGATAAATTAGTAATTCATAACAATAATCAGGAATATCTAATTTCTGATAATGTATTGGAGGTTATTATACAACATGGAATTAAAAAAACAGTATTTAATGAAGAAGACATATTTAATCTCTTCAGAAAATATGAAATATATGAACCATTAACAATTGCAGACTATGAAAGAGTATTGGAAGAACATGAAATTCTTAAAAATGAAATACCAAATGATGAATCAATAGAAAACAGTGATGCTGTAAAATTTGGATTAAACTATTTCATCAACCATGAATATGATAATGGGGGATTATACCAAACACTAAAAATCATCGATAGTTATGATGAAATTTCTGTAATGCCATTAATAGGATTTCAGTTTGAAAACAATTATCGGGCTAAAATATTAGAAATATTTGGAAT
Organism: Methanobrevibacter intestini; assembly: GCF_047402955.1. NCBI lineage: Archaea > Methanobacteriati > Methanobacteriota > Methanobacteria > Methanobacteriales > Methanobacteriaceae > Methanobrevibacter > Methanobrevibacter intestini. The sequence continues at coordinate 1,802,813 of NZ_CP187956.1, forward strand.
AAACGATTTTGGAAATTTTTCAAGAAAATTATATAATAAACAATATGTTTTACTTGAAAGTGAATTTGATAAACTGTTACTAACAAGAAATAAATATGCAAGGGTTGTAAATGGAGTTAGATATAATGGAATAGATGAAGTTCCCTTACACAAGATAATGGAGTACGGGGAAATTTATAATAATATTTATCGTAACCTTCGTGTGAAATGCGGATATAAATTCAATCAAAAACCTTCAACATATAAATTAATAAATCCCTTATCTTTAGTTAAATATGCTAAAATAGAATATCATGATAAGGTTGGTTGTGAATTCAGACCTATGGGATTAAAATGTTCTATATAAAAAATTTGGGGGAATTTAAATAGAAATAAAAAGATTATCACAGATAGCTGATGTTTTTTCAGGAGTTAGATTATCTAGATATGGTGATGAGCATGGAGAATCACAAGTTGTGGTTCACAAAACCTACTCTGATAATTTTTTAAAGTTTGACTGTGAATCTAAAACAGTTTCAGATAATTATCTTAAAAAATTTGAAAAATACTTTTCAAAAGAAAATGATATTATTGTTCATAGTTTTGATCTAGATAAAGTAACTAAAATTACAAAAAAGGGAATCATAATTCCAAGCGATTATATAATCATAAGATTACATGAGAATATAGATTCTGATTTTATGGTTTTTCTTTTAAAAAGTAGTATATTCCCGCGTGAACTAAATAAGTTAAGAGAAGGTTCAGCGGGAAAATGGATTAAAATTAATCATATGAGGGAAGTTAAACTACCAATTCCAGATTACAATAATCAAAAAGAGTATGGTAAATTATTAAGATTATTAGAAGATAAAATTCAATTAAAATTAAAATCAGTAGAAAACAATAAAAAAGCACAAAAAGCAATATTGGATAAATTAGTGGGGGATTAATAAATGTCAGACAAACAACAAAATTTAGAAACAAAATTATGGGCAGTAGCAGATGTATTACGTGGAACAATGGATGCAAATGAATTCAAAAATTATATTTTAGGATTTATTTTTTACAAGTATTTATCTGAAAAAATTGAATTAAGATTAACAAATGAATTAAAACAGGACGGTTTAACTTTTGAACAGGCATATGCAAAAGATGAATTCAAAGAAGATTTAAGACAGGAAGCTATTGAAAATTTAGGATATTTCATAGAACCTCAGGATCTTTTTTCAAATTTAGTTAAACAGGCTAGTGTTGGTGATGAAGATTTAATTCAAAATGTTGAAAGAGCATTTAAAAAAGTGGGAGATTCTTCAATTGGTGGAGAAAGTGCTCAGGATTTTGAAAATCTTTTTGATGATGTGGATTTACAGTCATCCAAACTTGGAAGAAAAGTATCCGATAAAAATAAGTTAATTGGACAAATAATAAAACACTTATCTGAAATAGATTTTGAACTTGAAAATGATGAAAATGACATTCTTGGAGATGCATATGAATATCTGATAAGTCAATTTGCATCAGATGCCGGTAAAAAAGCAGGAGAATTTTATACTCCTCAGGAAGTAAGTAAGATTTTAGCAAAATTAGTTACAGTTGGTAAAAACAGATTAAAATCTGTTTATGACCCAACATGTGGTTCAGGTTCACTTTTGCTTCGTGTAAGTAAAGAAGTAAGAGTAACAGACTTTTATGGTCAGGAACTAAACCAAACAACTTATAACTTAGCTAGAATGAACATGATTCTTCATGATGTAAATTTCAATGATTTTGATATTCGCCAGGGAGACAGTTTAGAGGAACCATTGTTTATTGACGAGAGATTTGAAGCAATAGTAGCAAATCCACCATTTTCAGCAAAATGGAGTTCAGATAAAAAATTCTTAGATGATGAAAGATTCAGTGCAGCAGGAAAATTACCTCCAAAATCAAAAGCAGATTATGCATTTGTAGAACATATGATTTATCATTTGGATGAAAACGGAACAATGGCTATAGTATTACCTCATGGAGTATTATTTAGAGGAGCAGCTGAAGGAACAATTAGAAAATTTTTGGTTGATGAGAGAAATTACCTTGATGCAGTAATAGGATTGCCGGCTAATCTTTTTTATGGAACAAGTATCCCTACATGTGTTTTAGTATTTAAAAAATGTCGTGAAGAAAATGATGATATATTATTTATAGATGCATCTCAAGAATTTGAAAAGGTTAAAAATCAAAATAAATTAAGAGAAGAAGATATTGATAAAATAGTTAACACATACATCAATCGTGAAGAAATAGACAAATACTCACACAGAGCTTCACTTGAAGAGATTAAAGAAAACGATTTTAACTTAAATATTCCTCGTTATGTTGATACTTTTGAAGAAGAAGAACCAGTAGATTTAGATGAAGTATGCAAAGAACTTGAAAAGATTTCTGAAGAAATGAAAGAAGTTGATGCAGAAATTAAGAAATATTGTGATGAATTGGGTATTAAAGCACCATTATTTTAGGGATTGATTTTGCATGAGTGAAGAAAAATTAGTTCCTAAATTGCGATTTAGCGGATTTACGGATGAATGGAATGAAGTCACATTAAATGATGTTGCAACTTTTTCAAAAGGTAAAGGGATTTCTAAAAATGATATCTCCAATTATGGTATTGAATGTGTGAGATATGGTGAGTTATATACAAAATATAATGAAATGATTTACAACATTGAGTCCAAAACAGATTTAGATAAAAATGAACTTAAATTATCTGAAAAGAATGATATTTTAATACCTTGTTCTGGTGAAACTGCAATTGATTTAGCAACTGCTTCATGCATTCAAAAAGATCAAGTTGCAATTGGTGGAGATATTACAGTCATTAAAACTAACCAATATGCTCCATTTATTACTTATTATTTAAATCAAAAGAAAACTGAAATTGCTAAATATGCTCAAGGAGTATCTATTGTCCATTTATATCCTAAGGATTTTAAAGTAATGAATATTAGAATTCCATCAATAAATGAACAAAAAATGATTATTAGACTTCTTGAAGAGATTACTAAAAAAGAACAATTGTTGGAATCAAAATATCAACAATATCAAGAATTCAAAAAGTATTTAATGCAACAAATTTTCACACAGAAATTAAGATTTGATGATAATTGTCACTATAAAACAAAAAAAGTTAAGGATTTTTTGACTGAAAGTAAAATTGAAGGTACTGACGATATTAATAAAAGATTAACTGTTAAATTAAATTTAAAGGGCATTACTGTTCGTGAATCAAAAACTATTGAAAAAGAAGGTGCTACAAAGCAATTTATTAGAAAATCTGGGCAATTTATTTATGGTAAACAGAATTTGCATAAAGGTGCTTTTGGAATTGTTCCAAAAGAACTTGATGGATATCTATCATCATCAGATATTCCCTCATTTGATTTCAAAGGAGAGATAGAACCTAAATGGTTTTATTATTATTTTTCTAGAAAATCTTTTTATGAAAGCTTAGAGAGTTTATCCACGGGAACAGGATCAAAAAGAATATCTCCAAAAGAATTCTTAAATATAAAACTTATTGTACCTGAATTAAAAGAACAGCACAGAATTGTTTGTTTAAATTTTATTCATGGATAAAAATTAAATTATAAAATAGAACTATTAGGACTTTAAAATCTTAATTCTATTTTATAAATCTTTTTTTAACTTAAATATTTTCTATGTGAGTTTTTCACATTGTTCTGATTAACCATAGCATAGTGCATTGTTGTATCTATTTGTACATGTCCTAATAGTTTTTGTACTTGTTCTATTGGCATTCCTTTGTCAATTGCATTTGTTGCCATAGTTCTTCTGAATTTATGGGGGTGGACTCTTTTGATATTGGCCTGCTTTCCAAGTTCACGTATTCTTCGCTCAACACCATTTATTCCCAAACGATTGTATGGTTTTTTAAATGAGACAAATAATGCAGGATTTTTATCTTTACGTGTTTCTAAATAGTTCATTAAATGTATTTTTGTTTTAGCATCAAAATATACTGTTCTTTCACTATCACCTTTTCCCAAAACAATACATTCACGTTCATTAAAGAATACATCATCTATATTTAAGTTTACAAGTTCTCCAACACGTATTCCAGTTGAATTTAAAAGTTCAACCATTGCAAGATCTCTAATATTAGTACAGGTGTCTCTTAATATTTCGAAGTTTTCATCAGTCAAAACTTCTTTTACAGTTTTTCTTGTTTTTATTTTATGAATACGTCTTACAGGATTTTTGACAATATAGTCTTCGTCTTCTAACCAGCTAAAAAAGCTAGATAAAACTCTTCTTATATTGTCGATGGTTATTTTGGATGAATTTGTTTCTTTTTTATAGTTTGCAAGATATGTTCTTAAATCGTCTGTTGTAATGTGTTCTATTTTCTTTTTAATTTTATCAAGCATTTTTATTATTGTTGCCCTATAGTATGTTACAGTTCTTTGTGAGCAGCCTTCTACTTGTTTTGCTGATAGAAAATTTAAAACAAGGTCTTGATTTTTCTTAGATTCAATTGATGTTAAAATTTTGTCTTTTTTTATCACATCAAAATGTTCTAAATTTTGTTTTAAAGTATTTTCTAATTTTTTCAGCTGATTTTTATCTAAAAAAGGTTTCATGTCTGTCTGAATATTGGTTATAATTTTAGTTTTCATTAAAACACCATTTTTAGATATGTTTCTTATTTTGTAATAATGATAAAATTAATTGTACAACAAACATTTGTTGTAACAATGATTTTTTAAATCTATTCATCTGTAAAATTTGATTTGAAATTCCATTAATTTCCTCATCAACTTTCGCAAACAAACAAACATTTGCTGGAGAAGTCCTTTTTTAAATTCTTCTGTTTCTTGAAGTTGAATTTTAGTATATTTTAATTTTATATCAATATAGGTAAATATCTCAGATATTTCATTTTGTTCTTCTAAAGTAGGTATAGGTAGCTTAATTTTTTTTATAATTGAAAAATGTCTTTTATATCCTTCAGGTTTGATATTAAAATGTTCTAAAGCATAAAATAGATATTTTGGATTGGCATTAAATTTTGGAATTAATAGCTTAACTCCATCTGCTCCAACAATAAATGGTTTATCTCTAAATTTAACAAATGTAGTATGATCTCCATAAATAATAATTGGTAATTCTTGACATAACTTAGTTTTATCATTAAAGTATCCAGCAATTTCATCTTGACCTTGATTGATGACTTCAAAATCTCCTTTATCCAATATATCAGCACTTTTAATTTGATATTTTTTAGTTGAAACAGACTTAAATATCTCACTAAAATTCATATAATTCCAATCATCAGTAAAATTAAATCTTAATTTCTGTGTGAAAATCTGTTGCATTAAATACTTTTTGAAATTCTGGCACATTTGTAGTTTATTATCTAAAATTTCTATTTTTGCATCTAGATTCTTAAGCAATATTCCTATTTTTTTCTGTTCATCATATTTAGGTATTTTAACTTTTTCAATTGAATAATCTTTAAAATATATGTGAGGGATTGTTGACCCTGTTTTATATTTATCTAAGTTAATTGTTTGAAGTAAATAGAAAATAAAATGAATATTTAGATTTTCCTTAGGCAAAATATATTCTGATGTATTAACAACAGATGTGTTTTTTTCATGAAAACTGATATTTCCAACACCAGATCCATCTTTAACAATAGAAATATAATCACTATCCATTTCATAAAAATCTATGCATTTTAAAAATCCACTAGCACCATATAAAGGATAATTACCAACATTATCCTCCAATTGATTAATAGATATACTAGATGATTTATTATGCAATAAATCTTTTAATTTGAATGATTTCCATTCATCCGTAAATCCGCTAAATCGCAATTATTATTTTTAACTCTTATTTAATGATTATTAAAAAAGCTATTTTTACATATGGAATTATAAAACAAAACCATGGTTGAATTTTTTAGTTTTCGGATAATTTCTGTTTTTTAGTTGAATCCGTTACTGATTTATATTCTAAAAACACATCTGAATTTCATAAAAATGTTTATATTTTAACATACAATCATTACATATCTGTTAATTAATAGGTTACAGGTGAATTCATGTTTAATAGAAAGTATTTTATTTTAGTTTTTTTTGTTTTTCTGATAGCTATAACTTCAGTCAGTGCGCAGGATGATGCTGTAGCTAGTCAGGATTTAGATGAATTGTCATTTAATGATAATGTGGTGTTGGATACTAACACTGATGCAGAATACTATGCAGACGGTGCCGTAAGACAGGACACAGGTCAGACTGCTGATGATTTGATTAATTTAAGTGAATGCAGTTCAGCTGTTCTTCAGGTAAGTGATAATGAAGGAGTTATCTGTGTTAGGCGTGATGCTACAAATGCTGCGGATATTTATATTGAAAGCGGCAGCTGGGGAGATATTGGTTATCTGAAGCAATATAAAACCAGTGATGGATATTTTTCACATGCAATTGTTACGTCCAACGGCTGGCTTATTGGTAATGGCGGTGTAACAGACGGTTCGGCATTTCGCCAGATTGAAAGCATAGCTTCTGAAATGGTTGTCAACAATCAGATTACAAATGACTATCTTTCAAGAATTTATAAGATAATGTCCAGATATTCTTTAGGTCATTTTGTAATTAAGGCAGCTGACGGAACCTATGGTGTTGTTTTCAGTAATTTGTATCATGTTTCTAAACTGCAGCCGGGACAGTATGTTTTATGTCCTAATGTTTATTCCATGTCTCAGAAAGGCAGTTATGACAGCAGTCTGAATCCTGTTGATGCAGCTATTAAAAAAGTTTATACTGACAGCTATGGTGTCAACAGGAGAAATATAATGACTTATCACTGGAAGCTGACTGCTTCTCCCAACGGACTGTCCTATGGAGTAGATTCCTATGCATCAAATGATGACGGTGCAGGTGTTGGCCGCTCAACATCCCATATGGCAGATAATGTTTATTACTTCAGTAATTTCCATTCAAGAAATTCCCTTCCCTTAGCAAGGGATAAAGTGTTTTTGGGAACTCATGTTTTTGGCAGCAGTATGGAAGTTTTCAGATTACTGACTCCCGTCAGCTCATGTCTTGCTGGGGATAATATTGAGCTGAAATATCAGGTTAATTATATTGCTCATTCAAGCCCTGTAGTTCAGTTTGCTCTTCCGGAAGGATTTGATTTTAATAGTGCAACAGTATCTAAAGGAAATTACAGATTGGATTCTAATCGTATTGTAGTTTGGAATTTAAATGACTGTGATGTGAATAATTACATTACACTTTCTCTTAAAGCTGTCAGATCAGGACAGTTTGATTTTTACCATTCACTGGATAATAATTTTGTCGGCAGCGATAAGTTATTTGTAAATGATTATGGTGCCGTACTTTGGGTAAATGATGTAAACAAATATTATAAAGGTCCTGAAAGGCTTAATGTATACTTAAAAGATGTTAATGGTAATCCTATTGCTGGTGAAAATGTTATCATTAATATCAATGGTGTTGATTATAAAAAAGTTAGTGATGATAAAGGCGCTGCTTCACTGGCAGTTAATTTGGAGTCTGGGGAATATCCGGCTAAAGTAACTTATAATGGACGTTTCGGCAGTGATTCTAAAGAAGTCAATATAAATGTATCAAAAACTATTGAAAGTAATGATATTGTAAAGATGTTCAGAAATGCAACACAGTATTATGCAAAATTCATTGATACTTCAGGAAATCCTTTAGCTAACAGGGCAGTTACATTCAATATCAACGGTGTGTTTTACACAAGAAACACTGATGATTCAGGTTATGCAAAATTAAACATTAACTTAAGACCAGGAACCTACATTTTAACGGCATACAACCCTGTAAACAATGAGAAAAAAGGTTTCAACATAACTGTCAAAGCACTTATCTGTGAAAACCATGATATAGTCAAATATTATAAAAACAGCACACAATACACAGCAAAAGTCTATGATAAAGAAGGAAGCTTAGCTGTTGGTAAAACCGTAACATTTAACATAAACGGAGTATTTTATAACAGAACAGTTGATGAAAATGGAACAGTAACACTAAATATCAATTTGAATCCCGGAAAATATATTGTAACTGCAATATATGAAGGATATGATGTGGGAAACAATGTGGTTGTTAAAAGTGTTCTGCTTACTGATGATTTGTCCATGAAGTTTAAGGACGGCAGTAAATTTAATGCAACTGTTCTTGACGGTCAGGGAAAACCCTTAGCTAATCAGACAGTGATATTCAATATAAACGGAGTATTTTACAATAAAACAACAGCAGATAATGGTGTTGCAAGTTTAAATATCAACCTCCTTAAAGGAAAATATATTATCACTTCAGCATGGAACAGTTATCAGGTTGGAAATAAAATTACAATCAGTTAGGAGAAATCTTCTCTTAACTCTTTTTTTATTAAATTATTCCAATAATTTAACCATTCCAAAGCCCATTGAATTTTTCTCACCTATTCCAACATCATAAGCAAATTCAATCAGGTCAAGGTCTCCTTCTAAAATAAGATCCATCATATAAGCTCTGTGATGAGTTGTAGCATTGCCTTTATTTATTGAAATTCGTTTTCTTTTTACAAAATTCATATCTGAATATATATTGATTTTTTTATCGGTTTTTGTTAAATTATTAAATTTAATATATTTTTTTATTAAATTATTTTCCAATGATTTAAAAAACTTATCTGAAGGTGCAAGATCCCAAATTTTAAGTTCACCATCAATTTCTTTTTTAGTTCTGACAATTATTGGTGCCAAGGTTTTAAATTCACTTTTAGATGAAAATTCAGGGGTTTTTAATGCTTCAATTTTTTGAATTGTTAATTTTTGGTTTTGAAAGTTTATTTCTAAATCTTCAAGAAATCCATCAACAAGACTTTTAATTAAAAAATCATTAGGTGAAGATATATAAAAACTAATAACTCCGTCTTTAGCTATTATTCCATCTTTAACGATTCTTCTTTTAGGAATATAGATTTGAGAAAAAGTAAAAAATTTAAATGATTTTGATGAGTGCAATTCATTGGCAAAATTTAAATCAGCTATTTTATTGTAAATAATTGCTGATAAAATATGATTGTAATTAAATGGAACTTTAAAGTTGTTTTTTCCTTTTAAGATAATTTCGAGTCTCATTAATATTCTTATTTATTTTGGATAATTAAAGTATCTTTTGTTTTTGAATTTAAAATCAATTTTGAACATTGTTTATAATATTTTAGAGATGGTTTTTTATTTTTTAAGATTAAAATCGATATATTTATAAATATTTGATTATAATATTATTTATTAACAAGTTATTATCTTTCATTAATAATTTTCTTAAGAATATGTTCATTAGGTTACTTTTAAATAGTTGAAGTTACAAAATATTAAATTGTATAATAAGTACATTTTGTGATTGAAAAAATGAACATATTCTTAAAATCAGTCTATTTTAGGATAAATAAATTTAATAAGGAGAAAAAGCATGTCTAAAAATTTAGATTTAAAAATAACTGGGAATCCTTTTATTGATGCAGGTATTTTTGCACTTAAAGGTATGCTAGATAAATCAATCAACAATATCACGATTGAAGATATTGAGAATGAAGCAAAATTCATTTCTAAACTTTATCTTAATGATGCTTGGAATAAAAATATGTATAGTATTTTTCCAAATTCTTCTTTAGTTAATAATGCCATTAAAGGAAATCGTTCAGAAAAATATTTTGATGATTTAAAATGTGAAATTGAAAATATTCAAGATATTCAAGATGAAGGTTCTTGTATAGGTTGTGGTAGAAGAAATTCAGTTAATGTGTTTGGAAAAAGTACAATTCCATTAACTGGATCTGGATCTTTAAAAAATTATTTTTCATTTGCTAATGATGGGGCAGATTATTGTTCATTATGTGCTATTTTAACTCAATTTTCTCCATTATTAATGTATACCTGTGGAGGAAAATTTATTTTATTGCATTCTGATTCAGAATTAGTAATGAGTTTATGGGCTAAAGAAACGATTCAAAATGTGGATAATCAAATAGCATTGAAAGATTACACTGGTTGCTGTAATGATGGAATTACAAGACCTGTCAATGCAATTTTTGAAATTATTATAAAAGTGATTTCTTTATCTGATTTGTGGGAAGATGAAAATCCATCTTTGAATTTTTATTATTTTACTAATTATAATCAAGGACCAGAACTTGAAATTTATACATTGCCTATGGAGGTGTTTAATTTTTTAGTAGATATTCCATTAGAAGATAAACATAATTGGAATTTTATTCTTAAAAAAGGATATCAATTTGTTAAATGGGATAAAAAAGAAACTTTTAACAAGGATAAAAAAAATTATTATTACAAAAACAAACCAAATGTTGTTTATAACAATTTATTATTGAATAAATCTATTTTAAAGTACTTTTACAATTTTAAATATAAAAAAACTTATTGTTCATGGAAATTAGTTAATGCATATATAAGAGAGGTTAGAAAAATGGATGAAAAAAGAATTGATGCAATAAAAACTGTTGGAGATAAATTATCAAAATACATTGAAATTAATGATAGTAAAAAAACATTATCTAGTTTGGAGAATGCGTCTTCGTATAATAATTTTAGGAATGTTTTAAGAAAAATTCTTAAAAGTAAAATTAAAGATGATAATGAATTATTATTTACTTTTGATGATTATGTAGTTAATTTATTTCCTGAAGGTAATTTAACTTGGAGAGAAACTCAAGATTTGTTGCTTTTTAGAATATATGAAAACTTGCATGATTGGATGGTTGAAAATGATTTTGTTGAAGAAGTTTCAGAAGAAGAATTATTGGAGGAATAAAAATGACAAATAATGTTGTAGGTTTAATGTTAATTGATGCACCTCATTCTGCGCTTAATAATGCAGGATCTGATGCTGGAGATAGAACAGATAATATTGTTAGAGTTAAAACTATTAGAAAAGGAATGACTAGGTATCCTTATGTTTCTGGTCAAGCTTTAAGATATTGGTGGAGAGAAACTTTGGAAGATAAATTTGATTGGGAAATGTCTCCTATTAGTCGTGAAAAAAAGATTGCGTTCACAAGTGCTAATCCTATTGAATATCCTGATGATGATGTTTTTGGATATATGAGGGCCATGTCTAAAAAAGAAGGAGGAACTGTTACAAGAATTTCTCCTTTAAAAAATTCACCTCTAATTGCAGTAATTGGTCAGAATCCAACTGAAGATTTTGGTGTCATGTCTCGTCATGAGGGGGATCCTGTACCTTATGAACATGAATTTTATTCAAATATTTTAAAAGGTATTTTTTCAATTGATTTAGGTGCTGTTGGAATATTTTCTGAAAGTGAAAAAACAGGATATAAAAATATGTCTGCTGATTTATTAAAATTAGCTGAAGAAAAAGGATTGGAACACGAAGAAGATAAATGGATAATGGATAAAGAGATTAGAGTTAAACGCACACAAGATATTATTAATGCATTACCTTATTTGTCTGGAGGTGCTAAATCTGCATCCCATTTAACAGATGTAACTCCAAAAATAATAGTTCTTGCTGCTATTGATGGTGGGAATCATATTTTCATGAATATTATCCGTGAAGAAAAAGGAGAACTTATATTTGATTTGAATGCTTTAGATGAAGTAATTTCAGATTATTCTGATATTATTAAATCAGATATTTTCATTGGTGTTAGAACAGGATTTTTAAAAGATACTCAAGATAAAATAATTGAATATGCTAAAAATAAAGAAAATGTTCATATTGGAACTATTAAAGAGATAACTGATAAATTTTCTGATGAAATTCCTAAGTTGATTTAAATGAAATATTTAAGGATTTTAATTGAGGGGTGGACTGCTTCATTTAGATATCCTGCATTTATAAGTGGATTTCAGCCAACATTGCCAGTTCCTCCTTTAAGTACAATTTATGGATTATTGTCTGCTGTTAAAGGAGAGTTAGTTACTCCTGATGAAACAAATGTTGGTTTTGTTTTTGATTATGATGCAAAAGCAGTAGATTTAGAGACAATTTATGAATTAAAAGGATTAAAAGGAAACAAATCTAATGTAGCTAAAAGGGAGTTTCTATTTAATCCTAGTTTATATTTATATATTGATAATTTGGAATTTAAAAACTATTTTAAAAATCCAGCATATCCAATTTTGCTTGGAAGATCTTCAGATTTAGCTATTATTAGTGAAATTAAAGAAATTGAAATGGAAAAAAAGAATAATGTTAAGTTAGGTAAAACAATTTTACCATTTGGTATTGAAGGTGCATTTGGAATTATTCAAGCATTACCTACACATTTTTCAAATTCAATTCCTAGAAAAGCAATTGGAACCAAACCATATCTATTGATGAATCAATTTTTTGATTATTCTGGCGATTGTTATTTTGATTCTGAGTTAAATTGGGGAGTTTGGATTCATAAGTAGGTTAGATTATGGTTATTTTAGCTAAACCTAATGAAACATTAATGGAGCATACGGAAAATACTTTAAAAGTTTTTAAATGTATTAAAGAATGTTATCCTGATGTTCCTAAAATATGTGGTGTTCCTGATTTTTGGGAACATCTTTTTTATATTTTATTTTTCCACGATTTTGGTAAAGCAGCAGTAGGTTTTCAAAATTCTTTAAATTCAAATAATTATTGGGGATATAGGCATGAAATACTATCTGCATGTTTTATTATTTCTTTAAAGGATATTTTTCCAGAAGTTACAATAAATGCAATTGGTTTAACAATTATAACTCACCATAAAGATGTTAAAAAGTTAAGAAAAGATTATCAAATAAAAAATAAAGAAGCTAAACGTGTTTTTGATGAAAAATTATTTGAGTTAAAACCTAATTTTGATGAGTTATTATCTTATTTAAATTTAGTTCCAAAATTGAGCGAAAAATATTTGGGATATAAATTAAAAACGCCTAATAATATTTCTTTTGAGGATTTAAGAAGTGTTTATAATCAAACAGTGCTTAATTATTTTAAAGATTTTAAGACAGGTAATTATAATGAATTACATGGTATTTATGGTTATTTTTTAAAAGGCTTTATGAATGCTTGTGATTATTTAGCTTCAGGATCTAAATATGAAATACTTTCAGCAGTAAAAAATGGAGATTTATATACTTTTGATTCATTAAGAAAAACACAACTGATAGCTTCTAAAACAAAAGGAAGTAGTTTCTTAATAGCTCCAACAGGCAGTGGTAAAACAGAGGCTTCTTTTTTATGGGCTGATAATAATCAGACTGATAATTTTTCTAAAAGGATTTTTTATGTTTTGCCGTTTACTGCAAGTATAAATGCTATGTATAATAGATTGGTCAAAGATTTGGGCTCTGATGAATTAGTGGGAATCTCTCATGGAAAAGCATCTTATTTTATTTATAAATCTGTTGAGTCTGGAGATTATGATGAGTCTAGCTTGGAAACTAAAAGAATTCAAAATTTAACAAAGAAAATATATCGGCCTTATAAAATTTTAACACCTTTTCAACTTATTAAATTCTTTTTTGGAGTTAAAGGTTTTGAAATGGGATTATCTGAATTAACAAACAGTTTGTTAATTTTAGATGAAATTCATGCATATGATGCTAGGGTCACTTGTTTGTTATTAGAATCTCTTAAAATTTTAAAAAGTAAATTTGGTGTAGATATTTTTATCATGTCTGCTACACTTCCGTCTTTTTTAAAAAATCTTTTTTCTAAGGAATTGGATATTTCTAATTTTATATCCTTAGATTCAAAAGAATTAGATTCATTTACTCGCCATAAAGTTAATATAATTAATAATTGTATTGAGAATTGTTGTGATAAAATATTAAATGATATAAATTCTGGTAAAAAAGTATTGATTGTCTGCAATACTGTGGATAAAGCCCAATTTATTTATGAATGGTTTAAGGAAAATGATGTGGATAATTCTGCATTATTACATAGTAGATTTATATTAAAAGATAGGGAAAGAATAGAAAAAAATTTAGATAATTTAAATCTGTTAATAGGTACTCAAGCTATTGAAGTTTCTTTAGATATTGATTATGATGTTTTATATTCTGAGCCAGCTCCATTGGATGCATTAATTCAAAGATTTGGTAGGGTTAATCGCAGAGGATGGAAAGATGATATTATTAAACAGGTTAATATTTTTAAAATAGGGTCTGATAATGATAAATATATTTATAATCAAAATTTGGTTAATAAAACATTAGATGTTTTAAATAATTTTGATATTTTACAAGAAAGTAAAATTCAAGAGATTATTGATTATGTATACAGTGAGGGTTATGATTCAAAAAATCAAGAAACTTTTGATGAAGTAAAACTCTCTTTTAACAGGTTATTAAAAAATATTGTCCCTTTTATAAATTTTAATAAAGATAATGATTTTTATAATCTTTTTGATTCTTATGAGGTTGTTCCTCAAAAATTTAGGGAAAAATATTTGGATGAAATAAATAATAAACAATATTATAAATCTATGAGTTATTGTTTGTCAATTAGTAAAGGTCAATTTTTTAAACTTCAAAAGGATAATAATGTTGAATTTGATTTAAATAGCAATACTTACTTTATCGATGTAAAATATGATTCGGAATTGGGATTAAAACTTTCGGATGAAGAATCTACAATTTTATAAATGAATTTTATGATTTCTAAAATTAATGGAACTCAAATTAATTACTATTTCATATGTAAAACTAAATTATGGTTATTTTCTCATAATATCCAATTAGAAGATGAGCATGAGAATGTTAAGTTAGGCAAATTTTTACATGAAACTAGTTTTAAAAGAGAAAAAGACTTTCTTATTGATAACTTAATCAATGTGGATTTTATTAAAATAACTGATTCTGTTGAAATTCATGAAGTAAAAAAGTCACAAAAAATGAATTTAGCTAATGAATATCAACTTTTATATTATATGTTTTATTTAGAACATGAAAAGGATATAAAAAATGTTGTGGGTTTTTTAAATTATCCGAATAGTCGCAAAAAGAAGAAAATTACTTTAACAAAAGAAAAAGAACGAGAGTTATTTGAGATAATTGAAAATATCAAAAACATTTTTGATAGTTCGATGCCAAAACCTAAAAAGAAAAGAATTTGCAGTAAATGTGCTTATTTTGAGTTTTGTTTTTCATAGAGGTGTTTTTTTAAATGTCAAAAAAGAATTATTATATCTTGTCTGAAGGGATTCTTAAAAGGAAAGAAAATACTATTTATTTTGTCAATGAAAAAGGTAAAAAACCAATTCCAATTAATAAAGTATATTCAATTTATGCATATGGTCAGATAACCTTTTCTTCACAGGTAATGAGTCTTTTATCTAAAAATGGAGTTCTTATTCATTTTTTCAATTATTATGGTTTTTATAGTGGATCTTATTATCCTCGTGAAACATTGCTGTCTGGTGATTTATTAGTAAAACAAGCAGATTATTATTTAAATATTCAAAAAAGGTTGGAATTAGCTAAATTATTTGTTGAAGGAGCAGCAAATAATATTTTAAAGGTTTTGGCTTATTATAAAATTGAAAACAATATTAAAGAAACATTATCAGAGTTAAATTCAACAAATAAAATAACTGAAATAATGAATATTGAGGGTAGAATTCGCTCGGAATATTATTCTAAATTTGATGAAATTCTTCCCGATGATTTTAAAATGGAAGGCAGATCCAGACAACCTCCTAAAAACATGATAAATTCTTTAATTAGCTTTGGAAATTCAATGATGTATTCTACAGTTTTGACAGAATTGTATAATACACAATTAAATCCTACAATATCTTATCTTCATGAACCTTCTGAAAGAAGATTTTCACTATCTTTGGATCTTAGTGAAATTTTTAAGCCGATTTTTGTTGATAGGTTGATTTTTTATATGGTTAACAAAAGAATGTTGTCTAAAAAAGATTTTAATGAAGATTTAAACTGTTGTCTTTTAAATGATAAAGGACGAAATAAATTCATAAAAGAATACAATAAACGACTTGAAAAAACGATTAAACATAAAAAATTAAAGAAAAATGTTTCTTACCAAAGATTAATCCGATTAGAAGCATATAAACTTAAAAAACATATTTTAGGTATTGAAAAATATGATCCATTCGTAAGCTGGTGGTGACTTTATGTATGTAATTATAGTTTATGATATTAAGGTTGAGCGGGTCAATAAAGTAAAGTCATTTTTAAGGCAGTATCTCTTTTGGATTCAAAATTCTGTTTTTGAAGGAGAAGCTAGTGAAAGCGAGTTTAAGATAATTCATGATGGTTTAATGAAAATAATTGACACAGAGGTTGATTCAGTTATAATTTATAAATTAAGAATGGCTGATGTGATGAATCGTGAGGTTTTAGGTATTGAAAAAGCACCTATCGATGAAATTTTATAAATTTGATATTTTTAATTTTATTTAAACTGTTAAATTTGATAAAATAAATTTTAAAAGTTTTGTTTATCACATATTTTATTTTTTGATTATTTTTTAGCTATTTAAAAAATTTTATTTTTTGATTATTTTTTTAAGTTTTATTTATTTAAATAAGTTAATTCTCTTTTAAACAGGTTATTATTTTATTTTATAAATTTTTAAGTTTTATTTTTTATTTTAAGTTATTTAGATTTGTTTGTTGATACATATAAATAAAAAACATTTTTTGTTATCGACAAATTTAAGTATATGAATAAATAAATTATAAATTGTTTTAGCCCTTTTTGAGAAAAAATGTGGCCTGTTAGAAATAAGACTATAATAGGATTGAAATTTTTGATATATTATCACTTCCTTAAAATATTCGCTGGTTAGAAATAAGACTATAATAGGATTGAAATAGCCATCATAACAAGAACTAAACTGTTTAAAAATACCGTTAGAAATAAGACTATAATAGGATTGAAATATATGAGATTATCAAATAATTTAATTTAGAATAAATGTTAGAAATAAGACTATAATAGGATTGAAATATCACAATCAACGCAACAACATTAAACGGCTTATCCTCGTTAGAAATAAGACTATAATAGGATTGAAATAGGTCAAGAATGGAATGTGTGGTGTTGCCAACAATGGTTAGAAATAAGACTATAATAGGATTGAAATCAACATTACAAACTACATGAGCATATATTTTCTCACCGTTAGAAATAAGACTATAATAGGATTGAAATAAAAATATAAATAACAACAAAACACAAAAAAATATAGTTAGAAATAAGACTATAATAGGATTGAAATAACATTTCATAACGTCTTATTATAATACTATTGTTGTTAGAAATAAGACTATAATAGGATTGAAATTTCGTTAGGAACTTATTAAGCTTAAAAATGTTGTTGTTAGAAATAAGACTATAATAGGATTGAAATTTTTTTATATTGTAGTTAATAAGAAATTTCCATAATCGTTAGAAATAAGACTATAATAGGATTGAAATATTCAATTGCAGTACTAACATAATCAATGTTTTGTGTTAGAAATAAGACTATAATAGGATTGAAATACCCATTTTATCAATTAATTGTTTGATTAATGAGGTTAGAAATAAGACTATAATAGGATTGAAATCCATACAATCATAAAAGGTGGTATAAAAGTTGTCAAGTTAGAAATAAGACTATAATAGGATTGAAATCTTTCCTTAAAGTTCCTACTGGAACTATACCAAGTTAGAAATAAGACTATAATAGGATTGAAATCAACTTTTCAATGTTAAAGTATATTTTATATCGCTTGTTAGAAATAAGACTATAATAGGATTGAAATAAGAGTAATCTACATTCTGAATCGATTGTATACAGTTAGAAATAAGACTATAATAGGATTGAAATTGTTTTCTGCCGTAGTAGTTGCTGAAGGCTGCCCAGTTAGAAATAAGACTATAATAGGATTGAAATTGTTATAATCTGACACATCACTTGTAATATGTCTATGGTTAGAAATAAGACTATAATAGGATTGAAATTAGAATACACTCCAGATTTAGATGACACTGGAATAGTTAGAAATAAGACTATAATAGGATTGAAATGTACCTGAAGTTGTTGTTCCAGCTACACTTGCAATAGTTAGAAATAAGACTATAATAGGATTGAAATTTTTCTTGACATAGGAAGCTATGATGACTCAAAAACAGTTAGAAATAAGACTATAATAGGATTGAAATAATAATTTGTTTTTCTTCTTTTAAATCATATAATAAAGTTAGAAATAAGACTATAATAGGATTGAAATAGATGTCCGCTTCCCAGGTTTTTCACTGATTCGTAACGTTAGAAATAAGACTATAATAGGATTGAAATTACACTGTTTATGAAATCTGTTTGGGTTTTGTATTCGTTAGAAATAAGACTATAATAGGATTGAAATGAATCATGAATGATGAGCAGAAAAACGCTAAATCATGTTAGAAATAAGACTATAATAGGATTGAAATCTACCATAAGTCTTTAAATTTGAACACATACATTCGTTAGAAATAAGACTATAATAGGATTGAAATTTAAGAAGTGTAATCTTAAACAAAGGCAAATCAGTTAGAAATAAGACTATAATAGGATTGAAATGTAACTCCTATTTTATTAATAATATACTCTGTCACAGTTAGAAATAAGACTATAATAGGATTGAAATTTCGTTCGTAACTTATTATCACTAAAAAGGTTGTGTTAGAAATAAGACTATAATAGGATTGAAATTTCCTCTACTATATCCGAGAGGGTCGAACATTACTCGTTAGAAATAAGACTATAATAGGATTGAAATACATAAATAAGCTAACTCATCTTCTGTTTCGTTAATGTTAGAAATAAGACTATAATAGGATTGAAATATAGTTGGGACAACTTCAACTGCGAATACACAAACAGTTAGAAATAAGACTATAATAGGATTGAAATAAATTGTATATAACTCTATTTTTTTACTTTTTTTTAGTTAGAAATAAGACTATAATAGGATTGAAATGCAATTGGCGATTATATAATCCGCGATTCCACTACGTTAGAAATAAGACTATAATAGGATTGAAATAGCTGATTTCAAGGTCTTCAATAATCCCTACAGGGTTAGAAATAAGACTATAATAGGATTGAAATGTATATGAAATATAATTTCATCATTTCATGATTTCATGTTAGAAATAAGACTATAATAGGATTGAAATATGCACTAGGGGAAAACATTAATTTACTTAAAAGAGGTTAGAAATAAGACTATAATAGGATTGAAATTTTATTTGATGTTTGGGGAGGTCGTGGATTTCTATCGTTAGAAATAAGACTATAATAGGATTGAAATTACAACAACAGATACACTGAAGATGACTATCATTACAGTTAGAAATAAGACTATAATAGGATTGAAATATCTGCATATTCAATATTTGCAGACAACTCATAAAAGTTAGAAATAAGACTATAATAGGATTGAAATTATTTAAACACATCCTTTAATTTTTTTGTAGCTGCTGTTAGAAATAAGACTATAATAGGATTGAAATTTTTTCTTCATATTTTCTTTGAAACCGTATATGGTGTTAGAAATAAGACTATAATAGGATTGAAATCTTTGAACTTCATGGCACAATAATTTTTTTTTGAAAGTTAGAAATAAGACTATAATAGGATTGAAATATAGTTATAACTTGCTTTTGTTTCATAATAAGATTCGTTAGAAATAAGACTATAATAAGATTGAAATTAAAAACTCATATAATAAAACTATAACATAATATTGTTAGAAATAAGACTATAATAGGATTGAAATGGAGGAAATAAAATCATAACAGTATATGATAATGTTAGAAATAAGACTATAATAGGATTGAAATACATTTTATCACTCTTTTTAATTTTTGCCTACTTGAGTTAGAAATAAGACTATAATAGGATTGAAATGTTTATTATATTTTTCAGATGTTGCTGTTAGTGATCGTTAGAAATAAGACTATAATAGGATTGAAATTTTTACCAAAATCAATTGGGGAATGACAGAAGTGTTAGAAATAAGACTATAATAGGATTGAAATGTCTGCACTATTACAACCTTTGACACTTATATATATGTTAGAAATAAGACTATAATAGGATTGAAATATTCCTCAGTATATGTAATATTCAATGTATCTGAATTGTTAGAAATAAGACTATAATAGGATTGAAATCAAGCACTTGCAAGTGTTAATTCGTTGATATGTATTGTTAGAAATAAGACTATAATAGGATTGAAATTGCACTAATAAAATAATTATCCCCAAGGGGACTGTGTTAGAAATAAGACTATAATAGGATTGAAATTCGAAAACAGATTTATATTATGAAACAATAAAAGAGTTAGAAATAAGACTATAATAGGATTGAAATGATAAAAAATGGATTAATTTAACTGCTTCAGAAATGAAGTTAGAAATAAGACTATAATAGGATTGAAATTTGCCCCTCTTCTAATGTCACCTGCTTATTTGATAAGTTAGAAATAAGACTATAATAGGATTGAAATGATTTTTAAGGAAGTGTTAAAAATGATATTGTTAGGTTAGAAATAAGACTATAATAGGATTGAAATATGCTGCCTGTGCTTAAATAGTATCCATCAGCTGGCTGTTAGAAATAAGACTATAATAGGATTGAAATAACATTAAAAAACAAAGGATCAGATGCTTTCAACGTTAGAAATAAGACTATAATAGGATTGAAATGTCTTAAAGGACAGATACAAAGATAAGGTAATTCCTGTTAGAAATAAGACTATAATAGGATTGAAATTAACAATCATTACATATATTGCAATATCCTTTTTTACTGTTAGAAATAAGACTATAATAGGATTGAAATTTCAAATAAAAAAAGGAAGGATGATTTATATGGATGTTAGAAATAAGACTATAATAGGATTGAAATCAGTCATTAACTGGTAGGAAGATACGATCATGTTTTCCAGTTAGAAATAAGACTATAATAGGATTGAAATTCTGATAAGCTAATGACTGAATCTGAAAGAGTAGAGGTTAGAAATAAGACTATAATAGGATTGAAATCAGTTAGTATATTAGAATAATAAACATACGAACACTGTTAGAAATAAGACTATAATAGGATTGAAATTACAGTTTTATGGTTTGTGAAAATGGGGAAGCGCCGTTAGAAATAAGACTATAATAGGATTGAAATCCACGAACATCACATCCATTATGGATTTGAAGTATAAGTTAGAAATAAGACTATAATAGGATTGAAATAATGGAGGAGATTCACAAGAAGACTTAAAGAAGAGTTAGAAATAAGACTATAATAGGATTGAAATTTAGCATAAGCATCAGTGTAACCTTTACTATAAGCGTTAGAAATAAGACTATAATAGGATTGAAATAATAATTCAAAAGTAAGATACACATTATTGACTGGTTAGAAATAAGACTATAATAGGATTGAAATAATACTCATCAACAGCACTAACATAAGACAACTTCAGTTAGAAATAAGACTATAATAGGATTGAAATACTATTGAACACATGATTTAATATTAAATTTTGGAGTGTTAGAAATAAGACTATAATAGGATTGAAATAATTAATCCGTTTAGTAGAACTGAAAAGGATAGTATTGTTAGAAATAAGACTATAATAGGATTGAAATTTAACACATAATACACTTTATAAGCATCTGTAATAGTTAGAAATAAGACTATAATAGGATTGAAATCTTTCATGGAGGGAATGGGAGTATCAGCATCAACAGTTAGAAATAAGACTATAATAGGATTGAAATCAAGGGATTACAGTCCATTCACAGTATTTGACGTTAGAAATAAGACTATAATAGGATTGAAATAAAGATAGCTATACGGACAGCTACTATGTGGTTATGGTTAGAAATAAGACTATAATAGGATTGAAATTCATTACGAGCTACTCGCTACACTACCTGCATTCTCTGTTAGAAATAAGACTATAATAGGATTGAAATTCATTTTGCACCTATTGATATATAAATTTAATGATGGTTAGAAATAAGGCACTGTCAATAACTTTGGTGATGAATGCCTCGGAAGTTTCTCTGCACCCAGTATTTGGTTTTGAGATAAAATCTTGTCCTAGCTCCTTCAAAAGTTCTTAATGTTTTTTTAATATGCTTAGGGAAAACTTTTTGAAAGAAATTTTCAATTTTATTACTTGTAGTTGGAACATTACTATTTTCAAGATGAAATGTTATTGTTTTAAAGTAAGGAATGATAAAAAACCACAATAAATTAAAAATAACTTTCGGCAAATTGTTTTGTATACTAATAAGATAATCTCTACCTTTTTTAGCAGATTCTAAATCATTAGCATTCAAAACATCAAAAACTAATTGTTTACAATAATTTAAGTATTCCAATTCTTCATCAGAATAATTATTTCTTTTCTTATCCTCTCTAATGTTCCTGTTTATCTTTTGTTTTGTGTGAAACATACAGAATTGATGTCTAACCCCAACTTTTTCAATTGCTGGATGATACTCATCTTTTAAATCAGATACAATACAAATCTTAGGCTGATTATGTAGGGAATCATCTAAAAACTTATATATAGTTTCAATATCCTCTGATTTCACCAGATCCATAGAAACAACAGAATTCAATTTAACATCAAATAAGACTAAAAAATAGTTCTAAACACTGTTAATTTTAGTCCAAAGACTATCAAACAAATAATGTCTGGAATAAGATTCATTCACACTTATATCATCATTTTCATCCAGATTATTATGCAAGATTCAATACTTTGATGTGAAATATTTACATTGAAGAATCTTTTGAGCATATACTGAATTTTATAAATGCTATTTCCAGAAACAGAGTATATTTCGTTGATATATTCTATTACAGGCTTTGTAATATTGCAATTTTCATCAACAATAGATTTAATATTCGTATAAAAAATTTTACCGCATTTTTTACATTTATATTTCTGAATAATGCATTTTTGTTCTTCAACATTTAAAAAATACAATTTACGAACATAATTACCATTTTTAACAACATTTGAGGAATAACAATTAGGACAAAAGGTATATTTATATTTAAAATAAAAATTACTATGTTTAGTAAGCCTAATTAAATTATCATCCGAATTTAAACATCCATTGCTTAATTTCTCCCCATAAGATTCATATTCAGAAAATTCTTCAAAAAAATCGAAAAGTTTAAGTTGTTTATCCTCCAATATAGAACATGGAGCTTTTATATTGTCTTTATTCATATTAATATATTAGCTCCACTTAATATATTAAATTTACTATCTTATTTTAAAAAATAAAAGCCAAAAAAGCATTTAAAAAATTTTTTGAAATTAAAAATTAAAAATTCAAATCACCAAAGTCCTTGACAGAACCTTTTAGTTACTCCAACATAAATTAAGCTAATAGTATCAATTCCAAATGAATCTCCAAGTATTTTAGTAAGATTTATACTATTTATTAACAAAATTATATCCTATGAATACTCATAAATTAATTTTAATAATATGTGCTATAATTGGCTACTCATAATTGTGGTGAAGAATAAATATTCTTAACTATAAATCCCTATACTTTCTTCCTTCAGCTCCAGTTATATCTTTCTTAACTTCATATAACAGCTTGTTTGATATATATGTTTTATTATATCACATTAGCCACTGTCAAACAGTGAGCAGAATTATGTATAACTTGATTTTACATTAATTGTACTGGGTAATGAGTAGTTAAACAAAAATGTTTATTTATTTAGTAGATTATAATAGTAGTATTAAAAGGTAGTAATGGATATTAAGGAGTGAATTTTAATGTTGGATGATTTTGATTTTGATAAGGAAAGTCCGTTTCAACCAGGTCATCCAGTCAGTCCATATTATTTTAAAGGAAGAACTAAAATAGTTAAAAAAATTTTAAGGTACTTGAATAAAGCAGAAAAAGGTGATGTTCAGCATTATTTTATCACTGGGAAAAAAGGTATGGGTAAAACATCTTTAGCAAGATATGTTCAGGACTTTGTTCAAGACAAAATGGTGGGAGTATATATTTCAAATAAAGGAAATCATTCTTTAGAAAATTTAGTAAAACAAATTTTAGAAGAGTTGATTAACTCTGCACCAAAAGATTCCATAAAATCTAAAATTAAAAATATTTTTAGAGATTATGTTGAGAGTATTGAAGTTAAAGGAACTAAATTCAATTTTAAACTAGATGAGTATGCCTCTAGAGATATTGTTGATAATTTTTTATATTATTTGAATAAATCATATGAAGAATTATGTACTGAAAAGGGTATTTTTTTAATTATTGATGATATTAATGGTTTATCTGAATCAAAAGAGTTTGTAGATTGGTATAAAAAGTTTGCAGATTCTATTGAAATGAAAAATTATAATATTCCATTATATATTTTATTAGCAGGGTACCCTGAAAAATTTAATAATCTTGTAAATCAAGATGAGTCTTTTTCAAGAATTTTTCATTATGATCATATTGATTATTTAAATTCAGAGGAAATCAATGAGTTTTTTCAAGATACATTTGATAGTGTAGGAATTAAATGTGATGAAAAATCTTTAGAATACATGATAGCTTTTTCAGAGGGTATTCCTTTGATGATGCAGGAAATAGGAGATTCTGTTTTTTGGGAAGTTGAGAGTAATAGTGTTAATATGGATTATGCAATTAAAGGGATTGTTGAGGCAGGCAGATTAATAGGTAAACGGCAGATAAAACCAGTTATGGATAAATCTATCCGTAGTAAGAATTATGAAAGTATTTTAATGAAATTAGGGGATAAAGGAGTTGATTCATTTAAGAAAAGCGATTTTGAAAAATTTTTATCACCTTCTGAAAAAAAAGTTTTTTCCAAGTTTCTTCAAAGAGCAACAGAACTTAATATTTTGGAATCTATTGGTAAAGATAAAAGTGGAGAATATAAATTTAGTAATAGATTATATTTAGTTTATTTCATGATTTTAAATTTAGAAAAAGAATATAATTTAAATTGGTAAATTAAATGTTAAATTATATTATAAAAAAGTAGGATATATAAGGTAATATGTGTTCAATAGTTGGTCTTCAAGGTAATTTCAAAGCTGATGATTTAATAGCTATGTTAAAAACCTCAAAAAGTAGGGGAAAAGATGCTTCCGGAATATTTTTAGACGGTAAAATACAAAAAGGGATTGATTTAAACGATTTTGATGATAACAACACTTATTCTTTAGGTTTAGGTCATAATCTGCTGGCTGTCCATAATTTGGAAAACAGGACTTCTCACACTCAGCCAATAGCTAAAAACAGTTTAACTTTGGTTTTCAATGGTGAGATTTATAATTATTCTTCTCTAAAGAATTTGCTGGCTAAATTAACAAAAAATAAAGATATTTCTTCTGATTCTGAGTTATTGCTTAATTTAATTGATTTTTATTATGGGGATGATCTGCTTCAGGCAGTTGAAAAAACAAATAATCTCTTAGACGGGGATTATGCCTATGCTGTTACAGACGGAAATAACTTGGCGGTCTCAAGAGATCCTTTAGGTGTCAAACCTTTATTTTACACAGATAATGCTTTTGCTTCTTCAAAACAATGTTTAAAAGGAGACATCAAAACATTAAAACCGGGCTATATCCTTTACAACTGGAAAGAGATACCTCCTAAAACAGATATTTTCCAAAAGAGATTTGAAACCGACAACAGAAAACTTGAAAAACTTGTTAAACTGGCTGTTTTAAAAAGAGTTGACGATTTGGAGGAAGTTGGTGTAATTTTTTCAGGCGGTGTTGACAGCTCTTTAATAGCTTTGCTGCTTCGCGATATTTCCTTAAATAAAAATCTTAAAGTTACTTTGTATGCTGTAGGCAAAAAGGATTCCAAGGATGTGGCTGCTGCTAAGTGTGTAGCCGAGTATTTGGGACTTCCCCTAAAGGTTCATGACATTACAGAAGATATTGTAAAGGACAATCTGAAAGCTGTAGTCAAGTCAATCGGTGAAAACAATCTGATGAAAATCGGAGTTGGAATGACTGTTTATCTTGCTTCTAAAATGATAGCTGAGGACAATATTAAGGTAGCTGTTTCCGGTCAGGGTGCTGATGAGTTGTTTGGAGGTTACAACAGATATTTAAATAGCTATATGGAAAATACTTTAGATGATGAGTTAAGATATGATATGGCTAATATGTATCATGTTAATCTGGAACGTGATGATGCATGTTCAATGGCAAATGGCGTTGAGCTGCGCCTTCCTTTTTTAGATAAAAATCTTGTTGAATTTGCTCTTAATATTCCTGTCAGGTATAAAATTTCAGGTTCTGATGATAAGCTGCGTAAAAATATTTTAAGAAAACTGGCTTTCAATTTGGGACTGGATAAGCAGATTGCTTACAGACCTAAAAAGGCAGCCCAGTACGGTACCGGAATTGATAAGATTTTAAGAAAAAAAGTTTTAAGGGATATTGATATTGAGGAGTATTTAAAATAGAGTTTAAAACTCTATTTAAGGACAGTTACTCCATATCCCATATCTAAACCAGTTACAGGTTCAATAGCTGTTATGATATATTTTCCGGGCATTAAATTTATATTTAAAGTAGCCAAACCGTTATCATCGCTCTGGCAGATATAGAAAACACCGTTTATGTTAAATGTTACATTTGTATTAGATAGCGGATTACCGTTTCCCTTAACAAAGCTTGCATTGAATTGTGATGCATTTAAATATGTTGTTAAGTTTTCAGCTATAATTGTAGGTAAAACTGTAATGTTAAATCCTATATCCAATCCGGTTTCAGGATTAGTAGCTGTTAGGGTGTAATTTCCAGGTCTTAAGTTTATATTTAACTTTGCAACACCGTTACTGTCAGTTTCACGGGTGTAGAAGACTCCATTAATATTAAATGTTACATTTGTATTAGCTAGTGCTTCTCCATTGCCTTTAACAAACCTGGCATAAAACTCTGTTCCGTTTTTATAATATTTAACAAGATTATCTCCAATAATTGCAGATAAAACAGTTACTGTGTTTGTTTTATTTATTCCGTTGAAGTAAGTTGTAATATTATAAGTTCCAGGTCTTAAGTTAATATTTAGGTAAGCTGTTCCATTTTCATCACTGGTTTTTGTGTAATTGACTCCATTTATGTTAAATGTCACATTTACATTAGCTGCGTTAACATTTGCACTGAATTTTGAAGCATTTTTATAATATTTTACTAAATCGCTGCTTTGGATTGAATTAGCTATTGTGTAAACTTTCAAACAGATTATATTTTCAGATGTATTCCATATTTTGCCGTCGGCACTTATAAATGATGTATAACCGTCATTGTGTACTCTGGTATTTATTGATAATGGAACATTTACACCTTTAATTACAGCTCTAAAAAGGTCTCCTTTGTTAACTGGAATGTAATTATTTAATTTAATAGTTGAAAAACCGCTAAATGCGCTTATTCCACTTTGTGTGTGTTTTAATATATCATTTACATAGATGCTGATTTCGTATTTTTCACCACTGTTGTTGAAGTAGGTTCCAACTGCAGCTATCAAATCATTTTCAAGGGCTTCAAATTCATTGGCATAATAAATATGACTTAAATTGAAGTTTTTATATTTGTCCATTCCGCTAATATCAATTTGGTAGTTTTTATTATATGAAACAGTGTTATTTATAATAACTCCTATTGCCTGATAGCCTGTTACAAACTGCGTATCATAATATGAAATGTATAAATATCCTCCGTCACCGAAATTGCTTCCCCAGCTGTTTTTAAGGATAAATGCACCGTCGCCAGGTGGAGTTATCAGGAAGTTGTCTTTGCTGTAGTTATCATCCCATCCGACAAGAAGAACTGCATGGTTTGCGTCTTCAGTTCCGTTATAGTACTGTGCTGAGGTTTTTGAATTGTAGTATGGTGCCTGCTGCTGAGCATTGTATGCAACCCAAAGCCCTCCATATTTAATTAAAGCATCTTTCAGCTGATTGTTGTCAGTTGAATTTATGCGGGGGTGAACAAAAATCATGTCCTGAATGTGAATATCTTCATCAGTAGATATTAACGAGGATATTTTTCCAAGTTCGTCATATGTGTCATATTTGGTTGGAAACATTCCAAGCCAGCTTAACAAATATCCTGCTCCCATAAATTCGGTTCCGCCTTCATTTTCTATGGTATGACCGTAAAGGGAGTATTTAATCATACTGTTTTGAACATTGTTTTCAGAAAAATCATATTCAGTATCTGTTGCTTTAAGAAGAGCTGATTCTAAAGATCCGCAGGTTCCGAATGTCCAGCATGCACCTATTGCACCCTGATTTTTAACTGAACTTACCCATCCGAAGTCACGTAAATCAAATCTTGAAGGAAGTTTAGTTAAAGTTATTGTATTGTTTACTAAAGTTAATGTAATTCCGGAGCCGTCAACAATTGTTGCATAGATTGTATTATTTAATGAAATGATGTCATCAGTAAAATTGCAGTTTAGTGCAGTGTAGTTTTTATCAAATGCAGAAAAAATTCCTGTTGTGTTAAATTGGGAATTATTGGTGAAATAGTTTTTATTCATAAATAATGATGTGTCATAGGTGTATATTGCCCCGCCGTCAAATGCAGCAAAGTTATTTGTGAAACTGGAATTGGTTATTGTTGCATTTGTCATGTCCAGATATAAGCCGCCTCCATTTGATCCCCTGGCATCGTCATTTAATCCGCGGTTGTCTGCAAAATTGTTATTGTTTAATTTTAAATTAACATATGATGCATATATTGCTCCGCCATCATAAAAAGCGGTGTTCTGTGTGAAATTACAGTTTTCAACAGTTAAACTGCCTTCAAGCTGAAGTATAGCTCCTCCAAATTCTGCATATGAGTGTGTAAAAGTTGAATTTGAAATTTCCACATTTTCAACTAAATCAAAGTATAGGCTTCCTCCGTTTTTTTCGCAGCTTATATTTTTAAATTCAGAGTTTTTAATTATAACTTCTTTTGATTCTTTAGATCCGATAGCTCCTGCAGTTTTGTTGGATTTTAAGTTGGTGAATTTGGATTTGTCAATCATAACTTTGGAACCTGTAGCATAAACTGCACTGGCATAATTTGAGTTTAGATTAACAAAATCAGTATTGGCAATATTTGCATTTGCACCTATAAGATACACTGCACCCCAGTCTGAATGGGATGTTCTGATTTCGCTATTGCTTATTTTAATATCTCCGTAAGCTCCAAAAACAGCACTTCCTTTTTCGGAAGTTGTATTTATAAATGAGGAATCTTCAATAGTTAAGCTTCCCCCACTTATCAGACATGAGCCTGCCTGAGTTGAATTCATGTTTTTAAAGGTTACATTATTTAAAATAATATTGGAATCTTTGGCATATATTCCTGAACCGTATGATGATAATCCGTCAGTTAAAATAAGATTGTTTATTGTTAGATTACATTGAGTTACAAGAAGTATTCTTGCATGATTGGATCCGTCAACAGCATATCCGTTCCCGTTAATTACAAGTTCTCTGTTGTTTATTGTAATTCCCTCAGAATATTTGCCGTCGGCAGTGTCATTATAAACATAATTATGATTTATGTTTAATTCATTACCTGATTCATCTATTGCTGTTTGCAAATCTGTAAATGTATTGCTTTCATTAGCCGAAACACAAGTTAAAGATAACAGCAAAACAAAAGATACAACTAAAATACTTAGTTTGGTTTTATTTAACATTTTACCCACATTTTTAATTTTTTTTTAGTTCTTATGAACATTAATATAATATTAATTTATGATTATTAAATGATGTCGCCAATACAAATAATATTTTTTACACAAAATTGTGTTTTGTCTAAGAAAAGTGATGATATAATTTTAAGTTAGTAAAAAGCCCAAGTTTTAATAAACATTTATTAATATTAAAAAACAAAATTATTTTTATTATTATTGAATTAATCATAGGAGATTTA
This sequence comes from Methanobrevibacter intestini, assembly GCF_047402955.1. Classification (NCBI taxonomy): domain Archaea; kingdom Methanobacteriati; phylum Methanobacteriota; class Methanobacteria; order Methanobacteriales; family Methanobacteriaceae; genus Methanobrevibacter; species Methanobrevibacter intestini. Next base: position 1,832,817 of record NZ_CP187956.1, read on the forward strand.
TTTATGAAAATTGAAAAAGATGCAGAAAATATTTTAAACAAGTTTTCAAAAACTTTAGAGGATATTCCAGATCTTGAAGAAACTTGGTATATTACTGATAATTTAAATCTTACTCGTGAAGATAAATCTCATGAGAAACATCCTGAAAAAATTTTAAGGAATGCTCATATTGACAAAGAAGGTAAACTTGTTGTTAAAAGAGCAGATTGGGTTAATTAGGGGAATTTTTTATGAAAATGGATTTGGTTTTAGAACTTATGGATGTTCCGGGACAGCTAGTTTCTGTTTTGGATCCGATTAGTGGCCTTGGTGCAAACCTGGTTACTGTAATCCATAAAAGAGATTCTAAAAATGAAAAAGGAATGATTCCGGTTCAGCTTACTCTTGAAGGTGAACGTGATAGTCTTGACAGGGTTATTGAAAGATTCAAAGAGTTGGGAGTTTCCATTATTGCAATGGACGGAGTTGTTAAAAAGGAAGTTGTGAGCACTATTTTAATTGGCCATATTGTTGATAACGACATTAGAGACACTATGGATAAAATTAATTCTTTGGAAGGTGTTTATGTAGTTGGATTTGATATTAAATTAGATGGAGAATCTAAATCTTCTGCTTTAATTAATATTGAAACAGACTTTGGCATGAAAGAATTTGTATTTGATAAGATTGGTAAAATAGCTGCAGAAAAAGATTTACTTATGATTAATGAAGTTTAGGGATAATATGAAAGAATGTAAAGTCATAGTAATGGGATTTGGTGCAGTTGGTCAAGGTGTGGCTAGAGCAATCTCATTAAAAAAAGACATGATTAAAGAAAGATTTGATGTAGAATTAAAAATAGTAGCTGCTGCAGATTCTTCATCTTCTGCAATTTGTGCTGACGGATTAGATGAAGAACTGCTTGTAAATACTAAAAATGAATTTGGAAAGTTATCCAATTATCCGGAATATGGCAGTACTATTTCAGGTTTGAATGTGTTGGATGCTGTGGAATATGACTGTTTGATGGAAGCAACTCCAACCAATATAACTGATGCAGAACCTGCACTGTCTTTAACTTTAAAAGCATTTAAAGCTGGAAAAGATGTTGTAACCTCTAATAAAGGACATTTAGCTTTAAAATTCAAAGAAGTTGTATCTGAAGCTGAGAAAAACAATGTTGAATTTAAATATGAAGCCAGTGTTGGTGGAGCAATGCCTATTATTAATTTCACAAAAGAAACACTTTCATCCTGTGGAATCAAATCAATTGTAGGAATATTGAACGGTACCACCAATTACATTTTATCAAGAATGGCATCAGAAGGTTCCTCCTATGATATAACCTTAAAAGAATCTCAAGAGTTAGGAATAGCTGAAACAGACCCAACTCAAGATGTTGAAGGTATTGATGCAGCTTGTAAAACTGTAATTTTAGCTAATTCACTTTTAGGAATTGATGCTACTTATGATGATGTTGATGTTGAAGGTATTTCAAATATTACTTCACAGGCTATGGATTTAGCCAGAAAAGAAGGTTATTTAATTAAATTAATAGCTGAAGTTTCTAAAGATAAATTACAGGTATCACCACGTTTAATTAAAAAAGGCAGCGCATTTGACTTAAGCGGAACTTTAAACATGGCTACTGTTCGTACTGACCTTGCCGGTGATGTTAGTGTTATTGGACTTGGAGCAGGATCTCTTGAAACTGCTTCTGCGATGTTGACTGATTTGATTAGTATTTTAAAAGTTAAATACTAATTTACTTTTACTTTTTTTGATGATAATATGAAATATGTAATTTTTATCCCTGACGGTTCAAGTGACTATCCAATTGACGAATTAGACGGTAAGACTCCACTTATGGCAGCTGATACTCCAAACATTGATAAAATGGCAAAAGCGGGTTTTGGAGGTTTAACCAATAATGTTCCTGATGCATATACTCCAGGTTCTGATGTAGCCAATATGAGTATTTTTGGATTTAACCCTGCAAATTACTATACCGGTCGCGGACCACTGGAAGCAGGAAGTATGGGTATTGAAACTACTGATAAGGATGTAATTTTCAGATGCAATACCATTACCCAGAAGGACAACCATATGGATGATTTTAATGCAGGTCATATTACTTCTGGGGAAGCTGAAATACTTATGGACAGCTTAAATGATTACTTCAATGAAAAATATGATGATTTTAAAGGCAGATTCTATTCCGGAGTTAGTTACAGACATCTGTTTGTGTATTCATGTGACAGTGCTGAAGATGCTGAGCTATTGGCTGGTTTAAAGACTATGCCTCCTCATGATATTGCCGGTGAAGATTTAAATAAAAATACCTCCGGTGACAAATGGGATGAAAAATTACCTGAATTCATTAAAAAAATCATGTGGGAATCAGGAGAAGTTCTGGAAAATCATGAAGTCAATAAAAAAAGAGTAGCTGACGGTAAAAAACCTGCAAATATGGTATGGTTATGGGGTCAGGGAGTAACTCCAACTTTACCTAATTTTAAAGAGGTTTACGGATTGGATGCAGCAGTAATTACCGGTGTTGACTTGTTAAAAGGAATTGGTGCTTTTGCAGGTTTTGATATTATTAATGTTCCTGGAGCTACCGGATACTTTGATACAGATTATGAAGCTAAAGGAAAATATGCAGTTGAAGCTTTAAAAAATCATGACGTATTGTTTGTACACATTGAAGCTCCTGATGAAGCAGGCCATGCATCAGATACTGCTGAAAAGGTTAAAGCTATTGAACAAATTGATAAATATATTGTAGGTCCGGTTTTAGACAGCTTAAAAGGTCAGGACTTTAAGGCAGCTATTCTGCCGGATCATCCAACTCCTGTTTCAGTTGGAACTCACACAAGAGATGATGTGCCTTTAATAATATATGCTTCTGATAAAACAGGTGATGAGTGCGAATCATTTGATGAACAGGGTGTTCTTAAAGGCAGTTTGGATAAAAAAGAAGGATATAAGTTAATGTCCAGACTAATTAATGATGATTTTTAGAAAAATCATCTCTTTAATTTATAGCTCACTAAAAGATTCTGCATTTATAGGGCTGGTGAGTATAAGTTTAATGTTGTTAATCGCAACAGTTATATATTAAAAAATTTATAATTTATGTTGTAATTTACAACAGTAATTTTATTTTTTTCATGGTGCAACAAATATGGAATCTTTAATTAAAACCCCGAAACATTATTTATTTTCAAATAAAGCATTATTTGCATTATTTTTACCATTGCTTATTGAACAGGGACTGGAATTTTTTGTAGGGTTTGCTGATTCTGTAATGGTTGCATCTTTAGGTGAATCAGCAATTTCCGGTGTTTCATTAGTTGATTTTCTAATGCAGTTATTAATTTTCGGATTTTCTGCACTGGCTACTGGAGGAGCAGTAATAGCCGGTCAGTATTTAGGAAACAATAAGCCGGAAAAAGCTAGAGGAGCATGTAATCAGCTTGTATGGTTTTCAGGAATTTTATCAGTTTTTTTAATGATATTTGTTTTAACAGCTAAATCATTTTTAATAAATACATTATTTGGCCAAATTGAAGCAGACGTATGGAACTATGCAAATATTTATTTATTGTTTATGGCTTTTTCAATACCATTTATAGCTATTTACAATGCAGGAGCAGCAATTTACAGAACCAGTGGAAATGCAATCCTTCCAATGAAAATAATGGTTATCTGTGATATTTTAAATGTTATAGGTAATGCAGTTGGTATTTACTATTTGGGTTTAGGTGTTGAAGGAGTAGCTATTCCTACTGTAATTTCAAGACTGGTTGCAGCAGCAGCTATAATGCATTTTACATTAGATGAAAACTTCAAACTGCATATTAAAAGAACTTTAAAACATAAATTTGATTGGAAAGTTCTTAAAAAAGTGCTGAATGTAGGTATTCCCTACGGTATTGAAAACGGTTTATTCCAGTTTGGCCGTGTGCTGGTTTTAAGTTTAGTTTCAACTTTTGGAACAGTAGCTATTGCAGCTAATTCTGTAGGTTATGCAATTGGAGTATTTTCAGTATTGCCAGGCTTTGCAATTAATCTTGGAATGACTGCAGTAATCTCAAGATGTGTTGGAGCAAATGATTATGAACAGGCAAGATATTACAATAAAAAGATTATTTTAATTGTTGTTGTGTGTCATATTATTGTCAATGCAGTAATATTTGCCCTGTTGCCGGTTATTTTAGGTCTTTATAATTTATCTCCGGCTACTGCAGCACTGTCCGCCAAGATGATTATCTGGCATGGTACACTTGGAATTTTAATTTGGCCAATAGCATTTACACTGCCTAACCTGTTTAGAGGTGCCGGTGATGCAAAATGGGCGATGGCGGTAAGCTTAGCAGTAATGTTTACCTGCAGAATAGGTTTATCTTACATTTTAGCAATAAACTTTAATATGGGAGTATTTGGAACATGGGTAGCTATGTTTATTGACTGGTTCGTAAGAGGCGGATTATACATCTACAGATACTTCAGCAATAAATGGACGGAATATAGAGATGTAGAATCCTAATTTTTCTTTTTTACATAAAAATTCAAATAGTAATGTTTATATTTTTATTTTGATAGGTTGTTTTATTGGTGAGCTTTTTGATTCAGTATATAATAGAATAATTAAAATTGGCATTATTAATCCTTTAAATACAATAAAAGATATACTGATGTATGCAGTTGGTGATTTTTTTAACACAGATTTAAACGAGTATGTTGAAAGATATGTCGCTGATCCTAAGTTTTGGGCTGGTATTGGTGGTGGATTATTGTTTGACGCTGGTAAAATTGCTATATTTACTGGAGTTGGTGCACCTGTAGGTTTAGCTTTAATGGGTGTGGGAACATTTTGCACTGCATATAGCTGTGGTTTGTTTGATATGGATAGCGAAGGTAATTATGTTGGTTTAACTGGTGAGAATATGGGTAATTTTGCTTTTTCAATGGGTTGTAATATTATTGGTAGTGGTGAGGCAGCTTATGCTTCTAGGATTGCATTTAAGAGTATGGGTGGTGAGGTGTTACAGCAGTCTACTAAAAGGGTTGTTTCAGCAAGTTCTTATGGAGGATATTATAGAACAGTGTTACGTAGTGATAGTAAAATAGTTTCATTTAAAAACCCTGCAAAGACGATGCCTGCAAAAAAATATTTAATTGATGAAACAGTGGGTGACACAAATGTAAAAAAATTAGGAAGACTTGGTAAAAACCATGTTGAAAGTGTTTTTGGAGATTATATTTGGAGAGGTATTTGGGAGTCACAGTACTCTAATAATTAGATGTTTGGTGGTATGATTATGGATATTAATGTTAAATGTGTTTTTGTTTTTATTTTTTTTGTAATATTTTATGTATCATTTGCTTGTGATAGAGATTATGCAAAGATTAATCCCATTGTAGAAAAAGATAATTGGCCATCTAGGCTATTTTATATATCTTTTATTTTAATTGCTATTATTATTCCACGTATATAATTTTGAGATAATATTATTTTGGGTGTATGTGTTCTATGATTAAAGATGTTGTAAATGTGATTTTGCTTAGTATTATAGTAATTTTGACTATTTATTATTACTGTGTCCTTTTCTTTAAGAAAATAAATATTAACTGGCCTGGAAGGATTATAATAATTGTATTTTTTTTAATTATTATAATAAATTTTAAGAATATGCTTGATTGGTTCCATTATTTTTTTAATTTGTAGCCATAAAAGGCATGAAAAGTGGAATGGAATATTTAATTTTAATTTGCAAATAACAGAAATAAAATGGTTGTTAAACACAACAGTTATATATTAAAAAAATTAAAAATTATGTTGTAATTTGCAACAGTTTGTGATATTATGGTATTGTTTAGAGGAGATATTAAGTGCAAGTCACTTCAGAGAAGAACATCTGTCAGTGTGATTTTACCTGCAGACAACATACATTACTTGCAGGGTACTGAAGAAATAGCAGAAAAGCCATATAAAACATTATATTTGCTGCATGGGCTTTTTGGTAGTGATGATATATTTTTGGCAAACACTACAATTCAGAAATTTGCAGAAGATCATAATATTGCAGTTGTATTGCCAAGTGGAGAAAATAGCTTTTATGTAGACCAGAAAGACTCTCACAAATATTATGGTGAATTTATAGGTCGTGAGCTTGTTGAAATGACAAGAAACATTTTTCCGCTATCTCATAAAAAAGAAGACACATATCTTGCAGGTTTTTCAATGGGAGGATATGGAGCTATTAGAAACGGATTGAAATATCATGGTACTTTTGGATGTATAGGTGCAATATCTGCAGCTCTGCTGAGTGATGATTTGCATAATTGGGGCGAGGGAGATGATTTACTCTCTTCAAGATCTTTTGCACAGTCCTGTTTTGGTGATTTGGATAAAGTAATCGGAAGTGACATGGACCCCAAATTTTTAATCGATGATTTGATAGCTAAAAATATTGAAATTCCAAAGATTTTCATGGCAGTTGGAGATAATGACTTCTTATATAATGAAAACATAGATTATTACAATTACTTGAAATCAAGAAATGTTGATGTGGAATTCAGATGCTCCCCAGGAGAACACACCTGGGAGTTTTGCAATGATTATATTAAAGAATTTATAGAATGGCTTCCATTATAAAAAGAGATGATAATATGAAAAAATTCGGTTTTGGATGCATGAGATTGCCATGTAACAGTGACAATCCTGAAGATATTGACATGCCTCAGGTATTTGAAATGGTTGATAAATATATTGAAAGCGGATTCAATTACTTTGACACTGCATACGGATATCATGAGGGATTAAGTGAAGTGGCAATTAGAAAGGCAGTTATTGAAAGATATCCGAGAGAAGATGTAATAATAGCTGATAAATTACCTGTGTACATGCTTAAACCTTCACATAACCTTGAAGAAATATTCCGTGAGCAAAAAGAAAGATGCGGTGTTGAGTATTTTGATTATTACATGCTGCACAATATTACAAATAACTTCTACAATGGAATTATTCCTCAGTTAAATTGTTTTGAGTTTGCAGAAAAGTTAAAGGAAGACGGATTTATCAAACACCTCGGAATTTCATTTCATGATGATGCAGACACTCTTGATAAAATATTAAAGGAACATCCTTCTATAGAATTTGTGCAGTTGCAGATAAACTATCTTGACTGGGACAATGAGGGAATTCAGTCAAGAAAATGCTATGAAGTAGCCAGAAAATACAATAAGGATATTATTGTAATGGAGCCTTTAAAAGGAGGGTCACTGGTAAATATTCCAGATGAAGCAGGTAAAATACTGACAGATTCAAATTCTGATTTGTCACTTGCATCATGGGGAATCAGATTTGCAGCCGGTCTGGAAGGTGTTTTAACAGTACTGTCCGGAGTAAGTACATTGGAACAGCTTGAAGACAATTTAAGCTATATGAAAGATTTCGCTCCATTAACTGAAGATGAACAGAAGGTTATTGGGGATGTTGTTGAAATTATTAATGATTCAATAGCTATTCCATGTACTGGGTGTGATTACTGTTTGGACGCATGCCCTACAAACATTCCAATTTCAAAGTTCTTTGCTCTTTACAATGATGTTAAACAATCTATTGAACTTCAGTTTTTACATTATTTCTACTATGATAATTTAGCAAGGAAAAATGCACCTGCATCTTCATGTTTGGAATGCGGGGAATGTGAAAAAAATTGCACTCAGCATATAAAGATTGCTGATGAACTTAAAAAGGTTAAAGACTTGCTGGAAGTTGATTTGGAATCTATGTTATGATAGCAAAGTATTTATAAATAATGCTATAAATGTTACTATCGGAAGAGTTTTACTCTTTCTGATTTTTGTTTAAAAGAATTTATCTGAGGTGATTGGTCATTCCACCACCCAACCCGATGGCTGATTGTCGGAATTCTTTTAGGTAAAAATTAGGTAGCTATACAATTACACCACCCAAGTATAGCTACCATAATTTAATCTAATTTTTTTCAAATTATTATATATATCATGAATAACTAAACTATAAATGTATATAATTTTATTTTTTTATAAAAATGGAGAGGATTTTTCTGACAAAGTATATTATTATAACTGGTGGGGTAGTTAGTTCTATTGGAAAAGGAATTACTTCTGCATCTATGGGTCGTATTTTAAGATCTTATGGTTTAAAAGTAGCTGCTATTAAAATAGACCCTTATTTGAATTGGGATTCAGGAACATTAAACCCTTATCAGCATGGTGAAGTTTTTGTAACTAATGATGGAATGGAGACTGACTTGGATTTAGGTCATTATGAAAGATTTTTAGATGTTGAACTGCCTGGTTTATCTAACATTACTACAGGTAAAGTTTATAAATCTGTTATTTCTAAAGAAAGGGAAGGTAAATTCTTGGGGGCTTGTGTTCAAGTTATTCCACATATTACTAATGAAATTAAAGAAATGATCAGGTTAATCTCTGATAATGGAGATTATGATGTTGTTTTAATTGAGTTAGGTGGTACTGTTGGGGATATTGAAAGCCAACCTTTCCTGGAAGCTTTAAGGCAACTTAGAAATGAAGAAGGGCATGATAATGTCATGTTTGTTCATGTTACATTTATTCCATACCTGAATGCTGCCGGTGAATTTAAAACCAAACCAACACAACATTCTACAAAAGAATTAAGAAGTATGGGTATTAACCCTGATGTTATTGTATGCAGATCTCAGGAACCGATTGATGATGCTTTAGAAGGAAAAATAGCTCATTTCTGTGATGTGGATCAGAAAGCTGTTGTAAACACTCCTGATGCAAGTACTATTTATGAGGTTCCATTGGTTTTAGAGGAAAATAACATTGGTGAATTAATAGTTAACAGAATAGGATTGGATATTAAACCGGATTCCTCAAAACTTGATGACTGGCGTAAAATTGTAGAATCTCTTAAGATTGAAAGTCCTGTTGTGAATATTGGAATTGTCGGTAAATATGTTGAGCTTGAAGATGCATATATCAGTATCAGAGAATCTCTGCAACATGCTGCAGCTAGTGCAGGTGTAAAAGCCAATATTATTTACATAAGTTCTGATGTTGACAAGTTGGATGAAGGTGTTATGGGCAATCTCCATGGTATTCTTATTCCTGGCGGATTTGGAGAACGAGGATTTGAAGGCAAACTTGATGCTGTAGATTATGCTATTGAACATAATGTTCCACTCTTCGGTATCTGTTTAGGAATGCATTCTATTGTAACCCAATTTGCAAGACGCAACGGATATCCTGAAGCTAACAGTGCAGAATTTGACAGCAATAATCCTCACCCAGTTATTGACATGATGGAAGAACAGAAAAAAGTTAAAAACATGGGTGGAACTATGCGTTTAGGTTCTTATGACTGTAAGCTTATTAAGGGAACTAAAACATATGAAGCTTATAATAAGGAAGATATTGCAGAACGTCACAGACACAGATTTGAATTTAACAATAATTACAGGAAAGATCTGGAAGACAAAGGTTTGATTATTTCTGGAGTTAGTCCTGATGACTTCTTAGTTGAAATTGTGGAATTGCCAAATCATCCATGGGCTGTCGGTTGCCAGTTCCATCCGGAATTTAAATCAAGACCGAATAGGCCACATCCATTATTTAAATCATTTTTAGAAGCTATTTGTGAGTATTCTAAAAACTGATTCTCTTCATTTTTTCATTTTAAAAACAATTTTACACTCTTATTTTCTAGCTAATTAATATATTTCTTAGTTTATACTAGAATTATGGATTTTAGTATTATATTTTTAGTTCAAATTATAGTTACATCTTTATTTTGTTGTTTGGCTGCAATTTTTGATGTTAAAACAGGAATTATATCTAATAAGCTAAATTTCTCTCTGCTTATTTTCGGATTAATTTCTAACCTGTTTTTGTCAGTTCTTTCTACTAACATTAAATACATTTTATGCTCAATAATTTCAATGTTTGTAACATATATAGTAACTTTGCTTTTTTGGAAATTAAAAATTTGGGGTGGGGGAGATGTAAAATTACTCACAGCTATTGCTACAGTTATACCATTTGGCATAAATATTAACTTTTTAAATATTTATCCTCAGCTATCAGTTTACCCCTTTTCATTTACAGTAATTATAAACAGTATTTTAGTAGCATTTCCATTTCTGCTGATTTTTACTGGTTATCTGGTATTAAAAAACACAATATTTAACTCAAATAAGGATATGTTATTTTCATTTTTAAATATAAATTCCATATCTCTATTTTTAAAGTTAAATCTAAATAAATTAATACTGGTTAAAGACCTGAAGGAGGGAATGATTGTCAATGACTATTATTTTAATAATGAAAAGATAGCTATTTTAATTAATGACATCAACGGCAATTTAAAAGTTTATAAAACAAAAGATAATCCGGATTTTGACTACTACTTCAAATCCCAAAGTGCAGGGGGAATAACCCTTCAGGATATGTATTTGTTAAAGATTATGAATGCTCAAAAAATCATATCCAACAACATTTCAATAAAAATAGGATTTCCATTTTCACCGGCAATACTTGCAGGATTTTTAATATCTGTTATTTATGGTGATTTGATGATGCTGTTTATAAAAAAGTTCTTTCTGGTGATGTGATGCTTAAAGAAAATAACGGCCAAATTTCAGTTGAATATCTCTTTATATTTGCAATAACTTTAATTCTTTTAACTGTTTTTACTCTGCCTTTAGCTAATCTGGCTATTGAAAAAACAACAGACATTTCAGATACCATAAATGTCAAATCCCAGTTATATAAAATAGCTGATGGAATTAATCAGGTATATGGTGAAGGTCAGGGTGCAAAACAAAGTGTTAATCTGGAACTTGATCAAAGCATTAATGTCAATATCTACAAAAAACATCTATCAGCAGGTGTAAAATTCAATGACCACTCATCTAAGCTGATTAAGGTAAATCATGATGGGGATGTTATCAGCGGAATTCTAAATTTAAATAAAGGTAAAAATACTATTGTTATTGAATGGCCTGCTGAGAGTGAAAATATATTTATCTCTAAAAAGTAAATTAATAATGTATGTGTGAGGTTAATTTATGAGTAATCTAGATAATGCTAAACTTAAAGAGTTAATGAAAATTGAACCGGAATCTATGAGTAAAGAAGAATATGAAAGTTTTGTATATGAATTTAAAAATGCACAACTTTTACTTCCTGTTGAAATATATTCTAAAACTCAAAGTGATGAAATAAATGAACCTCTTAGCTTTAAACCTGTTACAATTGAAGAAAATGGGTGCAAATGCATTCCATTATTTACCGATAATGTTGAACTGAAAAAAAACAATCCTCCAGTTTCTGTAATAGCTATTTTCATGAAAGATTTAAAGGATATGCTGGAAGATTCATCAGAAATTGATGAAATCATGATAAATCCGTCTAGTAAGGATACAGTTTGCATTGATTTGGATTCATTTTTTGACTTATTTGCCATAAATAATAATTCTAATGATTGGATTTTTGAAAAGGCCCGACCTTTAAATCAGGAAGTTAAAGTTTATTATCGTGAATTTGAACCTTTAATGAAAAAACAGGCTATTGGCGGTGTTTATTCTTCTAAAAATCCATTTAAAGCCAGTGTAAATATGCATTTTGAAGATCATATTCCTTATTTAAATGTTTTAATACTTCCAAAAGACACTAAAACTGTTTATTTGGGAGGTATGATGGATCCTGAAATGAGTTGCGATATTCTTCTAGCTCCTGAAACGGAATTTAAATTTATAAGTCAGGAAGACGAACATACAATGATTTGGAAGTGTGTTAATCAGAAATTTTATGATTGATTAATTCTTATTTATTCTTCTTTTTTTAATGGGATATAATCCATTATTCTATCCAAAACTTATTTAAATCACTTGTTATCTTAAATAGTAATATTTATTAATTGGCGCGTGAATTTATGGATATTTTAATTGCTATTGTATATGTTATTTTATTCCTTATACTGATGGTATTTGTTTTTTCTATAGGAATGTTAAAGCCATTTATGCCTAAAAAAGAAATAGTCCTTGTTCTTGTTGTAGCTTTTCTTATAGGTGCTATTGGTGGAGCATTTTTCCTGGAACCTTTATATGAAGAGTTTCCATCGGTTGTAGGCGAACTTGAAAAGAATGTTCCAGGAAATGAAGAAACATTATATTTGGATTTGTCTTCTGCCACAGATGTAGGTGAATTGGAACAGAATTTATCTAAAATTGAGGGTTTTAAGTCATTTAATGAAACTGGAATAACCTTTTTCTTATGGAGTTTTAATGACCGGGAATTATCTTATTTTAATAGTGTAATAGGCAATATTGATTCTCATTATGCAAATTATACAGTTGAACCTTCTGGTAGAATTAATATTACTTTAGAACCGGGTTACACATCTAGTTCTGCATTGCAATCATTTTCTGATTGGTATAAATTGGTTTATGGTGATTCTATTGCTTATGCTCAAATACATGCTAAGTTAGTTGTATCATCTGCTTCTTTAGAGGAATTTGAAAATGCTTTATTGGAAAGAGGAATTGTTGCAACTCATATTGAAGGACCAACACAGGATGTTATTAATCAGACTAATCAGTCAATGTTATCTGATAATGAATTTATAGCAGTTTCAGGGGTTGTTGGTGTAATTGTTTCTATTGTTGGAATTTACTTCGATGCAGTTGTTGTCAGTTATAGGAAATTCAAAAAGTTCCTTAATAAAAAGGTTAAAAGGTAGTATTTGATGAAAGTAGCTGTTTTATTTTCTGGAGGCAAAGACAGTACTATGGCAGTATATAATGCTTTAGAAACAGGAGAAGATGTTAAATATCTTCTTTCTATGAAATCTGTTAATGATGAATCTTACATGTTTCATGTTCCGAATATTCATATAACTGATTTGCTTGCAGAAGCATTGGATATTCCAATTATTACTGCACAAACTCAGGGTATTAAAGAAGAGGAACTTGAAGATTTAAAAATGGCTTTTATAAAACTTAAAGATTTAGGTGTTGAAGCTATATATACCGGTGCACTTTATTCAGTTTATCAAAAATCAAGAATTGAAAAATTAGGCGGTGAAGTTGGACTGGAAATTATATCTCCGTACTGGCATGTAGATGAACTTGAATACATGCGAAAGATTGTTTCTTTAGGTTTTGAAGTTATAATAAGTGGTGTTTTTGCTTATGGCCTTGATGAATCATGGCTAGGTAGAAAAATCGATGATAAAGCTATTGATGAATTAGTTGAAATCAACAAAAAAGTTGGTATTAATTTAGCTTTTGAAGGTGGGGAAGCAGAAACACTAGCTATTGACGGTCCAATCTTTAAAAAAAGAATTAATATTTTAAAAGATAAAAAAACATGGCATTTGGATAGTGGTTTGTATATTATTGAAGAAGCAGATTTGGAAGATAAATGAATTTAAAGTGTGGTGTTTTCTTTTAAAAATTCATTTATTTCTTTTTCATAGCTTTCAAGATCTTTTTCATTAATAATGATTTTATCAGATAATGAGATTACAGTTCCAATACCGAAATCCAATTCCATCTGGTCTCTTTTTAGGAAGTCTTCATAATTTTTAGAGTCATCTTCTCTGTTTCTTTCCTGCAATCTTTTAAAACGTATTGCAGGATTTGCAAAAATAGAAAGAATTATAAAATTATCAAAGTTTTCTTTAAACATTTTTACTTCAAAAGGGCTTCTGATTCCTTCTACAATAATTGTTGTAGCTAATTTGTCTTCAATCATTTGTTTGATTTTTTCAATAGTCAGCTGTGCTACAATATATTTTCCATGCTCTTTTCTAAGGTTGGTTGCAGTTTCCTTTGAGCTTTCTCCTCTTTTTTTAGCTTCTTCACGTATTATGTCTCCCATACTTACAACTACTGCTCCTTTTTTAGTTGCAATTTCAGACACTAAACTTTTTCCAGATCCAGGCAATCCTGATATTCCCATTATTTCCATTTTATATTCCTCGTTTTAATTATTTTTAAATAGTTTTAGTGATTCTTTAAGGTTTTCCTTGTTGTCAAAGTCATTTACCATGTTTATTAAAAGCTGTTTGTCCTGAGTTTTCAAGTCTTTAGCAATTTCTGTCATAAACGGAAATGCACGTACAACATTGTCTACAATTGAAATGTTTGAAGTTTGTGAAGTTCTAGATAAAGGATTCAAATCGATAGTGATTGTTTTTTTACCTGTTTTACTTAGAATTTCTGCTCTGTCTCCATCCTCTAAAGGTACAAGAACAGTGTCTGCTGAATAGATACCTGTTTTGCTGGCTGAAGCTCTTTCATTTTTAATGCTTTTCAGGTATTTGATGTCGTCATCTTTTGTTCCAAGTATTTGGCTGTATCCATGTTTCTTGTAGAGCTCAGTTATTTTTTCTACTCTTTCATCAGTTCTGTAAAACAAGTTGATTTCTATTTTGGCATTTACGGTTTTTGCAAATTGAATTACTTCATCAATAGCTAAAGCAGTTGTATTTCCATTTACGGATATGACGGGATTTTCAGATAACAATATTGTAGCTACTGCTGCATACATTGCTCTTTTAGCGGGAAATGTGGTTTTTTCACCAAGAAGATAGTCAAATGCTTCTCCTCTCCCATGTGCAATCATTGCAGAATCTGCCAAATATCCTTCCTTTTGGGCTTTAACTATTTTGTCTCTTAAAACTAATGATTCATAACGTGGATGTGATTTAGGTATCATATTCAAACCTCTTTATTTTAAATCTATTTCCATTTGTGCTAGATAACCTAGTAATGTAGTTGTAATGAGAGTTAATATAATCATAGAAATTACATGAATCGGATAATCGTCAATCAGGATATTTGTTTTATTGCGAAGTATAAAAAATACAAAATCACAAATAACATCCATTAAAATAAAGATTATTCCAATTTTAAATCCTTCAATAACTTCATTTTCATTTATATCTCTAATGTAGAGGATTCCAAAAAAACCGGTTACTACGATAATAGCTATTGGAGCAACAATATTGATGTATGGAATGTTGTCACTTATCAAGGGGCTAAATATTGCTGTAATTAGATATACAAAAAACCATATTAAAATTCCGTAGATTATACCTAATTTTAGCTTCATTATTGCAACCTTAATATTTTATATATTAACTAATTTTAATATTAGTTTTAAAATATTATTATAGTTTTCTAAAGAATTTTTTTTTAAAAATAGTATTTTTTGGGATTATAAGGCAAGTATTTGAGAGTTTCCTTGCCTTATAATGTGTTTGTTTTTACAAGTTTTTTAGAGAAATGAATTTTAAAATTGGCTGTTTTTTTATCTATCTCTGACTACTAATAATTGCTGAAGTTATTAGTAGTCAATTTACTATTGTATCAATCTACTATATAAACTTATTTATATTTTATTAAAATTCAATTATACTTTAATTAATAATATATACAATAAATGACTAAATTAATGTAAATGACACAAAGAGAAGAACACGAAAGGTATTTGTTGGAAGCGATATTGTCAGATTCAATATCTTCAGATAACCCTTCTGAAAAAGCTAAAGAAAAAGCTAGGAAAACTTCACCATCTTATTTTAAAGCATTGGAAGAAAATCTTCTAGTCAAATATGAAAATAAAAAGCTGTCAGATATTAACGGAAGTAAAATAATAGATACTGATGCTGGTGAAACATTATGTATAACTGAAAGTGAAAAAATAAACTTCAAATTAGCTGAAAATAATTTTAAACAACAGATGAACCACAATCTTAAATTACTTCCAAAAATAGGTGTTAAAACAGAACAAAACCTAAAAAATGCAGGATATGACACTATTGAATCTCTTGCTAATCATGACAGATACGGATCATATGCAGACAGATTCATAGCCAATATTGAAGAGATGTCATTTAAGGATGTTTTGGGATTACTGAATAAAAACAAGTACGGTAAAAAGTGCAGAGATAATTTAATTAAATGTGCAAGTATTCCTGATGCAGAAAACTTTAAATTTATGGATATTGAAACATTAGGTTTATCAAATGTTCCGGTTATTCTGATTGGTGTAGCTGAAATTAAAAACAATAAAATAACCTCTTCACAATATTTCTTAAGAGACATTTATGAGGAACCTGCAGTTTTGGAAGCTTATCTGTCTCATTTGGATGATGATTCTATTCATGTAACCTTCAACGGATCAATGTTTGATGTTCCATTTATTAAAAACAGATGCAGCTATTACAGAATGAATCCCCATTTGGATTTGCCACATCTTGATTTATTGTATTTTGCAAGAAATCTGTGGAAAGACAGTCTGCCGAACTGCCAGCTTCAAACAATTGAAAAGGAAATCTTTGGAATTGAAAGAAAAGATGATGTTCCTGGCCAATACATTCCGGGTTATTATCAAACATACTTGACTGAAAGGAATATAGGGCCGATAGTTCCGATTATAGAACACAACAGACAGGATATTGTTTCTCTGGCCAGCTTTTTAATGAAAATGTATGATATAGTAAATGAAAGCTGATGATTTTATAGATATGTTATGTTAAATAAACTATTTTTATTATAAAATATAATAAGTATCAAATGAGGAATTACAATGGGATTTTTTGATAGATTTAAAAAGAACAAAAACGCCAATAAAAAGGTAAAAAGGGTTGAAAGAAAAAGAAAAGCAATTGATAAACAGCCGGACATTGAAGAATCCCAGTTAGTTTTAAGAGAAATAGCTGTTAACAGTAAAAACAGACACGAAAGAGCACAGGCTACAGATTCAATTACAAATCAGTATGTAGCATTGGATATAGCTAAACATGTAACTGACAGAGCTATAAGATTAATAGCTGCAAATAAAATTCAGGATGAAGACCTTTTATGGGATGCAGCTGAAAATGCCGAGTTTTATGATGTCAGAAGCTTCGCTTATGAAAGATTAGGTGAAAACAATAAGTCAATAGCTGAAATTGTTATTAATCAAAAGAAAAACCAGCATGTAACTGAAATCTTTGAAAAAATCGAGGATGAAGAAACCTTAAAGGATATAGCTGTCAGTGCCGTTGACAGGAAATTCAGAAAATTGGCACTGGAAAAAATTGACACTCAGGAAATACTGGAAAGCATTGCATTTGAAGCTAAGGATAATGAAATTAGAAAAATGGCAGTCAATAAAGGCAACTTTTATAATGAGGATGTACTTCAGAAGGTAGCTGTTGAAGATAGAGATGACGGTGTGCGAATAGCTGCTGTAAATAAAATCAATGATGAATCTAAACTGGTTGAAATAGCTAAAAATGAGGAAAATACAAAAGTGAGAAATGTTCTTTTAAGTAAAATTGTAAATCCTGAATTACTGGAGGAAATTGCACTTACTTCCCAGACTGCAGATATTCGTCTTGACTTGGTAAAAAGGTTGGATAATGAGGATTTGCTTGAAAAAATAGCTTTGGAGGATAATGATACTGTTGTTAGAACAGAAGCTATTAAAAAACTTGATAATGAAGAGATTTTAACTAAAATAGCTAAAAGTGAAGCAGACCGCTTAGCCCGCCAGAGTGCCGTTAAAAAACTTACTTCTCAGGAAACACTGGTCAATATAGCTCTTGAAGATGTAGATTCATTTGTAAGAGCACATGCTATTAACAATCCTAATCTGACTGATGAGAAGTTGTTTGTTGAAATAGCTGTTAACACTCCTTTTAAAGAGACTGCTGATGAAGCTATTGAACATATCAGCAAAGAAGCTTCATTTATTCAGATTTTACATAATGCAAAATTAGAGGAAGTTAGAAAAGAGACTTTATCTCATATTGATGATATTAAAGTCCTGATTGAAATAATTAAGGAAAATGAAGATACCGAATTTTCTCTAAAAGCTTTAAATAAAATCGATGATGAGGATATTTTACTTAAAGTTTATGAGGCCAATATTGCAGAGGAATTGTCTGTAAGAGCTGTTTCTAAAGTAAAAACACAAAAGCCTTTAATTGAATTAATTAAAAATGAGCCTTCCTGGAGAGTTCGTGAAGCTGCTGTTAAAAATATTTCAAATAAGAAAGTTTTAAAGGAAGTTGCAGCAGGTGATGAAAGCGAATATGTAAGAAGCGTTGCAAAAAACAGAATTTAAAAAAGAAAATAGCTAAACTATTTTCTTATAAATAAAATTCACTTTCTTTTCTTTTGCTGAAATTAGCTAGGAATTTTTCTTTCATTCCTTCAAATAAGTCTCCGGTAAAGTATCTTGCATCTTCAGGACATGCATATATACAGGCAGTACATGCACTGCAAAGATTAGTATCTGTTTCTGCAGGGGCCATATCTGGAATAGCTTCTTCAGGACAGGATGAAACGCATTCGTAGCAGTAAACACATAATGATTCATCACATATTGGAGCTAATGGAACTTTTTTATATTCGCAGTATGGTTTATTGCCCGGAACTTCAATGTTTTCAAATTCTTCAGAATCTAATTTTTCTTTGCATTTTTCTACAAATTCATTAAGTTTTTCCAAATCTTTGCTGTCTGGTCTTCCTGTTGCAACATCTGTTACTATTGAGTGCTGACTGACTGTTGCACCGGTTCCCGCAATGTTAAATCCATTTTCTTTTAATATGTCGTTTAACTCAAGTAGTGCATCTCCGATATTTACATTTCCGTAGTTTACAATAGCTATTGCAGGAATATTTTCTCCTTTGAAGTTCATTAATTTTTTACTGGCTGTTTTTGGAAGTCTTCCAGCAAAAATAGGCATTCCTACAATTACTAATGTGTCATCATCAAATTCTTTAGGAGTATTTCCACTGGCTGCATTTAATAAATCATATTCTTCCTGTGTACCTTCGAATTTATTGGCTATTTCATCTACTATTTTCCTTGTTGTACTTGATGGGCTAAAATAGATTTTAGCAATTTTTGTAAATGTTTTCATACTCTCACCTTTGTTTTATTAATAATAATCATGTATTATTTAAATGTTTTGTTTAAATATTATTTAATATTTTATACTATAATTATATTTTTGTATAGTTTTATTTGGTATAAATTAGATTATCTAAACAAATTTTTGTTTTAATTTGCTTTTAAAGTGTTTTGTTTAGTTTGATAAAAAACTTTAAATGATATTACGACACATATATTATATTAATATGATTATGTTAGCATAAGAGGTGAAAAATATGGGTAATAAGAAAACAGCTATGGTAGGAACTCCTTGCCAAATTTTAGCAGCTACAAAAATTAATAGATATGAAGAAAAAACCGGCGGTTCTCCTATTGATGTTAAAATAGGTTTGTTTTGTATGGAAAACTTCTCATACCAGTATCTTAAAAGATATTTAAAAAGTCAGGGTATTGAATTATTTGAAGTTAAAGAATTTAGAATAGAAAAAGGACAATTTGTTGCATATTTAATAGATGGTAATGTATTTAAAATACCAATAGCTGAAACTGAACCTTTTACTCGTAAAAATTGCCATATTTGTACTGATTATACTTCTGATGTTTCAGATATTTCTGTTGGATCTGTTGGTTCTCCGAAGTATCAGTCAACTGTTATTGTAAGAACTGAAAAAGGTAAACAGATAATTGATGCATGTATAGCTGAAGGATACATTGAAGCTGAACCGATTTCCAAAAAAGGTCAGGAATTACTGGAAAAAATAGCTAATCAAAAAATCACTAAAAATACAAGGATTTACAAGAAACGGGAAGCTATCGGAAGACCTGTTTTATCAAAAAGACAAATATCTGAAGAAGAGTTTTATGATGAATGCAGCAAATGCCAATTTGATAACTTGCAAAACGATGTAATCAGTGTAGGAGCCTGTGTTTTATGCGGTGCATGTGAATATGTCTGCCCAATTGAAGCTATTCAGATAAACAACAGAAAACCGGTATCAATAAAAGAATGTGAAGAAGAATGTCACGCATGTTACTTTGCATGTCCTAGAACATTTATCAGTGATGCAATATATCCTGAAGGAATTGATGAACAGCCGTTAGGTGAATACCTTGAAATTTACTCTGTAAAAGCAGATTCAATTATGGGTCAAGACGGTGGTGTAGTATCAGCTATTTTAGTATACCTTCTTGAAAATGACATTGTTGATGAAGTTTCTGTTGTTGGTGAAGATAAAGATGCACCTTGGAGACCTGAATCTTATCTTACATCTAAAATCCAGGATGTTATTAAAGCTGCTGGAACTAAATACAGTACTACTACAATTGGATTTAAGGCATTAACAAATAAGAAGTAAATCTTCTTACTTTTACTTATTTTTTAAACTATTTATAATATAAAAAATACATTTATTTAGTGGTGATATGATGGAATTAATGAAAGAGCTTTCTTTAACTCCAGGTGTTTCTGGATCTGAAGAAAAAATAGCAAACATTATTAAAAGAGAATTAAAAGATGTTGCTGATTCTATTGAAGAAGACAGTATGGGCAATGTAATAGCTACTAAAAAAGGTGAGAAAAAAGCACCTACTGTAATGTTAGCTTCCCATATGGATGAAATCGGATTGATGGTTAGATATATTGATGAAAAAGGATATGTCAAATTCTCAACAATTGGTGGAATTAATGACCAAATGCTAATGAATCAGTCTGTAATTATTCACAGCAGCATTGGAGAAGATGTTCCGGGGGTTATCGGCTCAAAACCACCTCATGTTACAAAACCTGAAGAAAGAAACAAAGTTGTAAAAGCAGATGACATGTTTATTGATATCGGTGCAAAAGACCAGGAAGATGCAGAAAAAATGATTCGTATTGGAGATAAAATAAGTTTCAGAGCTTGGTTTGAAGAATATCCAAACGATTTAATTATGGGTAAAGCATTAGATAATCGTGTAGGCTGTTATGTAATGATGGAAGTTTTAAAAAGAGTAAACACAAGAGCTACTGTTTACGGTGTAGGTACTGTACAGGAAGAAGTAGGTCTTAAAGGAGCAAAAACTTCTGCATTTAAATTAAATCCTGATATGGCTATTGCATTAGACGTTACCTTATCTGGGGACCATCCTGGAATTAAACCTGAAGAAGCACCAGTGGTAATGGGTAAAGGTCCGGCTATAATTTTAGCTGATGCAAGCGGACGTGGAATCCTTACTCAACAATCAATTAAAGACTTGCTTATTAAAGCAGGTGATGAAAATGAAATTGATTACCAGTTAGAAGTAAGTGACGGCGGAACAACTGACGGTACAGCTATTCACTTAACAAGGGAAGGAATTCCAACTGGAGTTTTATCAGTTCCAACTAGATATATACATACTACTGTAAGTGTCTGCAGTATGAAAGATGTTGAATCAACTATTCAGTTAATTACAGAAGCTATAAACTCTTTATAGCTTTTTTCAATTTTTTTTGGAGATTATAAAAAATGTTTAAAACTACTGTCACACCAAAATTTGGAGATCTTGATGGTTTAAGGCATATTAACAACAATACATTAGGTGATTGGTTTGAAACCGGGAGAAATGAATTATTCAGAATATTCACTCCTGATTTAAAAGTTGATTATGAACACTGGAAATTAATTTTAGTTCATAATGATTATGATTACTTAAAACAAATTTTTTTAGGTCATGATGTTGAAATAAGGACCCATCTTTTAAAAATAGGAAACAGCTCTTTTACATTAGGTCAGGAAGCATGGCAAGACGGAAAATTAAAAGTTAAAGGAACTTGTGTTCTTGTTCACTTTGATTTTATGGAACAAAAATCAGTTCCAATACCTGATGATATCAGATTGCAGCTTGAAAAACATTTAATTCCTGTAGATGAATTTGGAAAAGAATAATTATTTAAATCTGTCATCAGATTTTTGAGATTTAGCCTTTTTATGGTTATTCTCAAACCAACCTATTTTTAACTCATCAATTGTGTCTTCGTATAGTTGGGGAACATAAGGTTTAATGTCCAATAGGGGTGTACCATTCAGAACATCAATATTTGAGATGTATATGGTATTTCCTTCAATTTTATCTAATTTTACTACAGAAGAACCTATGCGGTTTGGTCTTTTGGGAGATCTTGTTGCGAAAACTCCGTGTGTGTTGTTGTCCATAAAAGGTTTTACTTCCAGCAGATATCCTTCAACTTTATGGAGCAGGTAAAGCAAATGTATGTGGGAAAAATCTTCCAAATCCTTTAAACCTGCTGCATATTTTTCATCAAGTACTATTTTTCCTTTAATGCCTTTTGCACCTGTTGGCTGTATAGGCATACCTTCAATATTTTCAAACTCGGTATGTATAGTTCCAATAGATTCTAATTCGATTTTCATATTTTTTAATTTAAATTTCAATTTATTTAAAACAATCGAATCTGTATTAAATAGGAATTTTAATAATGATTCTGGCTTTTTGGTTGTAGAATTTGGATTATATATTGGTATTGGTGATAAAAAATAAGTTTGTAGGTAATTATTCTTTACCTACAATAATTTCAGTTGATTTGATGATAGCTGTTGCATCATCTCCTTCTTTTAAACCGAGTTTTTCAACGGACTCTTTGGTAATTAAAGCTGTAATTTCACCAGGTTCTTCAACTTGGATTTTAACACTAGCCATAACTCCGCCAGTTTTAATGTCGGTTATTTTTCCATTCATTTTATTTCTAGCACTGATTTCCATTTTAAAATCTCCTTAGGATATTTTCAATAATATATTAATATCGAATTGCATATAAATCTTTCGTTTTATTGAATATTAAAACTTTTTACAACGATTACATATTTTTTTACATATCGATATTTAAAGTATTATTTAAATACAATATATTAATATGAATAAAAAGGTTGTATTTTTAATAAGCTTATTTTTTCTGCTGTTAACAATACCATTGGCTGCAGCTGATGATAATATAACTCAGGAAAATTTATGGTATGTAAAAGCAGGACCTGATGATGGAGACGGTTCCAGCAGCAATCCATTTAATTGTTTAGATTCAGCGTTAAACAAAGCTAATGATAACGATACTATTATCGTCAATAATGGATATTACAATGGTCCGCATAATAACGGACTGGAAATATCAAAGAATAATCTGAATATTATTGGCTGTGAAAACACTGTTTTTACCGGGCAAAATTATGAAAACTTTTTTAAAATAACAGGCAATAACATAACAGTTAAAGGAATCACATTTACTGAAGGGTATGGCGGAATAACTGTAAATAAAGATGCCAGCTTAAAAATCATGGATTCAAAATTTATTGAAAACAGCGGAATCAATGGAATATGCATTGATAATCACGGTAATTTAACAGTAATTTCCAGCTATTTTTCAAATAATACAGCAATACGTGATGCAGGATGCATATCCAGTCTTGAAAGGAGCCATACAACAATAATTAACTCTACATTTGAGTTTAATAGTGCTGGAAGAAATGGAGGAGCACTTAAAATAAATGATTCTTATGCAGATATTTTCAATTGCAGTTTTATTAATAACACAGCTTCAGGTAATGATAATTATGGCGGAGCTGTTTATCACTGGACAGGAATAACAAGAATTTATAATTCATCATTCATTAATAATACAGCAAGCAAATGTGGCGGAGCAGTTTATACAAACGGAAAAAATGGATATGGGATTTTTGAAAGTTATAACTGCGAATATTTAAACAATACATCTCCGGAAGGTGGGGCAATTTATATAAGAAGTACAGGGGGTCAGATTAACTATTGCGGATTTATCAATAATACCAATACAATCTATTATGAAAATTTCAAAGAAAAAATGGATTTGAATGATAACTGGTGGGCAAATAACAATCCGAATTTCAGTAATTTAATAAACGGTCAGATAAGCATTAAAAACTATACTGCTGTAAAACTGAATATGGATTCTGAAGCTAAAGTTAACACACCTGTATCTATTAATCTTATATGGAATAATGCAGTTTTTAAAAGAAATGCAATATTTAAAAGCACAGGTGGGGATATAAGCGGAAACATATTCACAACCAATACTTCAGGTAAATATGTGATAACAGCTATTGTGGACAATGAAATCTTAAATACAACTGTTGATGCAGTTCAAAATGCATTTTTAAGTCTTAATGATCTTGACATGTATTATAAAGACGGATCCAGATTAATAGCTAATTTGTCTGATAATTTCAAAAAGCCAATAGCTAATGCTATAGTAACATTTAATATCAATGGGGGAGTTTATAATCGAACAACAGATAATGAAGGTTTGGCATTTTTAACAGTCAATTTGAAAGCTAATCACTATCTGGTTAATGTAAGTTATAATGGAAACTTCACTTACAATCCAACTGAAGCTAGCGGAAAAATAAATGTCAAATCAACTGTTTTAGCCAGAGATACTGTTTTAATGTATCAGAATGGTACAGACTTCATTGCTGAATTTTTAGATAATACTGGATGTGCATTAGCTAACAGTAAAGTTAAATTCAATATTAATGGAGTATTTTACACTCGTGAAACTGATGGTAAAGGTGTAGCTAAATTAGGAATTAAATTAAGACCGGACAATTATATTTTAACTGCCTATAATCCGGCAAATTCTGAAGAGAGAGGATTTAACATCACTGTAAAAAGTTTAATTGCAGCTTGTGATTTAACAAAATATTATTTAAATGCTTCCAAATTCAATGTAACACTTTATAATAAAGATGGAAGTTTAGCTATTAATAAAAATGTAACATTCAATATAAATGGAATATTCTATACTCGTGAAACTGATTTAAATGGTTCAGCTAGTTTAGCAATCAATTTAAGACCTGGAAAATATGTTATTACAACAATCTTTGACGGACTGGAAATAGGAAAACAGGTTAATGTATTGCCGACATTAGTAACACGAAATCTTACTATGGAATATCTGGACGGCAGCAGCTTTACAGCACAGGTGCTTAACGGTCAGGGCAGACCACTAGCTAATCAAAATGTTTCATTTAATGTAAATGGAGTGTTTTATCATAAAATTACTGGTGCTGATGGTTTAGCTAGTTTAAATATTCGGTTAATGTCGGGGGAATATATCATAACTTCAATATGGAATGAATTCCAGACAGGAAATACAATAAAAGTTAGTTAATAATAAAAATAATTTTAATTATATGAGAATACCTGAGTTAGAATAGCTGTTGCATCATATCCGAAGACTGTCTGAAGTGCGAAAAATAAGAAAATCAGTGCCAGAACAACAAAAATAAACTTAATGTTTTTTACTATTAAGTAAATGACTAAAAACAGGATTATTAATTTAATAAAAAAAATTAGAGGTATAAAAATCAACCTCCAGCCAGTATTGTTTTGCTTCCATTATCTGAAATTTCTTCTTTTTTAAACTCAACATCATATTTTACTTTTTCAATTACTTCTTTTAGTGCATCAAGTGACTCTCCTCTATGGCCACCTAATACAGCAACTAAAAACAGACTGTCTCCTGTGTAAAATTCTCCAATATAATGTATTACAGATATTTCAAAAACATTGAATTTGATTTTTGCATCTTCAACAATATTTTCAATGTCTTTTAAGGTTTTTTCTTTATCGGGTGTAGTCAGTATGAGTTTTTCAAGGTTCATATTTTCTTCTTTTCCACGAACAATACCTTCAAAAGTAAAGATAGCTCCAGAATAATCTACTTTGTTTGATTTTTTCAAATCAGCTATTAAATCAGCCATTGTTACTTTATCTTCTTTTGCTTCAATAACTCTAACAACCATTTTTTTAATCTCCAAGTTCACTTATTTCTTTTATAGCTAAGTTTTTTAATCTTTCAACACCATTTATTTCTTTTATAACATCTATTGTAGCTTGAGGAACAAGTTCCTGCCAGTTTTCATCTTTAAGCATTCTTTTTCTAATTTCTGTTCCGGATAAGTTCATTCTGTCATAAAGCGGAGGATTTCTGACTTCAAATCCTTCTTCATAAAAGAGCTGTTTAACTAATGAATTTCCAGAATAAACAACAGAAAAAGGAGGTGTCATCATCTTAACATGAGCAACCCATATTGCATTAAAATTAATATCTTCCATTGGTATGATGTAGTAGCTACCCGAATCGATATTATTTTCAATTAGTGCATGATTTAACATCACTACACGTTCTCCTGCAGTAAACGGGTCTTTTAATTCATGACTTTTTTGAGCACTGCCGATTCCTATTATTATTTCATCTACTTCTTCCAGTGTTTTTTTAATGACTTCAATATGTCCATTATGGACTGGCTGCATCCTGCCGATTAATATTCCGCGAATTTTTTCCATATTAATCACTTTTTCAAATTATCTAATGTGTAAATTAGTTTTTCTGCAGTATTATGTTTTTCTTGCAAGGAATTTGTAATACAGGTTTCCATTAATAATGTGTTTATTCCTTGAGCAGCTATTGGCTCTGTAACTTTATGAGGACTTGTACCTTCTGTAAAGTTAAAATTCTCAATACTTAAATTATCCGCTATTATATGAGCATATTCATTTGATTTTGCACTATTATTTGATATTGAATAAATAAAATTGGAATATTCATATTTAGGATCAATTTCATGAACATCAATTACAACAAATGGATTATCTGCTTTTATATTGGGAACAATAAAGTCATGAGCTAAATTTTCACCAGCAGGTCTTGTGTCATCACGTGAAGTTAGATTATCATTTGCAACAACATAGTAAATTACGAATTTTTTAGTTAAATTATTCGTTCCGTTTTCTCCTGTAATATTAGCAATCGTTTTATTTACTTCTTCATGGATTTCATGTTCTCTAGGATGAACTCCAAGGATTACCCCAACAGTATCATTAGAAGAATTGTTTCCGGCTATAATTTTATAAACCGTTCCGTTTTCATTATTTCCCACAGTTGTCATATTATAGCAGTTTTCATCATCACTTTTTTTTTCAGGGTGGCTGATAACAACTGCAGTGTTTATCAGTACAACACCTATTAGAATGATTAAAATTAATTCGTACTTTGCTTTTTTATTCATAATTAACAACTAAAATTCTTTGTTTAATAAGTTATTGTTTTTAGTATAATAAAAGTTTTTGTAAAATTATATAAAACATGTTGATTAAAATTAAATTATAGTAAACTTATTAATGGAGTTTTATAATGGAAAAAAAGAATATGATGATAATAGCCGCAGTTGTTATTTTGGCTATTGTAATTGTTGTAGGTTTTATTTTTATTTCTGGTAATTCTAATGATTCATCTAAAGGATCAACTTCATTTTCTTCTCCTTTCATGGAGGGTAGTTTTGTAGGTAATGTTTCTTTAGAAAATGATTCTCTAGATTATGCTCATGCGTATAAAGATAAAGCTCATGATATAGAATATAATATTACTACAATGGATAATGCATCTGCATTAATGGAAATTTATGAATTCCAGGGTATTGGTACTCCGGAAAAAAGAACTTTCAATGGTCAGGAATGGAATATTTACTTTGGTGAAGCTGTTCCTAATAGTGGAGATAATAATTCTACAAAATCCAATGATACAATGGGAATTATTATTTGTGAAGTTCAAAAAGAAAACCAAGGTTATGTTATTAATGTAATCTTTGGAAATAATTCAGATGTTAACTTTACTAAAAATACTTATGGTGATTCATATATTGATTATGTGGAACCATTACTCAAATCTATTAGTTTAAAAGAAAGCAAGGATGTTCCATCTGTAGCTGATCAATTCGGATTGTCTCAGGATGAATTTAATCACCAAATTGATTTAATACATCAATATGAAGCAGGAAATACTTCTGTATTGGAAGGCAGTGTTTAAATGAAAATTACAGTTTTTCATGCAAATGAATGTGATAGAAAGAAATGCACTTCTATTAAAATGGAAAAATTAGGTAAATGTAAATTAGTATATAATATTAATAAAATACCTAGTGGAGCTGTTGTGTTAAACCCATTTGCCCAAAAAGCTGTTTCATACGAAGATTACAGATATGTTCACAGAAGAGGAATTGTAGGACTTGACTGTTCATGGAATGAAGTATCAAGTTCTAAAAAATTCTTCTCTTTATCTAAATATCATAGGTCTCTTCCGTTTTTAATAGCCACTAATCCTGTTAATTATGGGAAACCATGTATTTTATCTACTGTTGAAGCTATTTCAGCTACTTTATATATTACTCGTTTTAAAGATGAAGCAAAAGATATTTTAGATGGTTTTAAATGGGGACATACATTTTTAGAATTAAATCATGATCTTTTAGAAGCTTACAGTGAAGCTGATACTAGTAAAGACGTTGTTCGAGTTCAAAACGAATTTTTAGAATCTAAAGAATAATTTTAGATTTTTATTTTTTTTTAAAAGCCGCTTTTTGATTTTTAAGTTAGTAAAATTACTGCAGATAATATTTTATAGTCTAAATTCTAAAACTGATATTATAATTTCATTTTAAGGATTTTTTGATTATGAAACATATTGAAAAGCTGCTTTGGTGGTTAATCACCGGTAAAAAAGGAGGCATCAACAGAGCTAAAATTATTAAAAAGCTTAATGAAAAGCCATGTAATGCCAATCAATTAGCTGGTGAACTTAATTTGGATTATAAAACTATTAAACATCATTGATTTATATTACATTAGCTATTGCAGCTGTTGTTGGATTTTCAAGAATCTATTTAGGTGTTCATTATCCGATAGATGTTTTAGGAGGTAGTGGTGTAGGCGTTTTGTCTGGTTTTGTTGCTTTAAAATTAGGAGACTATGTATTTAAAAATTTAGGTGTATATAATGGCAATTACTGAAGTTTTATCAATGTTTGTAGTTCATGTTATTGAAACATTAGGTTATTTTGGTGTTTTTATAATGATGACATTAGAAAGTGCATGTATTCCTTTTCCAAGCGAAGTTATAATGCCTTTTGCAGGCTTTGTAGTTCAGGAAGGGCAATTAAGTTTTCTTGGAATTGTAGTTATCGGAACTTTAGGAAATCTTGTTGGATCTTTAATAGCTTACTTTGTTGGTTTGAAAGGCGGAAGACCAATTTTAGAAAAGTATGGAAAATACATTTTAATTACTGAAGATAAACTGGATTTGGCTGATGATATTTTTAATAAATACGGGGCAGCAACAGTATTTGTTGGGCGTATTTTACCTGTTATAAGAACTTTCATTTCCCTGCCTGCTGGTATAGCCCGTATGGATATTAAAAAGTTTACACTTTACACAGCACTTGGATGTTTGCCGTGGACTTTAATACTTGCATATTTAGGTGTAATATTAGGTCAAAACTGGTCTGTTCTTACTAAGTATTTCCATATTCTTGATGCGGTTTTAGTTATTGCTGTTGTAGGTTTGATTTTATATTGGTGTTATAAATTTAAGAAATAATGAGGGTTTTAACTAAACATTTAAATACTATTAAAACAAAATAATTTATTAATAGTTATGATAATTAAAATTCTTATTTTTGTTTCATAACATATTTTCTTTAATTAAAATTACATTTTTCATGATTATAAGGAGGAGTTATTAATGGCAAGATTTGAAGAAGCAGAAAACAGAATGTTTAATGTTAAAATCTGTTTAAAATGTAATGCTCGTAACCCTGCTGCTGCAACTACTTGTAGGAAATGTGGGTACACAGGTTTAAGGTTCAAAGCAAAAGAACCAAGAGGATAATCTTATTCTCTTTACTTTAATTTCTTTTTTTTTAAGGCTTATGTCTTTTTTAATATAATAATTACTTTATATGTTTATTTCTGATATTTTTTAGGTAAAAATCCTTGCAGTTTAGCTAATAAAATCATTTTATTAGATTTTGATTGCTTTAAGTGCTAAAATAGCTAAAACTGAGGTTAGCACAAAATACTGTTTTATGTTAAAGTTACTATTCTAACTGCTGAAGATGCTGATGTCTGCATTTTATGTTTGGATAATGTTTACTTGTTTAATAAAAGTGAGGATAATGTTTATCGTCCTGGTTTAAAGGATAATGTGCATTGTATTAGTGATTTGGATAATGATAGTATGTTGTCTGTGTATCCTAATTGCCGTTGTACTTATTTTGAGTGTCTGGGACAGTAAAACTGGAGGTAGTGTTGAGCCTGAAGTAATTAACCTAATACTATTGAATGAATTGTCTGCTACCAATAATTTAAATAATAATTACACTAAATATATTCTAACGATAAACTAGGCATTCCTAATGCAGATAGGTATGCTATTGAAGTCAAAGAATTAACTAATAAAGAATTACTCCTTAACAAATTAAAAAAAGCAGCAGCATCACAACCTGCAGATAAATCATGGAGAGTAGACATTCCCGATGATACTTCATTTTTTGATAATTGTAGAATGTTCATCACCAAGAATGGGAGTACAATAGCTATTCGTGATGATGGGGATATTATAAGTGTATGTGCAAATAATTCAGGCAATGTAAAAGACAGTAGTAGTTCTTTATTAAAATTCGCAACAACAAAAGGCGGAACCAAACTAGACAGTTTTGATGGTAATTATAAGTTTTATTGCCATTGTGGTTTCGAACCAGTAACTCATGTTGAATTTAATGAAGAATATGCTCCTTCAAATTGGGTGAAAGGAAGAGATGAAGCTGAGAATGTGATATTCTTTAAATATACTGGTAAACAAAGTAGATATACTAAACCTGAACAGTTTTATGAAGCAGTTTCTCCAGTAACTGGTGATGATGCTTATGATAATGCTTACACAATCAGGGATGAAAACCAAACACGGTAAAGTAAGGAAGGATAATAATGAAATCTGAAACTATTGATGAATCCAAATACCCTATGACTTATGAAGAATTTGAGAAAAGAGTTAGTGAATTATTTTTAGGAGAAGCTGATTCTCCCAAGGATTTGGAATTTAGAAGATATCTTCTAAAAGAAGAAAAGGAAGATGGCATGTTAAGAAGAGAATATGAAAGTGCATGTTATTATTATTATGATCCTAAAAGTCCAGATAATGAATTCACTGATGAAGGTTTGCTTATGCAACCAGTTCGTATACTTGAAATGATTTAAAGTAGAAGTAATGATATTATTTTTCAATGTTTATGTATCCTTTCTCAATCATATAATCTGAGTTATCCTTAGGAGTATAATGGTTGTGTTCTTGTTCTGTTTTCTTAGTTTCTTGGGTTTCTTCTGGAATTGTATTCACCTCCTTTTAATTTATATTTATAATGTATAATCCTTTCATATAATCTATATTTTTTTTCTAACTGTCTAGTGTGAATATTGAAGAAGATTAAAATATGTATTTTTTTGGTTTTCTTCAAAAAAATATCATTTTTTTTATCGCCTAAAAAAACAATAAATAAAAAAACCGGAAAAAACATCTTTTTTTAATAATAGTAATGAGGATGGAGGGTGAATAGTTAACACCCTCACCTTTTACTATTAAAAAAAGATTCCTAATATAATAACGATTATGACACTTAAAAACAACCAATTCCTTGTCTACCTACCATTAACCAAAAACCAACAAACATAATATAACTTAAACGAAGACGGAACACTGAACATAATTGGAATAGCAAGTACAACAACCCAAGAATTGTAAAAATGATATTATACAATCACCAGCTGTAAAAGCATTGAATGTACTTGTTTTATGAGGTCTGTAATAAAATATTAAAAACATAATATAGAATTATTAGATGAAAAAAGAACAGAGAGTAATAAAATCTCTAACTGATGTAATTAAACATTAATTTAATATAATATTGTTTACACAAATAGTTATATTAAGATATTTAGGGATTTTTATGGAAATGGTCGAAGAACATATTAAAGGCATATTAAAAAATAGGAAAATTCATTTTACTTTAATTGATCCGGATGAACAAACACCTCAGGAAGCTTTAAACATAGCTGAAGAAGCTATTCTTGGTGGAACTGATGGAATTATGATTGGTGGATCAACTGTTAATAATGATGAAGTTGATGAAACTTGTAAAATATTATCTGAAAATATAGAAGTTCCAATTATTTTATTCCCTGGAAATATTAATAGTGTAAGTAAATATGCTGATGCAATTTTCTTTATGAGTTATTTAAACTCTACTAATCCTTATTGGATTTATGGTGCTCAGGCATTAGCTGCACCAATTGTAAGGCAAGCAGGAATTGAAGTTTTACCAATGGGTTATATGGTTGTTCAACCTGGAGGAACTGTTGGCTGGGTAGGAGATGCTAAATTAGTACCTAGAAACAAACCAAAAATACCTGCAGCTTATGCAATGTCTGCTGAACTTTTAGGAATGAGATTTTTCTATATTGAAGCAGGTTCCGGAGCAGATAAACCAATTCCACCAGAAATGGTAGGATATACTAAAAAAGCTACTGAAGACATGATAATTATTGTTGGTGGAGGTATCCGTGATGGTGAAGCTGCATATACAGCAGCAAAAGCTGGCGGAGATATAATTGTTACAGGAACAATTGTTGAAGAAACCAATGATGTTAGAGGTAAAATTGAAGAAATTACATCAGCTATCAGAAAAGCTTCAATAGAATAGTTTTCAGACACTCTTACCTAATTTTTTTATTATTTAACTAACTTATTTTTATTAGAGATTATGTTAAATTCATTATATATTAAAGCAGCTAGTAAAAGAGGATCCATTAAAGAAATTATCCCGGAACTTGAAGGAAATTCCATTGTTTCAGATAACTGGAACGAAAAAAACATTACAGGCAGTGATGATGAATTTTCAATTGGTGCTGGCGACGGCAGTTTCAATAAAAAGAAATTTTTAGGATTTAACTTTTATGCAGTAGCTGCCGAGTCATTGATTTTTGACGGACAACTTAAAACAATTGAACAAAGTGACATTGATAAATTTCCTTATTTGTCATATTTGGATGAATTTTTAAGTAATTATATGTCTATTTTTGAGCTTAAATGCTGTTTAAGTTCTCTTGAAGAATATAATGTGGATTATTATTTAATAGACGGATCTATTTATGGAGATTTGCAGAATCCATTTCCAAGAGGTGTTGAAACATCTGCCAAGGCTAAAAAAGATTTGATATCTGCTACATTAAATGATTTTGAAGATATGGTTAAAAATCCCTCTGATAAAAGTGTTTATTCTCCAAAATTATTTAATAAATATTTTAAGATCTATCAGGAGCAAAAATATCCTTATATTTTGTATTTAACAACTATTGAAAGATTAATAGTCTTAAAAGAGATTTTAAAGAATCCTAAAAAAATGATAGCTATTTCTAAAAGTTCTTCAAATAATGATATTTTCCATAGTAATATTCCGGATATAGCTATTTTTGATAAATACACTCAAAAACAGGGTATTTCAAGAGTAATTCGTAAAAAAGTATCAAAAGATATTAATACAACTTTCCCGGTTTTTGATGAATTTTTTAAGGATTTAAAATTTACAATTTTTTATTTAAGATTAGATGATTATAAAAATGTATTGAAAGTGGAGCTTCCTTATGATGCTTCTATGGCTGAAATTGAAGAAATTGCCGCAAAACTTAAAAAGTTTTCAACAGATGGATATCCATATCTGCTTAAAAAAGCACATAATGATGTGGTTATTTCAGATAAAAACATAAAAGAGCTTATTAATATAGCTAAAGTTCGTGAAAAATCAGGTAGGGAAATGTTATAAATTAAAGGTGTGATATTGATGATTATAGGAAGATGTATAGGGGAAATTTCATTATTGGAAGTTGATTTTATTTCAAATTCAATGCCTCAGGTTGGAGAATATGTTTCCATTAAATATGACGGGAAAAATGTGTTGGGAATGATTGAAAACTTAGTTAGAGGTAATGTAGCATTAAATAGTGAAATATATGATGTAGATGACATTGAAACAATAACTAAGGTTAGCGGAAATGATTTATATGTTAAGGGAAAAGTTCGCTTACTTGGTGATGTGGATGATAATTTAAAGCTGCCAAGGATCCCTGCACCTCCAGGAACTCCGATTACAAAAGCAGATGATGAACTTCTAAAAAAAGTATTTAACTTGAAAAATCCCCTTAAATTAGGAACATTAGTTAATCAGAGTGATGTTGAAGTTAATGTGGATGTAAACTCTATTATGAACAGGCATTTAGCTATTTTAGCTATGACTGGAGCAGGTAAATCAAATACAGTATCTGTTTTAATTGACGGATTATTAAAATACAATGCCCCTGTTTTTGTTTTTGATATGCATGGAGAATATGTTGATGCCACTTTTACAAATGGTGAAGTAAACGTTATTGAACCTGTAATAAATCCAATATACATGTCCTTTTCAGAAATTAAAAATTTGGCTAATATTAAAGGTTCAGCTCATATTCAGGAAAGATACTTCAGAAAAGCATTTAATGAAGCTCGTGAGGTTATAAGCAGTGGTGGATCTAGCTCAAAAGACTTTTTAGAAATTATTTTTACAATTTTGGAAAATTGGTACAATGATGAAAACAGTAGTTCCAATGAAAAAACTAAAATCATGGATGTTATGAATAAGGTTGATGATTTAAGAGAAAAATATGAAAACCTTTTCAATATAAATAAAGGCAATATTTTAGGAACTATTAAAATAGGTAAAGCCAATGTTTTGGATTTAAGTCAGGCTGATGAATCAACTGCTGAAGTTCTTGTAAGTCATATTATGAGAAATTCATTACAGTATAGGAAAAATGCAGTTCATAAAACAAGCAATAAAACCTTGGATTTCCCGGTATTTTATATTCTTGAAGAAGCACATATTTTAGCTCCTAATAAAAGAGATTCCAACTCCAAATTCTGGATTCAAAGAGTAGCCAGGGAAGGACGTAAATTCGGTCTTGGATTATGTTTGGTAAGTCAGTCTCCAAAAACAGTGGACCATGATGCATTATCTCAAATGAATAACATGATTATTTTAAGATTAGTTGAACCTGAGGATCAAAGGCATGTGCAATCAGCTAGTGAAAGCTTATCTGGTGATTTGGTAAAACAGTTACCTTCCTTAAATGTTGGTGAAGCTATTTTAACAGGACTTATGACAAATGTTCCGACACTGGTTAAAATCGATGAATTTAATGGTCGCAGACATGGTGGAGACTTGGATATTGTATCTATGCTGGATAATTTTAAGGAAGATGAAGCTGAAGAAATCAAAAAACAGGAAGAATACATTCTTAATTTAGGTTACGACTATTGATTTAATCATATTACTTTTCTAATGCTACCATAATATTAAATATTACTATTAGCTATATAATTAATTGTTAAATGCTTTAATTTTAGAGTGTTTGTTGGTTATATAAAAAATTTAAAAGGTAATATAATGAAATTTGCACATTTGGCAGATACTCATTTAGGTTATAGACAATTCGGCTTACTTGAGCGGGAAAAAGACTTTTATGAAGTATTTGATAAAATTATAGATAAAATAATCGAAGAAAAAGTTGATTTTGTAATACATAGTGGAGATTTGTTTGATTCAGCAAGACCATCACCATCTGCTCTTTTAGCTTTTCAAAAAGGTTTGCTTAAATTAAAAGGTGCAGGAATACCAATGTATGCTATTGCCGGAAATCATGATGTTGTAAACCGTAATGGAGCTATACCTCCTCAGGTCTTATTTAAAAAATTTGGTTTAAAGTTAATAAGCAAAATTAATGCAAGTTATATGCACGATAATGTTTTTATTGCAGGATTGCCATTTTATCCAGCTTCCCAAAATAAAAATGTTAAAAGCAAATTAGATGAATTGTCCAAAAAAGCAGAAAATCATGAAAAATCCATTCTTGTTTTACATCAGGGAATTGACAAATATTTCAATTTACAGTATGAATTGGAAATTGGAGATATTCCTGATAATTTTGATTATTATGCATTAGGCCATATTCATAATTATATTTGTGATGATTTTGGTAAGGGAAAACTGGTTTATCCTGGATCAACTGAAACATGGAATGTTAGTGAGTTAATAGACCTTAAAAAGAATGGTAAAGGTTTTGTTGTAGTTGATTTAGACGGACCAAAAATGAATGTTAAAAGAATTAAAATGGATATTCCTCGTGAATTCATTGTAAAAACTATTGATTATAGGAATTTAGGTGCTGAAATAGATTCTATTAAAAATACAATAAAAGACTTTGATAAACAGCCTATTTTAAATCTTAAAATCAACAACATTGATTCAAATATAGGGGAAATATATGAATTTATTAATAGGGAACTTGGTGATTTGGCATTAATGATCAGGCCTACATTTAATGTACTTGATAGGGAAGTGGATGTTAATGCTATTATTAATGATAAAAATGCTTTAGGTCCTAAAGAGCTTTTAATTGATGAATTAAAAGAGTATGATAGTGAAGATGTCAATAATTTAGCTATTGAATTATATGACTTGCTTTCAAAAAATAAAACAGATGAATCTGAGGATTTAGTTAATCAATTTTTCAATGAAAAATACAATATTATAAATGATGATTCTGGTGATGAAATAACTGAAAATAAACCTGAAGACGGTCAGGTAAGATTTAGTGGGGCTCTTCAATGATTTTTACAAAATTAACATTAAACAATTTCAAATCCTATAATCATGAAGTTATTAGATTTGGTGATGGGATTACAGTTATTGTAGGGGAAAATGGTGCTGGAAAATCTACTATTTTAGAAGCTATTAGTTTTGCATTATTCAAACAGCATACTGCTAAAAAAATTGATGATTTAGTGAGAAATGGCAGTAATGAAAACATGTATGTTGATTTGGAATTTATTTCTAATGGTAAGGAATATAAAATTCATCGTGAAAAAACCAAATCAGGTTTAAAATCAACAATTCTTAAAAAAACCACTTCTAAAGGTCAATTTATTCCATCATGTGCTGGAGATAAAGAGGTAGCTAATGAAATTCAGTCTATTTTGGATATTGATTCAGATTTGTTTTTAAATGCAATTTACATAAGGCAAGGAGAAATTGCAGAATTAGTTGATAAAACTTCCTCTGAGAAAAAACAATTAATTGGAAAATTATTAGGTTTGGATTCTCTGGAAAAAGCCTGGAAAAACTTACAGCCTATTATTAGCAATTATGAAAAAGCTCAGTCAGAACTTAAGGGTAAGTTATTTTCATCTGAAGAGTTAAAAGAGGAATATAATCATAAAAAAGCATTATTGGATAGTCTTAAAGAAAAAGGGCTTGCTTTAGAAAAACAGATTGAAGAAGTTAAAGAGATGAAAGCTGAAAAGCAAAATGAAAAAACCAATATGGAAAGAGAAAAAGAAATCTTTGATAACTTCAATAATAATTTAGATGCTGAGAAAAAAAGATTGGATTCTCTTGAAAATGATAAAAGAGCACTTCAGGATAATTTAGATGAAATAAAAAAAGCCGAAGAGCAAATTGTAAGATTGGAAAAATTTGTTAAGAAATTACCGTTATACTTGGACTTTGAAAAATCTGTTACAAGTATTCAGCAGTTGGAACTTGATAAACAAAAAATTGAAAAAGATTTAGATTCAATTGCAACACAGGAAGAACTTTTAGCATCTAAAAAAGAAGGATATAATAAATTTTTAGTAGCCGATGAGAAAATTGAAAAATTAAACAATCAAAAAATTAATCTTGAAAAAGAATTAGCTACTCTTACCCAACTTGAAAAAGATAAAAAGCAACTTCTTAAATCAATTGAAGGAAATAGAAATGAAATTGAAAGTTTTTTTTCTGTAACTAAAGATAAATTATATGATAGTGGTTTGTCTCAGGATATTTTAGCTGATGTTGATAATTTCAGTCATTTAGAAGATGTTACCAACAACTTCAGTGAGGAAGTTTCTAATAAAGTTAAAGATTTAAGTCTTGAGATTATTTCTAAAAATGAGGAAATTGTTAAATTTAAACAAGCTATTGATACAGCACAAAAACCTTTAGATGAATTATTGGATGTTGAAAATAAATGTCCTGTTTGTAAATCTGATATTAATCCTCAAAAGAAAAATGAATTAATTGATTCTTATAATAGTGAAATTAATGTTAATAAGAAAGCTATTGTAGAAAATAATGAAAATATTCGTCTTTTGAATAAAAATAAAGATAGTTTTGAAGAAAAATATAATAAACTTCAGGATTTATCTAAAGATATTATAGGATATAAAAATAAATTTGACAATTTAGAAAAAGATCTGGTTAAACTTAATGAGATTGATGAAGGATTAGAATCTAAAGAGTACACTAATAATAAATTAGGCGAACTTATACTGGATATATCTAAAGAAAAAATTGGCCGTGAAGAAAATAAAGAAGATTACAATACATATATAAAATCAAAAGGAGCACTAGATGTTTTAAGTAGTAAAACTGAACTTCAATATAAATTAAATCAGGTTAATAATGAAATTGATGTTCATGTTAAAAATATCAAATTAGCTATTGACCAAGATCCTCATTTAAGCGGTGATATGAGTACTGCTGATTTACAAGCACGTATTACTGATTTAAAAAATAAGGAAGAAGAATTTAATCAGCTTAAAGGTTTTGTTCAAAATAAAAAAGCTTTTGAATCTCAGTTAACTTCTAAAAAAGATGATATTGGTGTTTCACTTAATCAAATTGAAATCTTGAAAAATAAAATAAATGCTTCTGTTTATGATAAAGAAAAATATGAAAAAGTAATTTACTTTTACGAAGTTTATGAAAGAAGATATGATGAGTTTACAAATGAGCTTTCAGGAATTAAAGGTCAAGCTAAAGAATTAATAGCTAATGTCAATGATTTAACAGAAAAAATATTAACTAACTATAAATTCCAACAAGAATATAAAAACACTACAGATTATATTGATTTATTGAATCATATTAGAACATTATATTCTAAAAACGGTATACAAAAAGAGTTAAGGAATCGTTCAAGGCCTGTAATTCAAAAATACACTAAGGACTTCTTTGATGAATTTAACTTTAATTATTCTGATTTAACATTGGATGAGGACTATGAAGTAACTGTATTTGGTCCTGAAGGTGAATCTTCAATGAGTATGGTTAGTGGTGGTGAAAAAATAGCTATTGCACTTGCTTTAAGACTTGGTATTACTCAGGCTATGGCAAAAGGTGATTTGGACACTATTCTTTTAGATGAACCTACAATACATTTAGATAGCTTTAGAAGACATGAATTAATTAATCTGTTAAAAGACATGACTGTTTTACCGCAAATGATTATTGTGACTCATGAAAGTCAGCTTGAAAATGCTGCAGATAATTTGATTAAAGTAGAAAAAGATAATGGTATTTCAAAAGTATCTAGTTAGATACTTTTATTTAATTTTTTTAAGTGATTAATTTAGATTCTGCCTATTTCCTCAGCATTTTTTATTGCATCTATAATACAGTTAGCATTCCATCCTACAATTGTTGATGCTTCTTTTTCCAAGTTTTCAGGAATTTCTTCAAGTCCATGTGGTCTTACAAGAACTATTGGAATATTATAGTTTTCACTAGCTTTAATTAAATCATTAAAAGTTTCTTTATTGTAATTATATAAACCTGCTAAAAGTATTATAACATCTATTTTTTCAAAAAATTCTTTATTGGCTGTTGAATAAGACCCGGAAATAGATTCTTTCCATAAAAAATCATTTTTAGAATACATTTGTTCAATAAATTTCATATATTCCTTATTTTTGTCATAACCGTTACTAATGATAAGACGATATATTTTATTATCATTTTCCTCTTCAAACATTATTTCACCTTTTAAATGAATTATGAATGTTATAATATTTATACTTGAATAACAATATTTTATACTGTTATAAATAATAATAAAGGTATTTTTTTATGAAAGCAGCAGTTATAGGTTTAGGTGTAGAAGGAAAAAAAGCAGTTAATTCTCTTTTAAATCATGGTTGGGATGTTTATGCAACTGATTTAAATAGTAAAGTTGATTTATCAGATTTGGAATTACCTATGATTTCAATGAATTTGGTTAGTGGTGATGAAACTGTTTCTATTGTTTCTGATAATTTAACTGTTGATTTAGGTTTTTCAAATTCACATGCAATTGAAGAATGTGATGCAATAGCGATTAGTCCCAGCATGTATGGGGGAGCTTTTGCAAATAAATTGCTTGAAAAAGGTAAACTGTTAAGTAATGTTGTAACTAAGCATAAAGACCTTTTTACTATTGGCATTACTGGAACTAATGGTAAAACTACTAGTGTTCATATGTTAAAAACTATTTTGGAAAATGCTGGTAAAAAAGTTTTAGTCGGTGGAAATGGTGGTGGAGGCTTTTCCGGTTACTATGATTTAGTTTTAGAAGCCTCAAATGACGATTATGATATATTACTTGTTGAAGTTTGTGACATGACACTTGATTTTTGTAATTATTGTTTTGATTTTGACATGGTAGGTCTTACTAATATTGGTAATGATCATATGAATGTTCATAAGACAATAGCCAATTATAAAAATACTTTAGTGAGATTCTTTGAAGGAAAAACGATTTTTACAGCTTTTAATCAAGATTTCAATGCTGATTTTAAAGAAGTTGCTGATAAAGCTATTCCTTTTTTTGAATATGATGAAAAGTTACAGGTTTGTGGTAGATTCAATGCATTAAATGCTGGTTTGGCTGCAGCTATAGCTACTGAATTAAAAATATCTAAGGATAGTATTATGAAATCTTTAGCTGATTTTAAAGCAGTTGAAGGTAGAATGAATGTTTATAAGATTAATAATGCTTCTATTTTTGTAGGTAAAACTGATAATTCTGATGCATTAACTTCAGTTTTAAGTGAAAATGATTTCTATGCATTATTTATAGGTACTCCTAGAGCTAATGAAGAACATAGATTAAGTATTTTAGATGAAGCAGTTAAATATAATCCTGAAGTCATTGTTCTGTTTCCGGGATTAGATGATACTATTGATATGGGATTGTATCGTTTAAATAGTCTTGGTTATGAAGGCAGAATTGAGATAGCTAACTCATTAGATGAGATAATTGCCCTTATTGCTGAATTCTCTCATGAAGATGCACTTTTCATTGGAGGTAACGGTCAGGAAGCTATTATTGAAATCCAGGAAAGAATAAGGCTCTTGTCTGAAAACCTTTAGTTTGTATTCATTGAAATGAAAATATATAAATATAATAGTAACTAAATATACTATTGTTATATTATTATTGAAGGTGTTAAATAATATGAGTTATAAATGGAGAAGTACATCTATTAAGATAATATTGGCATTATTCTTTATTTCTTTACTTTTATTCGCATTTTCTTTTGTAAATCATAATACATACACTGGTGAATCCTTTGCAAATGAATATAATTTGCCTATTGGCCAATCTATGTTTGAAGGGGATTCTATTTTAGGTGAGAATCAGTCAATTCAGGTACCTTTATTAGATAATCTGCCTTTTATAGCTCACCAGATTACCAGTCTTGATTTGCAGGGTATATTAATAACTTTAACAACAGGAACTGTTCCATTTGACTTTGCTACAATATCTAGTGAAGGTATAGATTCTTATGGTAAAGCACAGGGCTTTGAAGGTCCAGGTTATTTAACTTATGAAGGTAATCAGTTAGCTGTTAAAGCGCCACATACTTATGTATGGGGTTACAGTGCACCTTATAAGGTTTTAACCAAAACATCTGATGGTGTTGATGTTGTAGAAAATGGTACTGTCGTTAAATCAATTCCTACTTCAGAAATTAAAAACACTGATTTTGGAAGTAAGTATTACAATACTACAACTATTCAAAATTGGTATAATTATGATTCT
Source organism: Methanobrevibacter intestini (assembly GCF_047402955.1). Taxonomy (NCBI): domain Archaea; kingdom Methanobacteriati; phylum Methanobacteriota; class Methanobacteria; order Methanobacteriales; family Methanobacteriaceae; genus Methanobrevibacter; species Methanobrevibacter intestini. The sequence continues at coordinate 1,874,564 of NZ_CP187956.1, forward strand.
GACAAATCTAATTTCACATTAGAGCGAGGAATTGTTAACTTTTCTGATGGAAGAAATGATATAAGTGCTGGTAATGTATCAATTATATTTGGTAACAATGTATCTGATTATGTAGCTGCATATCCTGATGGCACTCCTATTGTATTGTATATGGGTAATGTTACAGAAGAGGATGGTGAAGTTTATTCTACTTCTTTAGGTTCTCACCCTGAATATGGGGATGGGGTAAGAGAATTTAATGCAAGATCTTTTGTAGATGCATGGAATAATACAGTAATTCCACCAAATTCAAGTGGAAATGGAAAAGCATATATTGATTTTGGTTCTGCTTCTGACAGTAATGCTCCTGGAGGTAGTGCTTCTCATGGAGTATGTCCGCCAGCTAGGGTATTAAGAGCAGCTGTTCTTGCTGAAGGATTTGGATTGCCAGTAGGTATGTGTGGAGATAATGATGCAGTATTATTTGGATTTAATCCTTCTGAAGATATTAAAGTTACAAATAATCATGATTATCCAGTTAAAATAGTGATGTGGACTGAAGGTTCAGGTCCGAGTATGGCAATTTATGGTAAGATAGAAAGATTTATTCCAAGTTAAAGATAATTTTTTATCTTTTACTTTACTTTTTTTTAGTGTTTATTATGACAGTTTCAGCTATTATTACCGCTGCAGGTAAAAATTCCCGTATGAGAAAAGATCAGATTTCTAGAAATATTTCAGTAAAAAACAAACTTATTCTTCCGTTTCATAATAAAACTGTTTTAGAGACAACTATTGACAATGCATTATCTTCAAATGTAGATGAATGTATTGTGGTATTAGGCCATTATAGTGATGAAATAAAAGAAGCTATTTTTGATAATTATAAAGACTCTGTAAAATTTGTAGAAAATAATCCTGTTGATGTAGGTTTATCAGTATCTCTTTTAAACGGTTTAAAAAATATCAGTTCTGATTTTGCACTTTGCATAACTGGAGACCAGCCAACAGTATCAAGTGAAACATTTGATGAAATGATTAATGTTTGTAAAAATTCAGATAATCCTGAAAAAACAATAGCTATTTTAAGACGTAGAAAAACAGGTTTATTAGACACTGCTGAGGGATTAGGAATGCCTTTTGTAGCATTTAAAGATAATTTAATAAAATATTTGGAAAATGAAAATGATAATTTAAATCCAATTTTAAGAAAAATATTTGATGATGGCTATACTTTTTATGGTATAAAAGAAAAAAATGAACTGGAATTATTAAATATAAATCATTATGATGATTATTTAAAGTTATTCGATAACTTTTAGGTTTGAAATAACTTCTTCTAATTTTTCACCACTAATTCCAATAGTCATTTCATTGTCTTTAATATCTGCTGCATTTCTGGAACCGTCACAGCCTAATGTGAAATTAACTCCACCAGTTATAAACGGATTAGCTAAAGCGTCACCGCAAAGTGATTGGATACCTGCAAAATTAGGTCTGACTTTATCTCCTGAAGAATAAACAATAGTTTGAGCTAATTTCATTCCGCCAACAGGTTCGGTAATTATTAAAACTACATCCGGTTTGAAAGTGGCTTCGTCTAAAGGTGAATATACAATTCCCCAATATCTTTCTTTTATTATTGAAAGTTTTTCAGTAGCTGCTTTTGCAGTTTCCAAATCTTTAAATCTTCCTAATTCAAAATATTTTTCTCCACTAGCTAATTTAGGAGGCATATCTCTAAGACCAATAGCTCCAGCTCCACCTAAACAGGCTTGCTGTTCAATAGTACTATAAAATTTTTCCCCATATGATGCTTTTCTAATCATTTCACAATGTCTGACCTTTTCATCTATTAAATCATAGCCTTCTGGAAGTTCATCTTCACTAGCTAAAAGTTTAACAGCTACTGCTTTACAGGTTAGTTTAACATTGTCTTCAAGTACTTTACTATACTTTTGATTGGTTTCTAAACTACTCATAATATCACTTACTTTATATATTTATTTTAAGGAATAGTAAATTCTTTTGTTTTTGTTTTTTTATTTTTACAGAATGTTTTAAAATCACATGCATCACAGGTTCTTTCATCCCCCTGTGCTTTCCATGCATCCTGAATTTTACAGCCTTTAATTTCTTTAATTAATGATGATTCAATATTATTTACAACATTGTCAAATTCATTCAAAGCCTTTTCAATTTCATCCGGGTTAATATTAATTATTCTGATGGATCTTGCTGTTTTAAATTCAGAACTTAATTCAGGAACTTTAGCGTCTTCATCCCAGTTTTCAATTAGTGCAACATCTTTTTTAAATTCACCTTCTTTCGGAATATCAGTTAGATTATTATGAATATCTTGCTGAACAACAATCAGATCTTCCTTTGAGGGAACAAGTTCATTTAAATAGAAAATAATTCCTGCAACAATTGGTTTGGCATCTGCCTGCTGGTGTCTAAGCCAGGCATATGTTAAAATTTGCCATTTGTGACGAATCCATGTTTCATCATCATCTCTTTGATTTGAAGGCCTTCTCATTCCTTTATAATCAATAATTACTTCATATTCATCACCGTCAATGTTATGCACATGCTCTTGAAATTCTTTATCATTTCTCAGATATTCGATAATCTTATTTCTATAGGAATCCAATGTTGTCTGTTGAGTATTTTCAATTGTTTCATTAATTTTTAATGAGCTTAAAACATCAATAACACCATTGATGCCATAATAATTGGAACGGCTGGTGTTTTCATCGTAATTAGGCATATTTCGAATTCCTTTTATTAACAGTTCTGCAGAATCAATTAAAGGGAATAAATGAGGACCCCAATAATTAATAGCCCTTTCAGCTCTTGCACTGGCTAATTTTTTATGGTCTCTTTCATTAACATCAACATTTTCATTACTTGGATGATTTGTTGAAAAGAAATGTTCTTTTGGAGGATAAAGCCCCCTTACCTGTAGTCTTGCATCAATCATATTTTCAATAGGTCTGATGTCTTTTTTCCAGTCCCATGGAAATGGTGTTTTATTTAATTCCCATTGTAAGTAAGCTTCTTCCATTACTCCATGTATAAATTCTCCAAACCATAATTGTATAGGCATTGATGGAGGAAGAGTACCTTTATTCTGATATCTGTACTGTAAGTTACAAGTTAAAAAGGAGAGCAAATCTCCAGTTAAACTATATTCCGGAATCATATATGCTTTTGATCTTGAAGATAATTTCATTTTTAAGCCTCCTTTTTTATATTAGATATATTTCATCAAATCCAACTAATTTTTCATCTCTGCTCCAGCCAAGTGCAACATTAGGAATTTGTTTAAGATTATTGTTAACTGAATATCCGTCAAGGGAAGATATTAATCCAATAAGCAGCAGAACATTTTCAGCTCTGGAAAATGCCACAAAATAAAGTCTTGTCAAATCATCAAAGGATCTGTCTTTTTCACTTCTTTGTGATTCTCCAAGAGAGCTGAAACAACGTATACTGTCTTCAATACTTCTGTTTTCAGGTTCAATTTTTGGAAATCTTAAGTTTTGAGTATTGAAAGTGTTCTTTTTAAATTTGCTGCCGACATCAACAATTACTAATGGAAATTCCAGTCCTTTAGATTGATGAATAGACATTATATTTATTCTGTCATCAGGCAGTGTTTCAAGAAGGTCTTCGTCAATTCCAACTCCTCCGGTAGCTATTGGAATGAAAATATTCCAGATAGCTTCAAGAACTGATTCTCTTTCGGTTTTTGAATTGGTAAATACAATATTTCCGGAATACTTATTGAAAAATCCTGTTTGCTTAATTGACCTTGTAATAGCTTCCAGATACACGATTCCTTCAACATCTTCTTGAAGGTCTTCAATCCAGGTAGTTAATTTATAAGCCAGTTCCATCAGACTTGCACTTTCAGGCCATTTGTTCCGATTTTTAGGGTGGCGGTTTTGCCAGGAAATTACAAATTCAGACAGTGAAACAGGTTCATTAGGTTCAGGTTTTAATTTAATGTAGTCTATTGCCCGGTATCTCCAGCGGGTCATGTTTCTATTAGCTAAATTCTGGATTTGTTTATCTGATTTTTGGATTATGCCTTGAGGATCAATACACTCTAAAATCAATCCGCAAAATATTGCAACTGATTTTATATCTTGCAGGTCTCTTCCTTTCGGATTGAAAACTTCAATAGGTTTTCTGAGTTTTTTAAGATTTTTTCTTAAGTAATAATTAAATGTTGGAGTGCTTCCTTTCATTTCTTTAGGAGAATATGATAAAATAGCTATATCTGATGCAGACCCGTATTCTTCATCTAATTTCAATGTAATATTTTCTAAATTTTTGCTTTTTTTAGCATTATTCTGTTTTTGCTTGTTAATGATTTGTAAGTTTGAATTGCCATTTAATGTATCGTAATAATCTTTATTCAATACTCTTCTGATTTTCAGTGATGTTTCCCCATTATTTATGAGATTATTAATTAGCTGAGTTAAATCTTTAGCTAACATTTCAGGGTTATTTCTAAACATTCCTAAAACAGGTATTTTATCTTTATCAAAATCAGGAGCAATGATTTTAGGTTTTTCATCCACTCTTGCTTTTTGATATTCTTTATCTAGTTCTACAAAATGATTGCAGTGACTGATAATATTTTCACTGGACCTGTAATTGGTTCTTAAATTAATCTCTTTAACATCAATTCCTAATTTGTCCTGTGCACGTTTTTTGAAATTTGTAAACAAATCTACAGTAGCTCCTCTAAAACGATAGAGAGATTGGTCATCATCACCTACAACAGTTATACTGCCGTTGTTTTTTAGGGCACACTGGGCTATTGTAAAGTAAATATCTTCCTGAATCAGATTGGTGTCCTGATATTCGTCAATTAGAATGATTTTTATACTGTCTAAAAAAATGTCCAGTTTATGATTTTTAAGTTTGTTTAAGAATTTGGATTCGAGCATCGGGAAATCTATAATGTTTCTATTTTGCAGTTCTGCTTCGTAATCTTTTATACAGTTAAGAGTTAAGTTAGCTCCGCTGCCCTTTTCAAATTTATCATAGATTTCATCAAAGTTCACCTGGTCATAATACATCCTATTCTTCATATTCAAAATGATTTCTGCCATTTTTGAAGGTTCTTCCAGCTTTTCTTTAGGTGTAAAACTTTTAAGATATTCCTTTAAATTTTCATTTAAGTATCTGTTGTCTTTAAGAAGAATATTTGTCATAGCTGACTTTGTAACAAATTCTTCAATTACTAATGGCTGATTTGTTCCGGGCTCTCTATGAATTCTCAGCAAATCTTCAGCTACACTGTCAGTAGTTCCAATATTGATTTTGTTTAAGTCTATCTTTTTTTCAATGAAATTCATTAATTCCAGTTCTTTAATAGGGTCATCTTCAACAATATTTTCTAAAAGATAGTTTTTAATCTGGTCTCCCCAACTTAAAATACGTGAATGTAACTCGTTTGCTGCTTTTCTGGTGAAAGTAGTTGCTAAAATTTCATCTGGAGCAATATCATCAACAAAAATATATTTAAGTATTTTAAGTACAATTACAGTAGTTTTTCCAGATCCGGGGCCTGCTACTATAAAAAGGGAGTCATTTGCATCAGATGAAATGGCTTTTTTTTGATCTTTATTTGAAGAAATGTTTCTTTTTAGTGTATTTACAACAATATCCTCAAATTCTTCATAACTAATCATTATTGTCCTCATTTTGTTAATTATTTATTATTTATATATGTTAACTATATAAACTGCTCTACAGAGCATTTGATAAGTATCATTTACACGAATAATTTAAATATTTAATTTATTCATATATTATTTTATAATAAATAACTGTTTTTCAAGATTATTATGACAAAATCAACAATTGACATGTTTAAAAATGATGTAAGGTATAGGGACAGAATAGCTCATGTAGAAACTATTCCTGCCAGAAAAGCCAGCTATAAGAAAGTTGAGAATTTAAATCCTAAAATTGTTGATTATTTAAAATCTAAAAATGCTAAATTATATAAACATCAGGCAGAAACTTATGAAGCTATTCAAAAAGATGAAAATGTAATTATTACAACGCCGACAGCTTCAGGTAAAACATTGGCTTTCAATTTACCTATTATGGAAACAATGATTGAAGATAATAAGGCTACAGCATTATACATTTACCCTGCAAAGGCACTGTCAAATGACCAGCTTCATGTTTTGGAAAATCTTGAAAAATCTCTTGATATTAAAATTAATCCACATACTTATGATGGAGACACTCCAAAATCTAAAAGATATGATATTCGTCAGAAATCAAGGATTATTTTAACTAATCCGTATCAGCTGCATCTTATTTTGTCATGGCATCATCAGTGGAAGCGTTTTTACAGCAATCTGAAATTCATAGTCATTGATGAGTCCCATTATTATAAAGGTATTTTTGGTTCAAATGTAGCTTATCTTATTCGCAGATTAAAAAGAATAGCTAATTTCTATGGGTCTGATCCGCAGTTTATATTGTCTTCTGCAACATTAGCTAATCCATTGGAACTGGCTAACAGATTAACTGGTGAAGAATTTAAATTAGTAGATAATGATACCTCTCCAAGCGGAGAAAAAGATTTTATATTGTATAATCCATTTAGAAATTACAGAAGAAAAAAACACAATAACTCTGAAGCACCTTCTGTGCATATGGAAACAGAAAATATCTTTGTTTACTTAATGTTAAAAGACATTCAAACATTATGTTTCACTGTTTCACGTAAAATAACAGAGTTAATAGCTATGTGGGCTAAAAAAGATATGGATAATATCAAAAGGAAATTAACTCATAGAATAACTGCATACAGGGCAGGTTATCAGGCAGATGAAAGACGTGAAATTGAAGACGGCTTAAAATCACGCAAATACTTGGGGGTTACCTGTACAAATGCTCTGGAATTAGGTATTAATATCGGTTCACTTGATGCAGTGATTATTTCAGGATATCCCGGAACTATGATTTCCACATGGCAGCAAAGCGGAAGAGCAGGAAGAAGTAATCAGAAATCATTAGCTATTTTAGTTGCTTTTGAAAATCAGCTGGACCAGTATTTCATGAAGAATCCTGATTTCTTTTTTGATAAACCTCATGAAAATGTAATTATTGATTTGTCAAACCATATATTGCAGGAAGCACATTTATTGTGTGCTGCTAAAGAGTTAACTCTTAAAAAAGATGAAGCTATGAATTATTTCGGAGCAGATAAAAAAGTTTTGGATAAATTAGTTTCTAAAAAAGATTTATATCAGAATCCTCGTGGAGATTATATTTATCCATATGATGACAATCCTGCAATGTCACATTCTTTGGACCAGTTATCCAATGATGAATTCAGAGTTATGAATAATGGTAAACTTTTAGAGGTTATGGAACGTTCACAGGTATATAGGGAAGCACATGAAGGAGCTATTTTAATTAATAAAGGGGAAACATATCATGTAGACAGTGTTAATTTAGATAGTCGTTTTGTAAATGTTTCTAAAAATACTGTAGATTATCATACTATGGTTTTAAATAAGGTACACATCAATATTGAGAAAAAATTATCTAAAACCCGATATGGTGATTTAAAAATCCATTTTGGTGAATTAACCGTAGAAGAAGATTATTACAGATATAAGAAAATGCATTTTTCAAAAGTAATTGGGCAGTTTAATTTAAATTTGCCTCCTTTAAAATTCAGAACAAAAGGATTATGGTTTACAATTCCAAGGGAAGTTAAAAATAAACTTGAAGATTTATATAAAGATGAAGAGGAAGTCTTTGAAGGAGGACTTCACGGTGCAGAACATGCATTAATCGGTTTATTTCCGCTTCATGTAATGTGTGACAGATTTGATATTGGTGGATTATCTACAAATTATCATGAAGATACTCAGGAAGCTACAATATTCATTTATGATGCTTATGAAGGTGGAATTGGAATAACACAGAAGGCTGTTGATGTTTTTGTTGATTTATTAAAATCTACAAGAGATTTACTTAAAAATTGTGATTGTCATAATGGATGCCCTTCATGTATTTACTCTCCGAAATGCGGAAATGATAATAAGCCCCTTCACAAAAATGCAACGGAATATATTTTAAATTATATGTGTGATTTAATCTCACAAAAACAGGAAGAAATAGTTGCTGAAAAAGTTGATAAAGAGGAGATTATTGAATCTTCTAATGATAATATGAAGCTTGAAACATTATATGAAGAAGCTTATGATTTATATTCGCAGGGAGATTATTTTAACTCAAAAGAATCCTTGAATGAGTTAGTGGATATTGATGATGAATATGCTGATGCATGGGCGTTATTTGGTAGAATATTATATGAGCAGGGTGATATGAATGGAGCTAAAATGTTTACAAAACGAGCTCTAAAAATTGACTCGGCCAATGAAGATGCTAATGAATTATGGTTAGAATTAAAATAATTTATTTTATTTTTCTTCGTTTAATCTATTACAATTTTTTTGAATATTAAATGGAAATACAGTAGGAAACTTTAAATATTTTCAATGTTAATATATACATAATACGATAATTTTGTATTGGTTTTTTAATTGAATTATGGAGGGGTATTATGGTTAGTCCAATAGTAGCAGCTATTATTTCTTTCTTCTTCCCTGGTATTGGTCAAGTAGTACAAGGTGAAACCAAGAAAGGTATAATAATGTTTGTTGCAGCAATTGTGCTTTCAATTATTTTAACATATGCATTAGGCACCATTGGTAATATTATTTATTTAATATATGCTATATATGCTGCATATGATGCTTATAATATGGGATAAATTAATTTTTATCCATTTTATTTTTTTATAAAACTTATTTTTTTTGATTTTCACATTAATTAACAATATTTATTAATCATCCTAACTATAATTATAATATTAAGATTTTTTTCTGAATATGTAGGAGAAATAAAATGCATGAATTATCTATGGCTCAAGGAATAATAAATGCAGTAATAGATACTGCAGAAAGTAACAATGCAACTGAAGTTACTGAAGTTGGTATTGAAATTGGCAGATTGGCTATGATAAACCCTGAACAGTTACGTTTCATGTTAAGTGTTTTAGTTGAAAATACCATAGTTGAAGATGCCGATATTAAAATTGAAGAGATACCTGTTGAAATTGATTGTCCTGAATGTGGATTTAAAGGAGTAGCAGAACTGGATGATAAAGATCACTATGCTCCAATTGTAGACTGTCCAAAATGTGGAAATAAAAGGATATCTATTTTAAATGGAAAAGATTGTATTGTTAAAAATATTGTTATTGAGAAACCTGATGATGATTAGATAGGAGGAATTGACTATGCATAATGTAGCTGATGTAGAAGTACAAAAAAATATTATGGATGCTAATAAAAGATTAGCAGACAGGAATAAGAAAAATCTTGAAGATAAAAATATTTTTTGCGTTGATTTTGTTGGAGCTATTGGTTCTGGTAAAACTACTTTAATTGAAAACATTATTGAGAATACTGATGATAAAATTGGTGTAATTGCAGGAGATGTAATTAGTAAATTTGATGCAGGCAGAATAGAAAAACACAATGCTCCTGTAGTTGGTTTAAACACTGGTAAAGAATGCCATTTAGATGCTCATTTAGTAGGTCATGGACTTGGAGATTTGCCATTAGATGATTTGGACATGGTTATTATTGAAAATGTGGGTAATTTGATTTGTCCTGTTGATTTTGATTTAGGTTCCCACATGAGAATTGTTGTTGTAAGTGTTACTGAAGGGGATGATACTGTAGAAAAACACCCATTAATTTTCCAGACTTCTGATTTAGTAGTTATTAATAAAGTGGATTTAGCTGATGCTGTTGGTGCAGATGCTGATAAAATGGTTAATGATGCAAAACGTTTAAATCCGGATGTTCAAGTTATTAAAGCTAGTTTAAAACAAGGTGAAGGTTTATCAGAAATAATCTCTGCTATTAATAAACAAAAAAGATAGTTAAGGTGATTTCGTTGAAAATTTGGATTGATATTTCAAATGCACCTCATGTAAGATTCTTTAAGGATGTCATTAAATACTTGGAATCTGAAGGAGAAGATTTAATAATTACAGCTAGAGACTTCGGGGATATTCATAAACTAATGAATATGTATGATATAGATTTTATTTCTGTTGGAAAACATGGGGTAAGTTTATATGATAAGCTTAAGGAAAGTACTTCACGTGTTTATGAACTTGTAGATGTTATTAATAATGAAAAGGTGGATGTTGCACTTAGCAAACATTCTATTGAACTTCCGAGAATAGCATTTGGTTTAGGAATTCCAAGTTTATATGTTTTAGATAATGAACATGCATTGGCTGCGAACAAATTAACTCTTCCATTATGCAACAGGATTATCACACCAAATAAAATTGACATCTGGAAACTGATGCAGTTTGGAGCAGATCCTAACAGCATCATACCATATAATGGAACTTCCGAATTGATGCATTTTAAGAGCTTTGAATATAATGACAATATTTTCGATGATTTGGATCTTAAATTAAAATATCCAAAAACTATTTTAATGAGGCCGGAACCATCTTTAGCATCTTATTTAGATGCAGATTGTCATAAATCAGTTTTATCTCCAATTGTTGATGTATTAAAAGAATATGCTAATATATTGATATTGCCAAGATTTAAAGCACAAGCAGAAATCTTTGAAGGTATTGACAATGTTACTATTTTGGAACCTCCCGTTGATACTTCAAGTTTAATGAAAAAAGCGGATTTGGTAATTGGAGCTGGTGGAACTATGAATCGGGAAGCAGCAATATTGCAAACTCCTGTTATTTCATGTTATCCTGGTAAAACATTAGCTGTAGATCAGTATTATATAGATCAGGGTTTAATGTTTAGGTCTAATGATATTGATGAGATTATACAAAAAGCTTTGGCTTTTATTGTTAATCCTCATGAAAAAATAGATTTTAAAACTGATGATTTATTCCAGATTATTATTGATAATATTTATGATTTAGGTAATGGGAGTAAATAGTTTTTTATATTAAAATAACTAAATATTATATAATATATTTAGTTTTTATTATTATGGGCTGGTAGCTCAGATGGTAGATCGTCGCCTTGGCATGGCGGAGGCCCCGGGTTCAAATCCCGGTCAGTCCATTTATAAATTTTCAAAAAATAAATTTTAAAATTGTGATTAAATTATGATGTTAATAGCTCAGAATCATTTACAACTAATCTTAGAAGTAGGGGCAATGTTATTTGTTACATTGGTTTTTTGTCTTAATTTAATTCCATTGTCACTTAGTGTTGTAACATTTTTATCTCTCTTTTTAGCTGGTGGTTTCACACTTCTTTTTGGAGCAGATATTCTTTTATTAATTATTTCATCTAGTCAGAATGAATTTACACATCCATTTGGGCCAATTGCTTTAATGGCTATTGTTTCTGCATTTGCATCGCTGAAGGTGATGAAGAATTCGGGAGTGGATGTAAGACCTCTTAGAAAAGTTGTTTTATTATTCCTTGCAGGTATTACCCTTTTTGGTGGATTAATGCACAGATCTTTCTTAATCTTATGGATATTAGGTTTATTTGTAGGATACATCATAATATCCAAATCTTTCAGAGAAAAATCAGTTTTTACGCTTAAAAGAATTTTAATGTTTTTCGGAGCAGCTGTTGCAGGTTTCTGCGGACTTGAAATAATAGCTAGAATAACTGGAATGACTATTTTCTCTCCATTATTAAGATTAGGAAGAATTGAACAATACTCTTCATCCAGTATTAAAATGGTATTAAATAACATTCAGTTAATTGGACATGATGGTGCAGCTTCTTTCTGGGGTACTGAAGGAACTGCATTTGCTGAAGGATATATTACTTTACCTATGCAATTAATCATATTCTTTGGTTTGCCGTTTCCACTATTCTGTGGAGTCCTTGTAAATCAAAAAGATACAATTGATTATATGCTTCCAGGTATTTTCGGATATGGATTTGACTTTGGTTATTTGGGGCTTGTTGGATTAATAGTTTTTGTTTTAGGAACTATTATTATTGGTTTAAAAATATTAACCATGTATAGAGAAAAAAGAGAACATAATAATAAAAAATACTTAGGTAAGGAAGTATTATTGACTGGTGCATTAACTGCATTTATTTCACAAGCATTAATTGGTATGTTTGTGTTTAATAGGTCTATTAACGGGCTAGCATTACTTTCATTTATATTCTTAGGAGCATTAATATTAGCTAATGTTGTCACACTTAAATCAAGAACTAATAAGAATATTTAAAGAGGTTGAAAAGATGAAAGCATTAATATTATTGGGGTGTCCAGAAACCCCGTCACAAACACCTATGTCAATTTATGCAGCTTATAAATTGGCCGAAAAAGGTTATGATGTAACAATAGCTGCTAATCCTGCAGCTTCAAAATTAGTTAAAGTTTCTGATCCGGAAAAATATTATATTCATGAAATGATTGATTTGGATGATTGTTTAGCTAATATTCAGGAAGGGGAATATGATTTATTACTGGGATTTGTACATAAAGATGCAGCCGCATCTTATTTTGTAACTTTTTATCAACTTTTACAAACTAAATCTATTGCACTTGTATTTGAAAAAGATTCTGAGTTATTAAAGGAATATACAGAAACAGTTAGTGAAAATACGGATGCAAAAGTAATTTCTGTAAGAGCATTCCATAATCCAAATCCACTTAAAGTTAATTTAGATAAAGCATTGAAGGAGTTGTAGTAATATGTCTTTTTGTTTAGATACCTATCTTCAACAATCTGATAATTATGAAATTTTAGCATCACAGGCTGGTTTTAAAGATTGTGCAAGACTTATCAGATATAAATCTCCAGAAATCATTTATGTTAATGCTGGAGAAGAAATTTTAGGATCTCGTGTCATTGGTATAACTCCAATTCCTATTGGAGTTGATTCAATAAAAGGAACTGTACTTATTCCATATACTAAACCATGTTATGGTACTGCAGTTGTAGAATTGCCTGTGGATATAGGTGAAATTGAAAAGATAAGAAAATTAAATATTAAATAGATGATTTTATGATTTCTACTGTTGTTGGTAGTTTCCCAGCTGAAATAAAATCTCCAACTACTACAAAAGACAAAATATTAAAAGTATTTGGGGCTTATGATTCATTTAAACAGTCTATAAAACAAACTGTAATCTCACAACTTGATGCAGGAGTAGATATTATTTCTGATGGTCAGGTTCGTGGAGATATGGTTTCTACTTTTACTAATTTTATTCCTGGAATGATGCTGGAGGGAAATAATACAGTTATTACTTCTAAAATCAGACAGCCTACAAAAGAAATTTCTATTAATGATTTAAAATATGCTAAAAAAGTTATGAATGATTATTTTAATGGAAATATTCCTAAAGGTAAAGGAATTAAGGGAATTATAACTGGTCCTTCTACAATTGTTTATTCATCACGAATCGAGTCTTTTTATAAACATAAGGAAGATGCAATTTTAGATTTGGCCAGAAGTCTTAAATATGAAGTGGAAGCTATTGAAAAAAAGATTAATCCGGTTTATATTCAGGTTGATGAGCCATTTTTATCTACAGGGCTTGTTGATTTAAAAGTAGCAAGTGAAGCTATTGATATAATTGGAGAAAATCTCACTGTTCCATTAGCTATGCATGTTTGCGGTAATTTAGACAGTGTTTTTAAAGATTTGATTAAATTTAATATTGATATTCTGGACTGTGAATTTGCAGGAAATGATACTAACATTAAAATTTTAGAGGAAAATGCATCTTTAGTCAAAAATAAAAAAATAGGCTTTGGCTGTCTTGATACTTCTATAAATGAAGTGGATTCTAAAGAAAAAATTGAAAATCTTGTAGCTAAAGGTGTTGAAATTCTTGGAAAGGAAAATATAATTTTAGATCCTGATTGCGGGTTAAGAAGAGCCAGCAAAGATGTAGCTTTCAGTAAACTTAAATTAATGAATAATATAAAAGAGGAATATAGTTAAAAATTATCTATATTCATGTTTAAAGTTTGGATCATATAGCTTAGAAGGTGTGAAATCTCCAGGGTTTAACACATCTCCTACTACAATCATTGCAGTCTTTGTAATATTGGCATCTTTTACTTTTTGTGCAATATCCTTTAAGGTTCCTCTAATTATTTCCTGGTCATTCCAGGTTGCTTTTTTTACAACAGCTATCGGAGTGTCTTCATTGTATCCGACCAGCAATTCATCAACAACTTTATCAATCATACCAATTCCTAAAAAGATACACATAGTTGCATGATGTTTTGATAAGCTGGAAATGCTTTCACTACGTGGTTTTGGAGTTCTGCCTTCCGGACGTGTAATAATAACTGTTTGTGAAATTTCAGGTAATGTCAATTCTGTTTCAAGTACACTGGCTGTACCAAATAGGGAACTTACTCCAGGAATAATATCATATTCAATATCATATTTCTGCAGCTCTCTTATTTGCTCACCGATAGCTCCATAAATGGAAGGATCTCCAGTATGAACTCTGGCTACTAACTGTCCTTTAGAAGTTGCTTTGCGACAGATTTCAGTTGTTTCGTCTAAATTTAATACAGCACTATTGTAAACAACACATTCTTTTTTTCTAGGATTTAAAACTTCTTTGTTAACTAAAGAACCAGCATAAACAATAACATCTGCTTTTTCAATAACATTTCTTCCTTTAACAGTTACTAAATCAGGGTCACCAGGACCGGCTCCAATAAAGATTACTTTACCTTTCATAATACAATTTTTTGATTTAACTTCTATTTAATGATTATGAAACTAAAAAAGAATTTAACACCAATATTTCACTTTAATTTAAACAAAGTTTATTAATTCTTAAGATAATTAAAAAATATGAACGAAAAAGGATTTATATCAATAGAAGCCATTTTTTCTATTTTTATAATATTATTAATAGCTACATCATTATTGTTTTACGCTCAATCAAATTTGGAATCAAATAAAAATATTGAATCAACTTTTAACCATAGGCTGATTTTAGATAATTTAGCTAATTGTATAAATCAGGTTAACTCAAATGGTGACGGTTTTTCTAAAAAAGTTTTGCTGCCTCAAAAAGAGTATTCTTATAAGATTACAGTTGAAAAAAGCAAATTAACAATTGAATACTCAAATAAAAAAGGTGAAGTAGCTATTTTGCCAATTGATATTAGTAGAAATTATGAGTTATACAGCGAACGGACTTATTTAATCGAAAAACAGGATGGAAAGATTGTGATAATATGAATGATGAAAAAGGCCAGCTTAGCGGGGAATATTTACTGTTGATCGGGTCATTAATAACTGTTTTGATGATTTCAGCATTTTTGATAGGTAATGAAAATGAACTTAATATAGCTATGGCGGCGGCTAAATCAGGTGTTAATGAGGGTGTTGCATCATCATCAAGTGCCATATATCCAAAGGAAACATTTAATGAATATGATAATATGGACGGTTTAAAACATCCTTACAGTGTAAGTGTTTTGAATATTAGTTATAATTCATCGGGAATTGATAAAAACTATGGAAAACAGAAAATACAATTTAAAGTCTATGCAAAAGCAAGTCAGGATTATAATAAAAAAGAATTAGATTCAATTGGTGATAGGATTAATTATAATTTAAGAAAATCAATAGCTATAAGTTTTAACACAACAAATTCCACAAATAAACTATATAATCCTGTATTTTCCAATAATTATGTTTTTACAACAGCAAATGTGGTATGGGTTTAAATATTATTAAAAATAATTAATCTTTATGTATAGTCAGGACGAAAAAGATGAGCTTTTAAATGAGCTGAAAGAAATGGAAAGTCTTCAGATAGATATGGATAATGAAGGTAAAATTTTACAGAATGATATTATTGACTTTCTGTTAAACGGAAAAGGAAATTTGGAAGATTTGGGAGATAGAATTGAATTATATCTTTATGAATTTAAGCTGTTTTGTAGAAAACCAGTAAGATTCGGTCAGAAGGATTTTGATGTTTATTTAAATGCTGTAGATATTCCTTTTGAAAAATTAGATGCTCTTTTAAAGGATTTGGATAAATTTAATTTGGTGATTTATACAGAAATAGATAAGGGATTTAGTGTATTAAATCTAAATCTTCTGTTAAAAGATTAGATATTAAATACTCTTTTTGCATTGTTGGTTGTTATTTCATCAACAGTGTTTAAATCCATTTCTTTAATTTCAGCTATTTTTTCACAAGCTTTAATAACATTAGCTGGTTCGTTTCTTTCTTCTTTTGTCATAGCCAGATACGGGCTGTCTGTTTCAGTTAAAACATGATCCAATTTAATGTCTTTTATTAATTCCTGATGTCTTTGTGAGTAACAAAGCATTGTGGAAAAGCTCATATAATAGTTGTCATGTTCCATTATTCTTTTAGCTGTTTTTAAACTTCCGCTAAAGCAGTGAAACACTACATATGGCAGGTCTTCGTATTCATTAATAATATTCAGTGCTTTTTTCTCACAGTCACGAACATGCATAAGCAATGGGACTTTATAGTCATTAGCTATTTCAATAAAGCTAGTAAATATTTCTTTTTGTCTTGCTCGTAAGGATTTATCTTTTACATAAAAAAAGTCCATTCCTACTTCACCAATAGCTACAATATCATTAATATTATCAATTAAATGTTTTTGAGCTTCGTGCAGTTCTTCATTTGTACATTCCTGTGAAGTTACAGGATGAAATCCGAAAGTTGGATAAATAAATCCTTTATTTTCTTTTGATAAATTTAATACAGTTTGATTGCCTTCAAGGCTTGTTCCAGAGTCAATTACTGCATCCAGCTTTTCTTTTGCTCTTTTGATTACATCTGTTCTGTCGCTGTCATAATCTTCAAAATCTATGTGGCAATGTGTATCTATCATATTTTTTATACTCCAAATCTACGTTCTCTTTCTTGGTATGATCTGATAGCTCTTAAGAAATCTACTTTCCTAAGTTCTGGCCATAAACTTTCACAGAAGTATAATTCAGAGTATGAGGATTGCCATAGTAAGAATCCGCTTAATCTTTCTTCTCCGCTTGTTCTGATGATTAGATTAGGATCATCTAATCCTGCAGTATAAAGGTTTTTACTTATTAAATCTTCATCAACATCATCAACTGTTATTAATCCTTTTTCAACATCTTTGATGATTTTTTTAACTGAATCTACAATTTCTAAACGACCGTCATATCCAATAGCTAAATTAAGTTGTCTTTTGTTATAATGTTTAGTTGCTTCTTCGGCATCGTTAATAGCTTCTTTTACATTATCAGGTAATAAATCGATTCTTCCTACTACTTTGACTTTTACTTCGTTTTTATGGATTTTTTCGTGATCAACAAGTCTTTTAAAGTTTTTAAAGAATAAATTCATCAGTCCTTCTACTTCATGTTCTGGTCTGTTAAAATTTTCTGTTGAGAATGCATATGCTGTTACTATTTCAATTCCAAGTTCTATTGTCCAGTCTAAAACTTTTTCTAGAGTGTCTACTCCAATTTCATGTCCTGTTACAACATCCATATTTCCCTGAATCTTAGAATAACGTCTGTTACCATCCATGATGATTGCAACATGTTTAGGCATTTTGGAGGATTCTAAATTTCTGGAAATATACCATTCATATATTTTATAAATAAAATTTTCACCCATAATAACTACCTGAAGTAAATAATTGTCTATTAATAAATATATATTATTTAATGCTTTTAAAGTTTGGCCAATTTATATGCTAATTCTAAGCTGCGTAAATAACCTTCTGTACTTTGATCACGGCTGGTGTCAATGTATATTTCATTAATACCAAATGTTATTGCTCCAAAGCTTGGCCATGAGTTTAATAAAACAAGGGTTCTAAAAATAGTATTTCCTACAATTCCATTTGGAGCTATTAGTATGTTACATTTATTTTTTATAGCCTGGTCAATTAATACACACTGGTTTTCAATTTTTTGATTTGTATGCTTTTCAATTAATTTGCTGAGCTTTTCAGTATCATCCAGTGACTGGTTAATTTCTTTGCTTCTGCCGTAATCTCCGGGTCTTGCATATGAAAGTGTAGCTATTTTCGGAGTTTTTTTAAGTTTTTTCATAAAATCTATGCAGTGAATAGCTATATTGAGCTTTTCTTTTAGGGTGTTTCCTTCGTCAATGCCGACGGAGCTTATTATAAATTCATGACCTTCCCCATGGATATATGTTGCTCTTGATATTTTGGGATAACTTTCTTTTAGTTGTTTTAAAACATTGGATGCAGCTAATGAACCCCGTATTGTGGCATTTATATTTTTGTCTGAAATACTTTTGGCAAGTTTTTCGTCATTTTCGATTAATTCAATATTGACATCTGGTTTTTGTGTTTTAAAAATATCACAAGCCTCTAAGATGTTTTTATTTTCTCCAACTCCAACAGCTATAGTTATCATTAATTTTAATTATTTATTGTAATGTTATTTATAGCTATTTTTTAATAAGAAAAAACTAAACATTTATATGTAAGTAAGTACTTACTTACATTATGGAAATTGAACTAGATAAAACAGAACAGAAAATTGTTGATGCAACAATATTCCTTTTAGATAAGGAAGGGATGAACGGCACAACAACTAAAAAAATAGCTAAAAAAGCTGAAGTTAGTGAAGTTACTGTTTTTAGAAAGTTTAAATCTAAAGATAATCTTTTAAAAATAGCTAAGATTTATTATTCAGATTATTTCCTGGAGAAGATAAGTGATATTTTCACTAATTACGAAGATACAGATTTGGAATCATTATTAAAGAATACATGGTGGAAACTTGTTAATTTTTTAGATAACAATTTGGACATTATTAAAATAGCCTTAGACGAGCTGATGTCCAGTCCTGAAGAGGAAAAAATGTTTTCAAAATTTTCAGATGAAGTTCTTAAAAATCTGACCAATATTTTTCAAGAACAGATTGATAAAGGAAAAATACGTAAAATCAATCCTTCCGCAGCTGCATTAACTGTGTTTAGTGTAATTGTTGAAGGGATAATATTCTGGAAATTTGAATCAAAAGTTTCCAATGATGATATTAATAAGTATCTTGATGATTTTTTAGATATATTTATTAACGGTATAACTAACTAAAACGGTGGAACTAATGTCAATAGATAAAATATTTCATATAATGAAAAAGGATTCAAAAGCAATCTTTAAAAATCCGGCTGTTGTTATTACAATAATAGCAATTATTATTTTACCTTCCTTATATGCACTTTTAAATATTGATGCATGTTGGGATCCTTATGGAAATACAGATAATTTGGATTTTGCAGTAGTAAACAATGATCAAAACGCAACATATAACAATGCTTCATATAACTTTGGAGATAATGTAGTTGATAAATTAGAAGACAATGATGATTTTGCATGGGATTTTGTAGACGAGGATGATGCCCGGGACGGGGTGGAAAATGGAACGTATTATGCTGCCATAATAATACCTGAGAATTTCTCTTCAAATTTATTATCAATCAATGATCAAAACCCAAAACAAGCAGAATTAACATATTTAATAAATGAAAAAACAAATCCTGTTGCTTCAAGAATGAGTAACAATGCAGTAAATCAGATACAAAGTAAAATAAATGATGAGGTTATTAAAACTGTAAATGGTGTGGCATTTAACCAATTATCAGTAATGGGTCAAACAACACCTCAATCAAGCTTATCACAATTATCTTACATGAATTCAAGTGGTGTAGATAACTATTTCTACTCCCCAACTGAAGTTACAAAAGAAAAAATAAATCCTGTAGATAATTACGGTTCAGAAGTATCTCCGTTTTACATAGTACTTTCAATATGGGTTGGTTGTGTAATTTCAATTGCATTGATTAAAGCAAGATACTTAGGTGAATCATTATACAAACCATTAGAACTTTACTTCGGTAGAATGGGATTATTCTTAGTAATAGGATTATTGCAATCAACAGTAACAATAATTGGTGCATTCTGGTTAGGAATTGAAGTCTCTAATCCTGGACTGTTCATAGGATGTGTTTATTTAATAACATTAGCATTTATGACATTTATTTATTCATTGCTGTCATTATTTGGTAATGGTGGTAAAGCATTAGCTATTATTATATTGGTGCTTCAAATATCTACAACAAATGGTATTTATCCTGTATATGTAATGAATGACTTTTTCCAAGCATTAAGTCCATATTTACCTATGACTCATGCTATAGCTTTACTTAGAAATGCATTACTTGGTGTTTATTGGCCAACATTTTTCACTGGTGTTTATGCAATGATTGGAATGATTATTGGAACATTGATTGTAACAATTATTATTAAAGAAAAATTCGATAAAGTAGCTAATAAATTTGAACAGGCATTAAAAGACTCAGGATTATTCTAATTCCTGAGCTTTATTTTTTTTAAATCTTAAATTTTTATGTATGGTAACATCCTGCATTATAATCATATGGAACATATGCTCCCATATCATTTCCTTCATCATCCATACCTGGAATATAGTGCCATCCTTTAGCAGCTGCTTCTTCACGACTAACTCCTAAACAATCATAATCAGGTCCATATCCAGTTTTATACGAATATCCGTCTTCACTCATTATGCTTTCAGTTTTATCGCTGGAACTACTTTCACTATTACTTAATGATGTGGTTTGGTCAGATATTGTTAATGATTGTGTAGTTTCACTTTTGGAATATTTGTCGTTCCCGTTGTAAATGACTTTTACGGTGTATTGTCCGGCACTGATTCTGTTAAGTTGCAGCACGCCATTGCCCATTTCATCAGTTGTTACTTGTTGATTCTTTTCATTTTCAATTATTATATCTACTTTTTGATCAGCTATGGGATTTCCATTTGAATCTTTTAGTGTAATTGAAATTGTGTCTCCATTTTTTAAAGTATCCTTGCTTATAATATTTATTTCACTGGATTCCTTTCCAAAATTAGTCATTAATGTTATTAGTGTTAAAAGTAGGATAACAACAATTATTAACAGTATGACGATAAGTTTCTTCTTATCTTTTTTCATTTCATTTCCTCAATTATTTTAGTATTAATATATTGTATTAAAGAGGTTATAAATTTAGTTGTAAAAAAAGTAAAAAATAAAGAAATTAATCTTTATTAAAATCTTTGATAGCTTCATCAACTATTTCTAAAACGGATTTGGATAAATCAGGATATTTGTAATTTATTGGAACTGGTATATTGTCACAGTATACCACATCTAAACCAGCTTTTATTGAGTCTTTAGTAGCTACATCAACAGCAGCTGCCTTAAGTTCAGTAAGCATTATATCTGCTTCATCCATGTGTTTTTCTATGTCTTTTTTCAAAAGAGGTCTGTTGGATAAGTGTGGGGTGGTTCCAATGATTTCACAGTTATAATTGGTTTCCAGATAGTCAACTAATTCATGTTCAATACTTTTTGGAGCAGTTGTAGCAAACAGCACTTTTTTACCGGAAATATCTGCTAACGGTTTTGGTCTAAATACAGTTGAGATTACTTTTGCTTTTGGATTTATCTCTTTTATAAAGTGTTCAATGTATTCTCTTTTTTCTTCATTGCACATTGGTTCTTCACACATTGTTAAAATAATTAAATCACCAAGACCAATTCTATAAGGTCCAAAATAATCTATAATATTGTTTAATGGTTGATTTGCACCGATAAGTACAATATTTTTATCTGTTTTAATTGGAGGAATTGCTGCTCCACTACCTTCAAATATAGCAAATTTAGAATCTACCTGATTAGCTAATTTCGCTCCTTTTTTCATATTGGTTAAAAAGACTTCACCTGCCATTCCACCTCCACAACGTCTGCAGCCTATTGTTAAGATTCTGCTCATTAAAGCATCTTCCCAGTGATCACTAGCTGCATGAACTCCTTTTTCAGACTGTTCCAATAAAAATTCAGGGGTTATTTCAAGCTGTTCTCCGTGAACTATTTCCGGTTCTTGAGGCCCGCCTCTTCCCATGGCTATTACACATGGTTCATATCCGTTTTTATCAATTAATCTGGATACAAATCCTGAAACTGCTGTTTTTCCTATTCTTTTTCCAGTTCCGATTATTTTTATTGAAGGTTTTTCCATTATTTCATATTGTGTAACTGGATCAAATTTAAAATCAGGACCCTGATAACTTATCCCTTGTGCAAGTGTTTTACAAGCTATTTTAAATCGTTTAGGATAATCCAGGATAGGTTCATCACTTAAATCCATCACAGCATCTACATCATATTTTTTAATCATTTCTACAATAATATCATAGGGAATATCATCATTTTTTGCAAATTGCACTGGAACACCTAAAACTTCAGAATATGATTCTTCAGAGTCATCTCTTAATTTTTCAGTTCCTCCAATGAAAACAGCAGCTACTATGTCGATATGTTCTAAGTTATTTAAAACATCGATTGATTCTTGGGTGACAGGAAGGTAATGTTCTCCGTCAACTAAACAGAGCATTTTACTAGTACTTTTCATATTAATCACTTTGGATTTTTTTGATTAATTAGTATTATGGTAAGTAATAGTATTAAAAATATTTGAATTTAAAAAAAGAAGAAAATGGGATTTAATCCATTTTTATATCATTTTGAGACCTTTTAACAAGATCTGCTAAAGAGTTACATACATTGTCCGGTATTGAATTTTTATCTTTTTCGTTTATTACCTGTGCAATTATTTTACAGAGAACAAAAATAGCATGTTTGTGTTCTGCTTTTGTTTTATGGATGTGGTGAGGGCTTATTTTAAGGGATATGTATTCGCTACAATCGTTTTTTATTTGATCGTTTTCTGCTAAATATTTTAAAATATAAACTAAAAATTGATGTAATTGTATCATTTCATCTTTGTACATATGTATCTGACCTATTATCTATAATTATATAATTAATTAAGAATTTAAGTAAATTATTTAAATGAAATAAATAATTAGTTTTTAATTATTTATATTATATTATCATTAATCTTATTTAAATATTGCATTGACTATAATAAGTTACATATTAACCTTTTATAAATGGCAGGTAAGTCTTCATCTAAAACATCCAATCCTTTTTGTGTTATTCCGTTTTTTGTTGCAACTTTGTTAATTAATTCATCAGGTGAGTAAATATCTTCATTTAATATGTATGTTGTACTGTTTAATGTTTCTGCAAGTATTTTAAACGTTTCTTCTTTTGACAGATTGCATCTCTCTTCAAGTTTGTTTGCAAAAAGGTCTAAACTAAGAGCTATAAATGCAGGCATACAGCTGGCAGCTATTGTAGCTATTTCCAAATCAAGAGTATTGTCAACAACTTTTATATGGCTGAATTTTGAAAATAGGTCTTCAACAAAATCTTTATTTTCCGCAGAAACATTTTCATCATGCATAATAATGGAAACACCTTTTTTGGGATTGTTTTTATCGTATGTTGATGATATTGTTGGAATGACACAGCTTAAACCGTTATCTTCAAATTTTAAATCTATTCCTGCACAGGTATGTATAATTTGAGTATCTTTATTTAGGTGTGGTTTTATTTGCTCTAAAACATTTATCAAATCGGAGGTTTTTACTGAAATTATTATTTTTTCGCAGTTTCTTGCAACTTCTGTATTATCATCTGTAACTGATATGTGGGGGTCAGTATCTTTCAGGTGATTTATTTTAGAAAGTGTTCTATTTGCAATGTAGAGTTTATTTAAATTATAAAAATCATGATTGATTATGTTTTGACTGATAAGCTCTCCAATATTTCCATATCCAATAATTCCGAGGTTCATATATTTCACATCTTAACATTAAATTCTTCAGTTTCAACAATTTTTGGCAGTTTTCCAACAGTTCCTACATTATCCTGAGAAATAATTAAAACTCCATCAAATAACTCTTTATAGTTTTCACTAGCTTCAAGAGCATTTGATACTTTATCTTCACTATTTTGTCCAACAACTTCATTAGCTATTCTGGTAGCCAGTCCGTCAGCTATTGATGCCTTTTTACTTAGTACTGTAACACTGTCTGATTGACCAAAGCTTATTGAGTGTCCAATTTTACCTGATGATGTGCAGATTCCAAGAGGTGTTTTTCTTGCTTTTAATTTAAATCCAATTTTATTTCCTAATATGGGGTTATTTGAGTAAATGCCACATACTGCTTGTTTACTGTTTATAATAGCTATGTCTCCTCCATTTTCAACAATAGAATATTCTGATTTTCTGGAAATTAAATAATCAAGAGACATTTCAGATATGCATCCGGCAACACAGGCCATAGGACCTACATCACAGTAACTTGAAGCAGTATACATTCTTTTTATTATTTCACTTAAATTCTCTTCACCAGGACTGACCGGTTCCAGAGATAATTGAAAATCTTTATTTTTAGCTATATGATGTTCCAGTTCTTTTCTTAGTTTTAATATGTAATTTTTCAGGTTACTGTTTTTTAAATCAGTTGTTAATCTGATATGGGTCTGATTTAAATCAATATGTTGGAATTCCATAATAGTATTTTATTTAATTATTTTCTTTTATAACTATTGTTAGTGGATAAGTTAAAAAGTATGTAAGTTAATATACTATTAAACTAATAAATAAAAATTATAACAGATGTGATATATTGAAATCTTTTAATTTTTTACTTAAAAAAAGAGAAGAAAAACCAAGAAAAAAAGGTATAACAATGGTTCTAGACAAAGGTTTAGGATTGGAAACTGCTGAAAGTTTAATGAATATCTCTGGAGATTATGTAGATTACTTAAAATTTGGATGGGGAACATCAATTGTACATGAACAGGATATAATCAAAGATAAGGTTGCTATGTATAAATCTCATAACATAACTCCATATACAGGCGGAACTCTTTTTGAATTAGCATATATGAATGATAAATTAGAAGAATTTTTCCAGGAAGCTCATGACTTAGGTTTTGAGGCTATTGAAGTATCTGACGGGTCAACAACAATATCCCATGATAAAAAATTAGAATGTATAGAATCAGCTAAAAAAGACGGTTTTGAAGTATTGTCTGAAGTGGGTAAAAAAGATCCTGGATTAGATAAGGAACTGTCTTTAGATGAAAGAATAGATTATATGCAAAATGAATTGGAATCTGGGTCATCATTAATCATTGTAGAAGCAAGAGAAGGTGGAAAAAACATTGGAATTTATGATAAATCAGGAAATGCAAAAGAAGATGAAATAGATTATATTTTAGATAATTTCGATGGAAATAAAATCCTTTGGGAAGCTCCAAACAAAGACCAGCAAGTATTTTTCATTTTAAAACTTGGAAATGATGTTAATTTAGGTAATGTGTCAACTGATGATATTACTTCCCTTGAAACCTTAAGAAGAGGTTTGAGAGGAGATACCGTAGGAAAAATTTAAACCGTAGGAAAGTTTAAAAGAAGGTATTTAACTTGAAAGAGAGAACAATTGACCAGATTAATAAAAAAATTGAAAATAATGAAGCCAACATATACACAGCAGAAGAGTTCAAAAAACTTATAAAAGAAGATAATGCTCCATGCTTTGAAGAAGTGGATGTAGTAACTACTGGAACATGTGGAGTTATGAGCGGTACTGCAGCTATCTTTAACTTTACAGTATCAAAGCCAGGAGTATTTATGAGGGCAAAAAACATTTATTTAAATGGTGTTCCGGCAAATATCGGCCCATGTCCTAATGAATGGTTAGGTTCTGTAGATTTAATTCTTCATGGAACTTCAAAATCACTAGAAGACCCATCATATGGTGGAGGATTCTTACTGAAAGATATTCTTGAAGGAAAAGATATTGACATTAAAGTTGAAGCAATTAATGGGGATATTATAGAATCAACAACAAACATTGATGAAATTACAAGAGCACAAATGATTGGAACACGTATGGCGTTTAAGAATTACACTGCATTTGTAAATCCATCTGCTGAACCTGTTTCATCAATATTTTCAGCTATTCCTCTGGAAGGAAACTTGAAAGGATTGACATTTTCAGGATGTGGAGATTTAAATCCACTTCAAAATGATCCGAATAATTTAATAA
The DNA here is from genome assembly GCF_047402955.1 of Methanobrevibacter intestini. Taxonomy (NCBI): domain Archaea; kingdom Methanobacteriati; phylum Methanobacteriota; class Methanobacteria; order Methanobacteriales; family Methanobacteriaceae; genus Methanobrevibacter; species Methanobrevibacter intestini. Next base: position 1,900,669 of record NZ_CP187956.1, read on the forward strand.
TTGGGAATGGAACTAGAGTATTATTAAATGGTGCTGAAGCTATTGTTTTAGGGCAAGGAACAAGAAGTTCACCTGAAAAACCAAATTTAATGGTTTCAGGAAATCTTAAAGATATGGAAGCAAATTATGTTGGAGGATTTAAAACAGGTGAAGGCGGAGAAGTTTATGATACACTGGCTATTCCAATTCCAGTTTTAAACGAAGAAATATACAATAATTTATTAATTAAAAATAGTGATATTCCGTTAACTGTAGCTGATATTAAAGGCCGTCATTTACCTTTAACACAAACTAACTATGGTGCAATGTGGGATAACCATGAGCTAAGACCAAAATATGTCTCAGATAACTGTAATTGTGATATTTGTACAGTTGAGGAAGTATGTCCGACAAATGCTTTTAAAAATAAAAAACTGGATTTATCTAAGTGTTTTGGTTGTGGAATGTGTGTACATTATTGTAAAAACAATAGCTTTACAATGGATGCGGGTAATATTGATTTGGAAATAGAAGGCAAAAAACATAATGTTCCAATTATTTGCAGGCAGTCAGATGCCTTAAGAGCTAATAAATTATCTTTAAAATTGAAGAAAATGATTAAAAATCAGGAATTTAAATTATAATCGAGGTTATGAAATATGCATACTCAAAAAATCAATGAAACACCTCTTGATTTTGCTGAAGCTATAAAAGAAGATATTAAAAGTTCAAAAGATGAAGGTGTTTTAAAATGTGTTCAGTGTGGAATGTGTACATCAACATGTCCTGCAGCACGTCATTCTAATTATAATCCTCGTGAAATAATGGAGAGAGTCTTTGAAGGAGATGAAACGCTTCTGGAAGATGAAGATTTATGGAAATGCTTTTATTGTTATACATGTCATAGTACATGTCCTGTTGGAAACAGTGTCTGTGAAGTTAATCAGATTATTAAGCAATTTGCCATATCAAAAGGAATTGCATATGAACAGTTATATGATTATTTAGGATTTGCAGATAGCTACTTTAATGCAGCTATTGGTGCAATCCCATCTAATTTTTATGAAGAAATCAGCGAAGATGTAGAAGGCTGGTGGGACTTTAGACAGCATTTAAATGAAATTAGAGATGAATTAGGTTTAGGTCCTGTTTCACCACCTCAGGAAGTTGTTGATGAAGTTTCTTTAATTTTAACTAACACGGGCTTTAAAGATAGAATGGATAAAATAAGAAAATCAAAGGGGGGTAATGATGAAACAGGTTCCTGATAAGAATATTCTTTTGTTTAAAAGTTGTCTTGTAAGTGTTGAATATCCTGGAATAGAATCATCTACCAAATTTGTTTTTGATAAAATTGGCATAGATTATGAGATTTCAGATAAACAAACCTGCTGTACAGGTCTTGGACATTACTCTGATGTTTTTGACCAGTTTACAACAACAGCTATTGGAGCACGCAACTTTAAAGTAGCAAGTAATTTAAACAGGCCAAATCTAGTAATGATGTGTGCAACATGCTATGCAATTAATAAAAAAGTAGCTAATATTTTAAATAAAAAAGATAATGTTAGAGATAAGGTAAATGATGTTTTTGATAAATCAGATTTGAAAAATCTAAAATATGAAAAGGGTGATGTTGATTCATCTAAAAATATTTTTCATGTAGTGGATATCTTATATAGCAAACGTGATGAAATCTCTAAAAATATTAAATATGACTTAAGTGATTATACAATAGCTACTCATCATGGCTGCCATTATTGTAAAGTTCATTATGATGATACAATAGGTGGAGTAAGGGATCCTAATATCATTGATGACATAATAGAAGCATGCGGATGTAAAACAATTGGATGGTATGATCATAAACGTCAAACCTGTGGAAGCGGATTCAGACAGAGATACTCCAATAAAGACATTTCTATGGAGGTAACTGAAGATAAATTGCACTCCATAAAAGATGACGGCGTGGAAATTTTAGTTCATTTATGTCCGAATTGTCATGTTCAGTTTGACAGATATCAGAACTTAATATCTGAAAAATGTGGTGAAGAATTTAATACTATTCATTTAAACGTAGCTCAGTTTGTGGCTATTGCAATGGGTGGTGACTTTAATAAGGTTATAGGTGTAAAAGCACATACTGTACCAGTAGATTCAGTCATTAAGGATTTAAGGGAGGTTGACTAATGCCTGAAGATTTAAAAGTGGGAGTTTTCATCTGTGAATGCGGAGGAAATATTTCAGATACTGTAGATATTCAAAAAGTTAAAGATTCGCTAAATGTGGAAGTTGTAGAACAGTTTGTAAATTTATGTTCTTTAAATGGGAGAAAAATCATTAGGGATGCAATTTTTGAACATCATTTGGACCGTGTTGTAATTGCAGCATGTTCTCCAATAAGTCATGAAAAAACTTTTCAGGATTATGTTCAACCGTTAAATCCTTATTTGATGGACATGGCAAATATTCGTGAACAATGTTCATGGGTTCATAAAGATAATGATAAAGCAACTAAAAAAGCTATAACTCTTATTAATGCTTCTATAGAAAAAGTAAAAAAATCAGATGCCGTTAATCCGATTTACTGTCAAACACCAAGTGAAGTAGCAGTGATTGGTGGTGGAATAGCGGGTATGAATGCTGCATTGTCACTAGCTAAACAGGGAACAAAAGTAACTATTATAGAGCAGTCTCCATCTATCGGAGGACACATGGCTAAAATAGGAAAAGTTTTCTCTCCTGTAAAAATAGCTGAAGAATGTGGAATGTGTCTGTTAAATCCTATATTGAATGAAGTTGTTTGGAATGAAAATATTGAGATTATAACAAATGCAAAGGTCGTTGAAGCAGAAAGAAGAGCAGGAACTTATAATCTGATTGTTGAGAAATCTCCAAGATATGTAGATACAGAAAAATGTATTGCATGCGGAAACTGTGCGGAAGTTTGTGAAGTGGAAGTTCCCGATGATTGGAATGACGGATTATCTAATAGAAAAGCTATTTATCGTCCTTTTGGACAGTCCTATCCTGAAGCATATGTTGTAGATATGGAACATTGTGACAGGTGTGGAGATTGTAAAAGACAATGCAGTATGAATGCTATTCGTTTTAAAGTAAAACCTGAAAAGATTCCTGTTTCTGTAGGTTCTATTATTATAGCTACTGGACACAAACTCTTTGATCCGGACTTAAGACCAGAATATGGATATTCAAGATACGACGATGTTATAACTCAAAGTGAATTAGGTCGTATTACAGGAGTAAACGGTCCGACTAAAGGTAAATTAGTAAAATCAAATGGGGAAGTTCCAAAAAGAGTGGTCATGATACAGTGTGTTGGATCCAGAGATGAAAAACCGGACGGGCATTTGTATTGTTCCAAGGTATGTTGCAGTGTTGCTTTGAAAAATGCAAATATTATAAAACACAAACATCCTGAAACAGATGTTGTTATCTGTTATACAGATATGAGAACTCCAAGCATGTATGAAAAGTATTATAAACATACTCAGGCCAATGGAGTAAGATTCATACGTGGAAGACCTGGAGAAGTTGTTAAAAGAAATGGTAACTTTATTGTTCGTGTTGAAGACACTCTTAAAAGGGAATTTTCAGAAATTGAAGCGGATATGGTTGTATTATCTACAGCTATGGAACCTTCTGAAGGTACTAAGGAGATTGCAAAAATCCTGAATGTCGGCACTACTGAAGATGAATTCATTAAAGAGGCACATCCAAAAATCAAACCTGTAACAACTGATATTCAGGGAACTTTTGTTTGTGGAACAGCACAGGACCCAAAAGATATTACAGAATCAATTATGCAAGCTACTGCAGCTGCTTCTAAAGTATCTGAGTATAATTATGGTGGAATAGAAATTGAACCATTCATTGCAGAAATTGATGAAGAAAAATGTATTGTATGTGGTGAATGTGTTGAACGCTGTAAATTCAAATCAATGAGCATTCAGGATGATAAAATCTACATTGACCCAATGAGCTGTACTGGATGTGGAAAATGTTTAGTCGGATGTAAGCAGTTTGCGATTACAGTTAATGGTAATATTGATGAAAAGATAAAAGCTACAATTGATGGGGTATTAGCTAAAAAAGCACCTGGAGAACGTATGATTTTAGTTTTCCTTGATAATATAGGTTATACTGCAGCAGATAATATTGGAGTTAACAGGTTATCCTATCCTGAATCTATTCATATTATTAAAGTACTTTCTGTAAATCGTGTAAGACCTCGTCATATTAAACATGCTCTTGAAAATGGTGCTGACGGAATATTCATTGGTGAATTCCCTGGAGATTTAATGTATGATGAAGTTGAAAGGAAAATAGAAAAAGTCAAAGAAAGAATTAGTGAAGTTAATCAAAATCCGGATAGAATAACATTCTCAAAAGTTTATATTCCATATTATTCCGGATTGGCAAATAAGTTAAATGATTTTGATAAGAAAATTAAGGAATTAAATGAGTCTGAATAGATTCATTTAATTTATATACTTTTCATAAACCTTTTTTTAATTTCTATTGGTGTTAAATCGATAATTGGTGCTGATGAATTTCCAGGTTCTGTATTGAAGCAGATAAAGTTACATTCATTGTTGTTTATTATTTCTTTTAAGTCTATTTCTTCATAATTGTAACAGTTTTTGATACCAACACTTTTAGCCATTTCTTTTAGGTCTAAATGTTTTGCATAAGTTTCCTGATTTCCTGTTGAACCATATGCTTCATTATTAATAACAATCCATGTTAAATTACACGGATTTTGAGCAAAAATAGTAATTACTGATCCTAAATTCATTAAAAATGATCCGTCACCGTCTATAATAACAATCTTTTTATTAGGTTTAGCCAGTGCAAGACCGAGACCTATTGAGGAAACAAGTCCCATAGAACCAATCATGTAAAAGTTTTCATTTCTATCATCTATGTCGTATAATTCTCTTGAAGGAAATCCGATATTGCATAATACTAATTCATTATCGATTGCACCCATTATTTTTGCAATTGCATTTCTTCTTTTCATCAAATCACCAATATTTAATTTCTAATAATACAGATACAGGTTTGCCTTCTTCAATAGACAATTTCCATGCATTTTTAACATCTTCATATGCTGTTTCAGGATTGGTTGGTTCAAAGAAATGGAAATCCATAGCATTTAATAATCTTGGTGTGGATTCTCCCATTGGTATTTGTCCACAGATAGTTTCACCTTCAGTTCCTCTATGGCTAATGATTATTACTAATGGAAATTTATATAACTCTGTTAATGATTTAAGTGCATTAATAGAGTTTCCAAGTCCTGAATTTTGCATTAATATGGCAGGTTTGCGACCGCCCATATATGCTCCTGCACAAATGCCTATTCCTTCTTCTTCTCTTGTAACTGGAACATGCATGATTTCTTCATCTTCATCAACCATTTCCAATAGTTTACTTAAGTTAACACAAGGAACACTAACAACAAAATCAATTTCAGCATCTTTTAATCCGTTATAAATAGCTTCAGTACTATTCATATTCATCCTCTTTATAGTTTTTAATATGTAATGTTGTATTGTTCAATTATATAATTATTTTGGATAAAATATTGAATGAACTTACTATATTTTTATTATGTTTAATTTTCATATGGAAAGATATTTATTTAATTAAGTTATTATATTATTTTATGTTTGATAAACTACCTATATCTTCTAAAACAGAAAAGATTTTAACTAATTCTCTTGATGAACCAATTTCTGTTGAAGATGCAAACTATTTAATAAATATTAAAGGGTCTGACTTGTATCCTTTACTTGCAACTGCTGATTATCTCAGGCAAGAAATTGTTGGAAACAACGTTACATTTATTAATAATTGTAATATTAACTTCACAAATATCTGTACTGTAAGATGTGGTTTCTGTGCATTTGGTAAAGATGCAGATGACCCTGATGCCTATATTTTAGATGATGAAGCTATATTAAAAAAGGCTCAGGGTGCTGTTGACAAAGGAGCACATGAGTTTTGTGTCATGGGAGGAGTTTTACCTGATGCAGATGTTGAATATTATGAACATTTGCTTCAATTATTAAAAGGGGAATTTCCGAATACTTTAATTCATGGTTTTTCACCAACTATGATTAAAGATGCAAGTGTTGTATCAGGCATAAGTGTTGCAGAAGCATTTGAAAGGCTTAAAAGTGCAGGTTTGGATACATTACCTGGAACTGCTGCAGAAATCTTAACTGACAGATCCAGAGAATTGATTTGTCCTGAAAAGGTAACAACACAGGAATGGATTGATATTGTAAAAACAGCTCATGAAGTTGGAATTTCAGGTTCAGCTACAATTATGTATGGGCATGTAGAAACTCCTGAAGAACGTGTAGAACATATTGACATTATCAGAAAAATTCAACAGGAAACTCATGGTTTTACAGAATTTATTCCAATGACATTTATGCATGAGTATTCTCCAATCTTTTTAGAAGGTCAGCAAAACTTAGGAGCTACAGGTACTGAAGATTTAAAATTATATGCAGTAGCTAGATTAATGCTTAAAGATTTAATTCCAAATATTCAGGTATCCTGGGTAAAAATGGGTTTCAGATTTGCACAGGTATCTTTAACAGCTGGAGCAAATGATTTAGGTGGAACTTTAGGAGGAGATGAATTGTCTGAAGCTTCCGGAGCGCCAGATGGAGTTGAAGCATCTATTGATACTTTAAGTAATATGGTTAAGGATTTAGGTAGGAATCCTATCGAGAGAAATTCAAAATACACAGAATTTTATCCAATTGAATCTAAAAGTTCTGATGTGAAAATAGTATCAAAATAAAGTTTTAAAAGGGATAACATGAATATGACAGATATAGGATTATTGGTTTTAGTATATATTTATGTTATCATAATTTTTGTTATTTCAGAGAAGTTTTTAAAAGATAAACCTTCATTTTCCCGCCGTTTTGTTCATATTATGGTAGGAAATTGCATTTTCGTAATGCCTTTTTTCAATGACCCTTATACGATGGTATGGTTTTTAACACTTCCGATTACAATAGCTGCATTTTTATTGACTAAATATTCTCCAATTAAAATTAAAAGCGGAGTTACAGATGCAGGTCATGCTTTAGGTTTAGTTTACTATGCAGGAATATGGACATTTTTAATATTTTTACTTCCTGATAAATTATGGATAGTAGGAGTAGCTATTGGAGCTATGGTTTATGGAGACGGTTTTGCATCTTTAATAGGTCAAAAATATGGAAAACATCATTTTAACTTAACAGGTGATGTAAAATCTGTGGAAGGCTCAATTACCATGTTTATAATGGTTTGTATAATGTGCAGTGCTGTATTTTTAGTTTATGGTGCAATTGGCTATAACATTCCAAATTATAATTTTGCATTTGTGGTATTCATAAGTTTAATAGCTACCGTTTGTGAAGCTGTTACTCCAAAAGGTTTGGATAATTTAAGTGTTTCATCTGTTAGTGCTGTTTTATATTATATTTTAATGGTGTGATTTATGGACAAATTCATAGTTATAGACGGTTTGGACGGTGCCGGAAAAGACACACAGGTTAAATTGCTGGCTGAAATGTATGAAAAACAGGGAAAAAATGTTGTTGTACGTTCTCACCCATGTAAGGATAATAAATATGGTATAAAATCAAAGGAAGCACTTTTAAAAACTGGTAAAATTAATCATTTAAAAGCTACAGTTTATTTTGGATTAGATGCAATCAGATCTCTTCGCAAATATTATTATAATGATAATATTGATGTTTTAATCTTTTCAAGATATATTATGGCAGTTGTTTATCTTCCAAATGTTATTAATGTAATTATTTATAAATTTGTTTCATTTATTCTTCCAACATCAGAGTATATGTTTTTCCTGGATGTAAGTCCTGAAGAATCTTTAAAAAGAATTGATAATCGTAGTGAAGATACTGAAATGTTTGAAAATATGGAAGAACTTAAAAAAGCCAGATTTAAGTCAAAAAAAGTTACTTATGAATGGAATATTATAAATGCAGACAATAGTGTAGCTGAAGTTAATAATGAAATAAAAGAAAAACTATAATACTTCTTTTATTCCTTCAATGGTGTGAATCATTATAGAATTAAGGTTTTCTAAGTTAATTGAACTGATAGGAATATTTTGATTGTCTTCATTCATAAATAAAAGCTCTTTATCCATAAATATAATCCAATTTACTTTATGAAGTACCACTCCATTGATTATTAATTCGCTGTATTGTGGTATAAAACTATTTTCATTTATTTCCTTAAAATAAGGATTTTTACGAAAGATATCTTTTAATACTTTATCCATAAAACTTATTCTCCTCTTTCTTCAACAAATTTAGGAACAGCATCTTGCAGTGGGTCAAATGTTTCCCTATTTTTAACTTCCATACATTTCATACTTACTTTAGAATGAAGTGATGATGGGAGCCTTAATATTCTTTTTAAATCAATAGATACTTTAGCATCAATTGTAGATAAATTAACTCTTGCCATAGCTTCTGTTAAATTTTTATATCTTCTAGGGCCGATATCTCTTTTAAAATATCCCCAGTTATCATTATCTAAATGATGTCTGTATTTTATAATGTCTTTCATTAGTTTGGGATTGATTTCATCTAATTCCTCATTACCTACTAAATGCTGAATATTATATTTTAATTTATCAGTAAAAATTTTTGAGTATCCGATAGGAATGCTGAAATGTTCAAAATTAAAGCTTTTATTGGATATGTCAGGATTAAAAAAGTTGGATTTAGGAACTTCTGCACCGGCTGCATATTTTAAAACTTCTGATCGTAATTCGCTTCCGGAAGTCATCATTTCTTCATCAAGAATTCTAATATGATATCCTCTTCCTGAGTAAACTAAATGAATATTATTTAAACCTAAATCGTCTTGAAGTGTATCAATTAATGAATTGACAATTTCTAAAGCCTGTCCCAAACAGACTTCACAAACACCGTCACACTGACAGGTTCTGATTGGAATATCTTTAGCATCAACATCAAAAATATATTCTGCTTTCTGCCAGTCTTCCCTTCTTCTTGGATTATTATAGAAAGCTACAGAGATATAAGCTGCAAAAGGAGCTTTATATCTTAAAAATTTCTTTAAAGACTCTCTGCCTCTAAATACTTTATATCTATCATTAGGTCCTTTTCCATTATGGTCAAAACCAAACTCTCTTTTCTTTAAATCTTTAAGAATAAAGTCAGGCAAGTCTTTAGTGGACCATTCCTCACGGTAATACTGCCTTCTTTCTTTAAGTGTAGCTTTAGAAAACATAATAATCAGATATATTATGATTATTATTTTAAAGTATTTAATAATAGTTATGGTGTGCAAATGCACAGTATTATATAATAAATTTAACTATAATTCATATTATGAATGATGAAGTAAGAGAAGTAATTGGTGTTGAACATTTAAAAACAGTTTTATCCACTTTAACCCCTGAAGATATTGTTAAACATGCTTATAAAGAATGGTATCCTTGCCAAAGAACAGGGCATACTATTTTAAACCTTGAAAATGGAAAAATATATGGTTTGGGGATAGAATTAAATCAGTTGCCTCTTGTTGATACTGTTTATATAGAACTGTATTCTATTGATTGGGAAGAAGATCCCATTGAAGTTGAAGAGCTGTTTTCACCTCAGGAGTATGAAGAATACCTGGAATTTAAAGATGATGAAGTTTGTGAATACACTCCGGATATTGTTTCTGATTTTTGTCAAAAAAAGGGTATTGATGAAAATGAACGTAAAATTGGTCTTTTAGCTTATAAATTTGAAAAAAATGAACAGAGCAACTACAATCAATGGGAATCAAAAATTTTAAATAAATATTATGATGTTATTATGGATGATTATAATCCGTTTAAACAGATGGATAATGATTTTTAATCTTTTTTATTATCAATTTGATATTTTTTACGCCCATAACATGATAGGGGATTATTAATTCCCTTGCATGAGCTGTCAGGTTTACATAACTGAGGTAAATGAATTTTAATTTTTTCACAGCTCATTGGAGTATACCATTTGGTTTCCCCTTCATGACTGATGTCAACTTCACTGTGCATACCAAAGCCTAATTTTGATATGATGTTGATTTTTTCTTGAGGCTGATCATCAAATAACGGTGGTGAACAGTTATCTGCAGCTTCATAAATCAATGGCAATATTTCATTTTCTGTTATTGATAAATCAGGATCAATATCAGATACTTTAATGCTTTCATCACTTGCAAATATTCTTGGATATAATCTGGCATATGATGCAAAGGAAGTTAATAATAATACAATAGCATCATTACGTCCGCCAGAGGAAACTCCTTCAATAGTATTTCTGATACATGGGGGAAATGCTTCTCTAAGTAATTTTCCACCTTTAACAGTACCGTAAATACCGCCGCTGCCTGCATAGAAAGTGTTGTATTTGCTGATTTCTTCTGGAATAAATTCTTTTAATTCCTCTCCGATTTCAGTAATGGCTGGATGGAGTTCAATTCTGGAAGACATTTCTTTGATTCTTTTGATGTATTCCTCTGTTTTTTGCATAATAAGTCTGGAGAGAATTAATTCCTTAATATTATTTCCGACCAGTATATTATACATCCTGTCGGGGTTTCTATCAGTAAATTCATCAGAATATTCCTCTAAAAATTCATCTTCTTCTAGAATAATATTTCCATGATTAATTAGTAAATCAGTTAAGGATAATCTTTTAGAAGCTATTACATCTTTTAGGGATTTCCATTGAATTGATCCGTCAGTTTTGATATCTCTTAAGATGTCATCGATGATTTCACTTCTGCTTCCTGGAGGAATTTTAGCAAGTCTTTCTTCAATTATTTTTCCTTGAGATTCAATAAAAAGTCTGGTTTCTCTTGAAGTTACATTAAACTGAATGGCTATAGCCTGACATAATATATGGAATGTTACAACATCCTGTCTGTATAAATTACTATTTGTTAAGTACTCAAATTCACTTTGAGCATAATTTTTATTGTTTTTTTTCTCAATTGCCCATTGTATTCTTTTTATAGCTAAATCTTTATATGATTTAGGAATTAAGGAATCGTCGGATATTTTCTGATTTGCAGTATGTATTATTTCATTTACGAGTGTTTCGTCTTCATCAAAGAGTTTATTTAAGTCTCCGTACTCTTTAACAATTTGTCTTCCTTCACTGGACAATGGATTAATAAATGAAACTTCAACCATGTTTTTTATATTTTATTTCATGTTTTAAAAAATTATCTTATTTTTAAGGTCATTATTGCTTTTTTAATAGAAAATTGTTAATATTACTGATTATTAAAATAATAATTAAGATTTTTAAGGGTAGTATATATGGTATGTAGAGGTAATTTAACATTTCAGTCATTTGAATGTGAATATGATGAAGTTTATGAGGCTTATGATGTTGATGGCGACATTAAAAATGATGTTCAGATTTTAGCTGATTATTATACTTATTCTGGTTATTATACTTTTTTAAATAGCTCTTTTTGGAAAAGTCTGTTTGATTGTATTTATTGGGAGGATATAACTGGCAGGGAATTTTCCAAAACTGATTTTGAAAACCTTTATTCTAGATTTTATGAAGATATGATTCCATTCTCATGTAATATTAAAGATATTCAGGAAAGAATTGATATTTTTTCTCAAATAATAACTGTTCAAGCAAATCTTAATGAGCATGCTTTGTTTAATATGGTGAATGTAAAGGAATTAAGTTTATTTGAAGATTTTATGGAAGTTTTTTTCAATAAACAAAATAAAAAAGTCAGAAAATCTTTTCTCCATTCTCACGGTTTTAAATATCTTGATGAATATTATAATGAAGGAAGACGCTATGATTATTTTATCATGTTCAAGAAATATTTTGGTGATAAATTTTCTAAATTCATTGATGATGAACTGGAAAAATATGGAATTAATGAAAAGTTTTCTGCAATGAATGTAGTAAACTCAATTTTTTCCAAAATTTCCAAAGATCAATTATTGTCAATTATTAACAGATTAAATTTAAATAAGGAAAGTTTTAACTCTTTTAACCCATATTTAGCTTTCAATGGCCATGATATGATTTTTGTTTTCATGTGGGATGAATCTAAAAAACACTTTGATGATTTGGAAGTACTTTGGATTGATTTTTTATTAAATTCAGGTTTTGATGTTGAAATTTTTGCTTTTAACAAATCCAATAACTCATTGTCCAGATTTGTAAATAAATTTAAAGAAAATAAAATTAAATTGGAGTTATTTAATCTGGATGAAAATGGACAGGAGAACTTTAAATTAGAAAAATCAGATAAATTAATGATTGATGATTTCAGACAACTGAAAAATGAAATAAACAATTTAAATAATGAAAATGTTGTAATTAAGCTTGATGAAGAAGAAGTAATCTTTGACGATATTTATGATGTATTTTTATGTACTTCAGAAAAAGAAAATAAAGGATTATCTAAAGATTACTGCTGCAGATATGGGGATTCAAATCCCAGCAAATTTCCATGTAAGTATGTTGAGGAATATTTCAGTTCTATTTTTAATGTAACTGACGGATTTGGTCATATTACTGATGATGGAATATGGAAATTCAATAAAGATAAAGTTAGAGATAAGCTTAAGGATTTGTCCAAAACAATGAAAATATGTCCGTTTTTTGATTATATGTCAAATAAAAAAGCTTTAACCAAGTATCTTAAAAATATCAATCCTAAAACTATGCATCAGTGGTGTTTTGTAGATGATGATGGTCATTCCTGGTACTTTTTAAGGAAAGTCTGGTTTAATGATGAAGCTGATTTGGATTTTCCAGGATTTTCTAAAATGGCAGGTGTTAAAAAAACAGATGAAAATGTTAAATCTAAAGCTGTAGCTATTTTAGATGATAAACTTAAAAAACAGAAAAAAAGTATGAAAAAGGATGATACTGAACAGATGCGGTTTGATTTTTAATTTTTAAATTGAAAATATTATTTTTCATTTTTTAAAAAGTTTATATTTGATTTAACATTTCTGTTTAAAAAAATTAATAATTTACAGTGAGTATAATGACACATAGAGGAAATATTACTGTTAAATCTGTAGAATATGAGTATGATGAAATTTTTGAAGCATATAATGTTGGAGATGATATCAAAACTTCTGATAAAATTTTAAGAGATTATTATATCTCTTCTGGTTATTTTGTATTTTTAGATTCTTTTTTTTGGAGGGAATTATTTAAATATCTTTTTTTGGAGGATATAGTTGGGGAAGAACCAAATGAAGAATATTTTGATTTGGTGTCATTTTTTTCAGATGATTTTGATTTGCCTTTTTCTTTTAATAAAGCTAAAATAAAAGATAGGTTTTTAGATGTTTTAGAGATAATTGATGAGGAATATGATTATAGTAATCAGAGTTTATTCAATCTTTTGAATTTGTTTCATTTAAATATGTTTGATGATTTTTTAAAGGTTTTTTTAGATAAACAAGATGAAAAAGTTAAAGAATCATTTTTAGAAGAATGTGAATTTGATAGGGATTTATTCGATTTCAATAAATATCTTTGTTTAGATATGTTTGTAGAATACTTTGATGAAGATTTTATTAAATTTATGACTGTAGAATTGGAAAAGCATGGAATTATTAAAGAATTTTTTGAAATAAATATTCTTTTATTTATCTTTGCTGAATTGTCTTCAAAACAAACATGTTCCATATTGCACAGATTAAATTCAAACAATGAATGTTTTGATTCATTTAGACCATATTTAGCTTATAATGGTGAAGAAATTCTTTTTGTTTTTAAATGGCCGGAATTTAATAAATGGAATAATGAAAAAAGGTTATGGATTGATTTTTTATTATCCAGGGGCTGTAATGTAGAAATATTTGCTTTTAATCAGCCAAATACAATTTTATCAAGATTTATAAATAAATTTAAGGAAAATACTATAAAATTAGAATTATTTGATTTTGATGATGAAGTATTGGACGACCAGGAATTTCCTAAATTTAAAAAAGTGGACAAATTCACCATTGATGATTTTAATCAGTTAAAAGATGAAATGGAGATATTAAGTCAGGAAGATAATAAAAGCTTATTAATTAAAGTTAATGGTGAAGAAGTAAACTTTGAAGATATTTATGATGTATTTTTATGTACTTTAGAAAAAGAAGAAAACTGTTTGTCAAAAGATTACTGTTGTAATTATGAAAATTTCAAATCAACTGATTTTCCATGCAGATATGTAATGGAAGAATTTAATTGTGCATTTACTTGTGAGGATAATTTTGGTCAAATTACGAATAAGGGGATATGGGAATTCAATAAAGATGCTCTTGAAAATAAATTTTATGAATTAGCTAAAACAATGCGAATATGTCCATTTTTTGATTATATGGAAAATAAAAAAGCTTTAACTAAAAATTCTAGAAATGTTAATCCAAAAACTTACAGAAAATGGTGTTTTATAGATGAAGATGGTCATTTCTGGTACTTTTTTAGGAAAATGTGGTTTAATGAAGATGCCAATATAAAATTTCCAGGGTTTTCTAAAATGGTTGGTGTTAAAAAAACAGATTATGAACTTAGATCTAAAGCAGTAGCTATTATGGATGAAAATGTTGATAAAATAAAAAAAGGAAAAATTATTGAGTTTAAGAGTACTCAAAAATCATTATTTGATTTTTAATTCTTAAATTGAAAGCTGTTAGCTATTTGTACAGTATCTTCCACTTCAGGAGTTACAATTTGAATTTGCAGGTTTTTATCATTATTGTCAATTATTGCAATAAATCGTGGTTCTCCGACATATTCTCCCACATTAGCTGTTGAATTGTATATTAATACATTATCAATAACTGATGATGGATATGTTTTAATTTCATTATTAGCTAAACTTAATCCGTAATTATAATAATAGCTTCCCTGAGAAAGATTGAATACCTTTACAGTATATCTTCCATTATCTGCTATATATTCTTTAAAAGGACCATCAGTCTTGTTTAAAGTGAAATTCAATTCATTACTGCAATTAAAAGTTCCCACTCCAACATCCACTACTTTTACAGGTTCTGTAGTGAACATTGAATAACAAATAACACCAATTATAGCTATAATTATTATAATTAAAGCTATTATGATTATATTTTTCTTATCTGTTATGGGTTTCTTTTTCAATTTATGTGAGCAATGTTTACAGTATTCATCATCTGAATCTACTTCATTGCCACATTTAGGACATTTAATCATTTTTTAACCTCTTTACAGATTCTTTCTTTATAAATATTATAATGTATGTCTTAATTTAATTAAATAGTTTCTTTATTCTTTTAAAAAAGTTAACTTAACCTAGTACTTTATTTTTCATAAGTAACAATAATTTAAACTTAATTACATAATTTTGCTTAATTTTATCTTATTTTTAATCTCAACTTATTTTAAAACATTTATAAATTGACTTTGTATATATTAATTTTATATTATATGAATGACAAAATTATTAATGCTTAAAAAAGTTAGGAGAAAAGATTAATGTCTAAAATTTTTATTTCATGTGCGCTTCCTTATGCAAATGGACCCTGTCATTTAGGTCATATTCGTTCTACTTACTTGCCTGCTGATATTTATGCAAGATATAATCGTATGATTGATAATGATGTTCTATTAGTTTGTGCTACTGATGAACACGGTACTCCAATTGCTGTTAAAGCTGATAACGAAAACAAAAAACCGATTGAAATTGCTAAAAGATATCATGATATGATTGTTCGTGATGTAGAGTCAATGAATATTTCCCTAGATAACTTTACAAGAACTACTGATGATTTACATTATGAAATTGCTCAGAATTTCTTTTTAGAATTATATAATAAGGGGTTAATTTATAAAAAGGATATTCAGCAGCTGTACTGTGAAAAGTGTAATAAGTTTTTGCCTGACCGTTATGTTGAAGGTATATGTCCTGTTTGTGGATCTGAAGCACGTGGTGATCACTGTGAAAAATGCGGAAGGGCTTTGGAACCTACTGAACTTGATGAACCTAGATGTTTAACCTGCGGTTCCACTCCAGTTATTAAGGATACTTACCAATATTTCTTTAAGTTAAGCGAGTTTGAAGATGATTTGAAAGATTATATTAACAATAATGAAAATCTTCCGGCTAATGTTAGAAATTATGCCAGAAACTGGCTTAAAGAAGGATTAAATGACTGGGTTTTAACAAGAGATATGGATTGGGGAATACCTATACCTCTTGATGAAGCTAAAGGCAAAGTACTTTATGTTTGGGTTGAAGCATTTTTAGGTTATATCTCATCAGCTGCACAATGGTCAAGGGAAACTGGCATTAAATGGGAAGATTATTGGAATGATACTGTAATCCATTTCATTGGTAAGGATATTATTTATCATCATTCAATCTTTTGGCCGGGACTTCTTAAGGCATATGGCTGTAAATTGCCGGATAACATATATGCTGGAGAATTTTTATCTTTGGAAGGGGAAAAAATGTCTACCAGTAAAAATTGGGTTGTTTGGATAGCAGATTTTGTTAATAAATTTGACCCTGATTTACTTAGATATTACTTAACTATAAATGCACCTTTAAACAAAGATACTGATTTCTCTTGGGATGATTTCCAGAGAAGAAATAATGATGAATTGGCAGATGTTATTGGTAACTTTTTACATAGAACCTTTACATTTACTCATAAATTCTTTGACGGTAAAGTGCCGGAATATAAAAATCCTTCTGCAGAAGATATTAAATTCAAAGAAACTATTGAAAAACTTCCAGATACTGTCGGAGAGTATATTTCAGATTTTGAATTTAGAGACGGATTGCTTGAGATTTATAGAGTAGCTAAAATAGGTAATAAATATTTCAATGATCAGGAACCATGGAAAGCTGTTAAAGAGGATATGCAAAAAGCAGCTAACTGTTTATATTTATCAAATCAACTGGCTAAAACATTAGCTTATGTACTTAAACCTTATATTCCAAATAAAGCTGATGCTATAGCTAAAATTATTAATCTGTCTACTCCTGATGAGTGGAAAGATGCAAAAGTCCCATTAGCTGAAGGACACAAAATAAATAAAGCTAAACCGTTATTTACAAAAATTGAAGATGATGTAATTAACAAACAAAAAGAAGAATTGCAGAAAAACTTAAAAGAAAGTGAGGATGAAAATATGAGTGATTTAATTAGTATTGATGATTTTGACAAAGTAGTTATTAAAATTGGACAGGTAAAAGAAGCTGAAAAAATAGAAAAATCTGATAAATTATTAAAATTACAGGTAGATATTGGAGATGAAACAAGACAAATTGTAGCAGGTCTTGCAAAACAGTATGCTCCTGAAGAATTAATTGACAGAAAAGTGGCTGTTGTTGTTAACTTACAACCTGCAAAATTATTCGGAACCTTATCTGAAGGAATGATTCTTGCAACTGGAGAAAGTGCAGCATTATTGTCTCCAGATGAATGTGAAGTCGGTGAAAGAATACAATAATCTTAATTTAATTCAGTGATTTTAATGGAAGAATCTGCTCTAGTTGCAAAGGCTGAAAAATATCTCAAAGAGATTTCAAATGACCGTATTAGTTTGAATAATATTGAAGAGTTTGAAAATTTCAAAAGATTATACTATAAACTAGATGACAGATTAAACAATCTACAGGAATTAAAAGAAAGTATGGATGCACAGGGATACACCACTCCTTTTACATCCTTAAATAAATATGGTACAAAAGCAATAGCTGAAGTTTCACTTGAGGAAATGAGTGAAAATAGTAGACATAATCAGATGTTTAGAATGAAAGCTAATGCTAAAAAAAATGTTCTAGACAGAGTAAAATCAGCTATTGATGCTCATAAAATTGCAATTGGACATTTGGAACAATGCGGTTATCTTAAATGTGATTCATGTTATAAGAAATATTCTCTAAGCGAGTTCAGACTTAAAGGTGAAAAATGCAGCTGCAGTCATGAAAATTTCTCTTTTAAAATAAACAGGGATGCAACCTACAGGTTGGAAATTATTCCATATTTGCCTTTGTCCGGCAATTATTTAGTGTTAATGAGTGAATTATCCGGTTATGGAAGAAATTCATTTAAAAAAGTATTAAATATTCTTAAACAGGAACGTAAAGGTCTTGTAAAAACTATTTCTTTAGTTATCCGTTTTAGAGATGAAAATGGACGTTGGATTCGTAAGAACGTAACTCTGGATTCAGAATATATCAATAATTATGAAGAGGAAGTTAGGAACAGATACGGAAAAGACGTCAGAATTGAAGTTTTAAGATTTCACAGAACCAAACCAGCTATTATTGACGATAAATATGTCAGAAATGCACTGGCTATCAGTTATGTTAAATATAGTGAAGACATTATTTCCAGCATTAAAGACTCTATTTTAAAAAGGAAACTGTCTGATTTTAAAAGAATTAACAAATATGATGCCATTCGATATAAATATGAAAATGAAATTCCAGGGTTTATTGAAGAATATGATATTGGAGAGTTAGAATCCTGGAGACAGTCAAAGATTACAGAAGAATTTGAAAAGCTTCATTTCATTGATAAATTCGGTAATTACAACCGTTCTTTAAAAAGAGATTTAAAAATAAGGGAAAATATTGAAAAAACCATATTTGAAAATATGGCTCCTACTTTAATGATGTGGGATATTTTCAGATATTACTTAACAACATCACACAATAACCGTAAGATTAGCAATGGTCCATTTCCATATATTAGAGCAGAACTTGACCGTCAACAACGTAAAGTGTTCCAGACTACTTTTAAAAAGGTTATTAAGGTTTTAAATGAGTTTACAGACTTGAAAATAATTTCAATTCCAGATATGGATCTTATTTTATATGAAAAATTCAAGTTTGAAAAACAGTCCAAAAACTCAAATATTTTATTTAACTATCCTGCTTTAGGTGCTGGTTTAATACATGAACATGGTAATATAGAAATAGAAACTATTGGAAATGTATTAAATATTAATGATTCTAAAATTAAAAAGGAACTTAAAAATATTAATCATATCAGAAAACCGAAAAGTGCAAAATCCAAGAAATTTTTAGATTTAATTAAGAAGTGATGCTTATGGATGAGGATGTTACTTCTGTACATATAACAAAAGGATTAACTTCTTCAACTATTTTGGATTTAATTGAAGAATATCCCAATCTGGAAGAGATTACCTGTTGTCCCAGTATTTTTAATAGGATTTCCAAGAATTATATTGATGCTTTGGACCAGCTTGATATTACTGTTTCTAAAAAGTATAACTGGGGAGCTAAACCTAAATACTCATCATTGGAAAAAGATGTATTGGATTTAGCTAAAAAAGGTAAAAAGGCAAAGGAGATTGCAGGTTTATTGGATATTTCTCAAAATAAAGTTTATTATCTCCTTAGAAAAAATAAACAGGGAATTAAATTCAGTAATTATTCTAAAAAACATGATCATGAGGAAGTCAAATCTTTAAAAGAAGAAGGTTTAAAACCAAAGGATATAGCTTCAAAATTAGATATTCCTCTTAGAACAGTTTATTATATTTTAAATAATAAATAGCTATTTTATTTTTTAATAATCGGAAAGGACTTGATGAAGATAAATAATGTTTAAATTATCTTAAAATCAATAGGACAACAATAACTTAATAAATATAAACTTGTTCTTCCATATATAATATTATAAATATCAGTTATGATTATTTTATATTTTGATAATTATGGGGAAATGAAAGGTTATTTAATTGATTAGTTCACAGTTATTTTAATAGATAAATATCCTGAAATAGTTTTTAAACTAATTTAATGGAGGTATTATGATGATTACATGTAATGTTTGTGGCCATCTGAATGATTCATCAAGAGCAATATGTGAAGAATGTGGATCTGACTTATCAGATAGTCTGGATTGGGGGAATGACTTTGATGACAGTGATGATTTTGATTAAGTGATTCATAAGTATATAAAATTATTTTGAGAGTCTGAATTTTTTCAGCAATGAGTATGAATTGGATATACATAATTCATAGAGAAATTTAATAATTAAATTAAAAAATATTTAGATTTTCATTTTACGAAAGTAAGGTAAATGAATATTTTTTTGGTGTAAATATTTGGTAAAGTAGTATAGTAGGTTTTTTTAGTTATTAAAAAAAGTTTTAGGAAAATAAAATCTCCCTTTAAATTAATTTAATTTGATTATTTGTGGATTTAAAAGTTTTTTATTTTATTTTCCGGATTCTTCTTCTATTTGTTTAATTGATTCAATGTTTAATTGTGTTATTTTTGCTATTTGTTTTATGGTGTAATTTTCTTTTAGCATGTTTTTTGCAGTATTTATTTTTTCTTCTTCTTTTCCTTCTTGTTTTCCGTTTTCGTAGTCTTCTTGTCTCCATTCATCTATTATTTTCATGGTATCCCTCAGTATGTTTGTTAATTTTTTGTGTTGTCT
Organism: Methanobrevibacter intestini; assembly: GCF_047402955.1. NCBI lineage: Archaea > Methanobacteriati > Methanobacteriota > Methanobacteria > Methanobacteriales > Methanobacteriaceae > Methanobrevibacter > Methanobrevibacter intestini. The sequence continues at coordinate 1,921,182 of NZ_CP187956.1, forward strand.
TTCATTTTTGATGAATTTTTCTACTATTAATAATTCTATTCCAAATACAAAATCACTGCTGCATTTCATTGATTTTCTTACTTCATCTAGTGTTTTTACGGTTTTTTCTATTTGTTTGTCTAATGGTTTTTTTGAGCTCATAAATGGAGCTAGAGCTAAATTTAGCATTTCATGGCTGGTTATTTTTTGATTGTTTTTTATTTTATTTTCTATATTATTTATAATTTTATCACCATCAAAGTCTTTTAGTGATACGATTGGAATTGTAAAAACACAGTCTTTGTTTATTTTATATTCCTTTATTTTTGTTTTCTCAGCAGTGCTGATGACTATTAGTATTAGTGGTTTATTGTTTCTTTTTGCATAATCCACAAGTGCCGTGTATAACCTGTATCGTTTTTCATCTATTGTTTTTACAATTGTTGACTAGAATTCAGTTAATACAATTAAATGATCTAATTCCAGTTTCATGTCTGTTTTGTATATTTTAGGATCTAATTCTACTAATTCTGTAGGATTATATGTTAAATTTTCGGATTCAAAGTCTATTTCTTTTATATTTGCATTTGATTCTTTAAGAAGTTTCAATAATCCAAAGCCATCTTCTTTTGTAGCATATTTAAATAATTGATCTTCACTTTGATGAACCATTTTTTCACCTCTTATTTTTATTAGTTATATCCAGTATTATGAACTATCTAGTATTTAAAATAGTTAGTTTTTAAAAATAACAATTTTTAGGTCTTAATATAAAATTTTAAAGTCAAATAAATATTATGATTACAATATAAAAGTAAAGGATGTTAAATTATTTGGAGAGAGGTATGTGATTTATTGACTTAGTTGAGAAGTGAACTTTAGCTAGTTTTATCATAAATTTATTATTCTATAAGTGATAAAAATATCTCTTAAGTGATTATTATGATGTTATTCCCACAACTTCCGTTGTACGCAATAGCAATAATTTGCGGCATTTTATCTTTTTTAGTAACAAGATTATCAATGCCCAGAATTATTAGAAAATTAGAAAAGGCAGATATTGTAGGTAAGGATTTGCATAAATCATGGAAGCCTATTGTAGCTGAAATGGGTGGATTCGGTATCCTATTTGGATTTATAATAGGTATTTTTTCAGGAATATGTATGCATGACATTCTTACATTCCCATTATGTATTGTTTTAATTGTAATTCTTCTTGTAGGAATTATAGGTATTGCAGATGATTTACTTGTACTTTCATCAAAAGAAAAGTTATTCTTATTGTTCCTGGCAGGTATTCCTTTAATATGGGCAGCACCTCCAAATGTTGGAATTGTATATCTGATTTGTATTCCGATAGCTATTTCAATCGGATCCAATTTAACCAATATGTTGGCAGGTTTAAATGGAATTGAATCAGGGCTTGGAATAATTGCACTTACCTCTTTAACAATATCTTGTATTATCTTAGGAAAATATGATGTTACAATTATCAGTATGAGTATGCTTGGAGCTTTAATAGCTTTCCTGTACTTTAACAAATATCCTGCAAAGATTTTCCCGGGAGATACAGGAACCTTAATTATTGGAGCAACAATTGTTTCAATAGCTTTTATAGGTCGTGTAAAATTAATTGCTTTAATTGTGCTTTTACCGAATATTATTGATGCGGCCCTTAAATTTTACAGTGCAGGAGTTATGGAAAGGCAACAGTTTAAACCAACTCAACTGGATGAAAATGGAAATCTGGTAAGGCCCGAAGTAGGATTCAAATCTTTAATCAGGCTTGTACTGCGAAAACCGATTCCTGAAAAGCAGGCAGTTAAAATAATTTGGGCTATTGGAATTGTTTGCGGATTAATTGGTATAATTGTTGCAATAGTAATGCCGGGTGTACTTCAAAACCAGACATTGGCTAATTTCATGCAGATTAAGGAATTCTTTTATCAGTTAGGATGATTTGAATGAAACCTTATGTTATTTTAAATGCAGCTATGACATTAGATGGAAAAATAGCTACTAAAACTGGAAGTTCCAATATTTCAGGTGAAAAAGATTTGAAAAGAGTTCATGAACTTAGACGTGAAGTTGATGGAATAATGGTTGGGATCAATACGGTTATTGCAGATAATCCCAGACTGACAGTTCATAAAATCGATGCAAACCCTGAAGACAATCCTGTTCGTGTAGTGGTAGACAGCAAATGCAGAACTCCAATAGCTGCACGTATAACAAATAAAGACGCAAAAACCATAATAGCCGGAGCTAATGACTATAAATTTGATTTTATTGTAAATGACAGATATGCTAATTTCACTAAAAGGGGAATTGACTTCTTTTTCAGCGGAAATAAAAGAGTTGACCTAAAAGCTTTAATGAATTATCTTTATGAAAAAGGTATTAAAACATTGATGCTTGAGGGAGGTTCAACTCTAAACTTTTCAATGATTAAGGAAGGATTAATTGATGAAATAAGAATTTGCATTGCTCCTTTTGTTGTTGGCGGTAAGGATTCACATACTTTATTTGATGGTGAAGGATTTGACACAATGGATGAAGGAGTAAGATTGGAGCTTTTTGATTCTTTTAAATTAGGGGATGATTTAATCCTGCAGTATAAAGTTTTAAATAAGTGATTTTTTTTCATTTATTCTCTTTTTTTTAAAATATAAATGCAAATGGCGGATTTTTACAGATGCAGTATTTGCAAAGGGATCTTCTGTCTTTTATAAATTGTGCTCTTCCTTTACAGTAATAGCTGTTATTTTTCATGTAAACTTCATCTTCTTTAGGATCATTTCCATAAGGATGCAGAGGCTTTTTAGCTATTAGTGCCAGATACAGGGAGATGTATTTTGTAAATTCTTTAGTTTCATTGTCGTTTGGAGCATATTTGTCAAAATAAAAGTTAATGTCTCCTTTTATTTTTTGAATGACTCCATCGTTTATTTTGAAATCATTTTCAAGCTCTTTTTCATAGATTTCATCATAAACTCCAGAATTATATTTGGCAAGTGATTTGGTAAGGGGATCTTTATATCTATCATCAGTTACCTTGTTTTTCAGATAATCAATTGGATAATCCTTTAGGTTTTCTCTTATTTCATTAAGTAATTTTGATGCTTTCATAAAATCCCTTTAGATTTAAGTAATTCCCGAGGATTATCAACAATAGCTGCCATAGCTTCTTTTTTACTTAATCCTGCTCCAAGAGCTATTTCATAAGATTTTTCAAAGGTAATTAGATTATCCGGTGAATGTGTATCTGTATTTACAAGTAATTTATTACCTACTTCACTGGCTATGTTGGCTACATGACCGTTTCCAAGACAATGGCCACTTCTTGCACTTATTTCCAGATAGATTCCATTTTCTTTTGCAATTTGAGCTTCTTCATAGGTAATCAAACCGGGATGGCCTAGAATGTCTACATATTCGCTGTTGACTGCAGCATAATTGGTTCCTTCAATTACAGGTTCATTTAATGTTTCACCATGAACAACAACAATTTGTGCACCTAAATCTTTTGCTTTTTTAGCTACTCCGTCAATAGATTCTGTAGGCACATGAGTTACTTCAGCACCTAAAACAACCTTGATGTTCCAATTGGCATTAATATCGTCAATAGCTTTTTGTATTTGAGGTATCTGCTCAACATTGGAGTAATCAACATGGTCGGTAATAGCTATAACTTCGTGATTTAAATTAGCAGCTCTTCGGGCCAATTCTGAAGGCAATAATTCTCCGTCACTAAATAAACTGTGCATATGTAAATCTATTCTTTTATTCAAAGTTTTTCTCCCCAGTATAATTGTTATATTATTGAGTTATATCAAATATAATAAATAAATATTGCCCAGTATTTTTTTTAAAATGGAATATACTTAATAACTGTTTTTTATATAAATTATATTTAGATAATAAGGAGATATTTATGTCTGGAGATTTGATTTTATATTTTTCCCGTGCAGGTGAAAATTATTATGAGGGGGATTTGAAAGTAGTTGAAAAAGGAAATACTGAAGTAGTTGCAGATTATATTAAAGAGATAACTAATGGGGATGTTTTTAAGGTAGAACCGGAAATCCCCTATCCTGAAGATTATATGGAATGTACTGAAGTAACTAAAAATGAGAAAAATGGCAGAGTATTAAAGGAAACCCTTGAAGATGTTGGAGATTACGAAGGGGTTTATATAGGATTTCCCATTTGGTGGGGAAAAATGCCGATTGTTTTTGAATCTCAGTTAGATAAATTGGATTTTAAAGGTAAAGTTGTAAAACCTTTTGTTACTCATGAGGGTTCAGGTTTTGGAAAATCTAAAAAACAATTAAAAAAACTATGTAAAGGTGCAGATATTAGAAATGGCCTTGAGATTAAGGGCAGTGATGTTTTAGGTTCAAAAGACAAAGTCAAATACTGGATTAATGATAATTTATAATTTTTTTTAAAGTTTTTTTTATTTATTGCTGTTTTATGTAATATTTTTTTATAATTTAAATAATTTTAAATATTTTAAAATACTACTTTTAATTATAAAATTTATATTGTCTAATGAAAAAAAAGAAATTATTTAATAATTTTTTCAGTACAAAGAAAAAATTTCATTTAATTAAATATTTTTTCTATAGGTAAGATTTTTTTATTAGAAATGGTGGTAAAATATGATTAAAAGAGAACATTATTTAAATCAAATAATTGATTTAATTGATAAGGATATTATTAAGATTTTAACAGGAGTTAGGCGTTCTGGCAAATCTGTATTGTTACAACAGGTTGTTAATCATTTAAAAAATAATGGAATAAAAGAGGAAAATATTATTTTCATTGATTTAGAATCACCAGACTTTCTTAGTTATTCAACAATAAATGACTTAAATGAATATATAAAAAGCAAATCTAATAAAACAGATAAATATTACTTGTTTTTTGATGAAATTCAAAGAATTGAAGGTTGGCAAAGACTTGTAAATGCATATTTTTCATTAGATAATTTTGATGTTTATGTTACAGGATCAAATTCTAAATTATTAAGTGGGGAATTTGCAACATATTTGACAGGACGTTATATTAATATTAAAATATTTCCTTTTTCATTTGTTGAATATTTGGAATACAACAAAGATTCTAATTTGTCCGAAAAAGAATTATTCATGGAATATTTAACATTTGGGGGATTTCCAGCATCATTTGAATTGAATAATAAAATCCAATATTTAAAGGACTTATTTGATTCAATTGTATTTAATGATATTATAAAAAGGTTTGATATTAAAAATGTTGATTTGTTAATTAGATTAACTCATTTTTTAGTATCAAATATAGGTCAGTTGGTTTCAGCTAATAGTATTGTTAAATATCTTAAAAAAGATAGGATAAATGTTTCTGTAAATACTGTTTATAATTATATTTCTTATCTTGAAGAGGCTTGTTTGATATATAAGGTGAAAAGAGAGGATTTAATTGGTAAAAAAATATTAAATCATTTGGAAAAATATTATGTTGTGGATTTAGGTTTTAGAGAATCTATTTTAAAAAAAGATTTGGATATAGGTCAGTCTTTAGAAAATATTGTTTATTTTGAGTTACTTAGAAGAGGATATGAAGTTAATATTGGTAAATACAATACTAAAGAAATTGATTTTATTTGCAGAAAAGGTTCTGAAAAAATTTATATTCAGGTAACTTATATTCTAGCTAATGAAGAAATTCATAAAAGAGAATTTGATCCACTTTTAAAGGTAAATGACAATTATCCAAAATATGTTCTTTCATTAGATGATTTTGATATGTCTTATATGGGAGTTAAACATCTTAATATTATAAATTTTTTAACAGGTAATGAGATTTAAATAATATTAAAAAGTAATTTTATAGTATGGATATTTCAGTTTTTGTTCCGGGTCACATTACAGGTTTTTTTAACATTGAAAACAATGTAAATCCTTTAAAAAATGGGTCCTGTGGAGCGGGTTTTTTAGTAAACAGAGGTGTTTTAACAGATATTTCTTCTTGTGATACTTTAGAAATTGAAGTTAATCAGGGAGATTATACAGTTATCAATGAAGTTTTAAAGATTTTAAAGATTGAAAAACCGGTTAAAATCACTCAGGATATTCAGCTTCCAATTGGAGCAGGATTCGGAACGTCAGCTGCATCTGCATTAGGTCTGGCTATTGCTTTAAATGAATTTTTCAGTTTAGGATATACTTTAGAGGAATGCGGTCAGATAGCTCACAGGGCAGAAATTAATTTAGGTTCCGGGTTAGGTGATGTAATAGCTCAAATGGGTAAAGGCATAGTTTTAAGAACAAAGGCTGGAGCTCCGGGGATTGGTGAAATAAAATCTTTTCCTGATGAAGAAATCATAATAGCTACTAAAACATTTGGTGAAATTGACACTGCATCTGTTATTCAGAATCCAGAATATAAAAAAATAATTTCAGATGCAGGTTTGGAGTTAAAAAACAGATTTGTAGAAAATCCGTCAATTGGGAATTTTTTAGACTTTTCTTTTGAATTTTCAAAAAAGACAAATCTGATGTCTGATGAAGTAAGTGAACTTATTGATTATTTTAATTCTTTGGATGATATTTTAGGTTCTTCAATGGCAATGCTTGGAAATACAGTTTTTGCCTTTGCATATAATGAAGATGTTTTCAAAAACTTAAACATTGAAGGTTTAGATATATATGAACTGGATAATATTGGTATAAAGTATGATAAACATTAGCTATGATATAAAAGAATATAGAAAACAGCTATTTGACATAGTCAATGACGGAAATGTTATTGTTGAGCTGGGATGTCATGTAGGAAACACTACAAAACTAATTTTGGATAAATTTGACAATGTAAAAATAATAGCTATTGATAATAGTCCTGAAGCTGTAGGGAAAATGGAAAAACTTGCTGATGATTATTCCAATTTAACATTTATATCTGGTGATGTAAGACGCCATGAGATTCTTTTGGAAGCTTTTAGGTTAACTCAAAGCTGTGATATTTTGTCTGTTGATTTAGGTGGAGGATATCATCCTGACACGGTTTTTAAAGTATTTTACATTTGGTCATCAACATTCAAACCAGTTCATTCAATAATTAGAAATAAGGGATTAGTTGATTTTTGTAATTCTGCTGTTGTAGGCTGTGAAGATTTTAAATCTCATGAAGGCCATCTGGAATCTTACATTGATGAAGGAATTCCTCCTCAGATTAAAGAATTTGAATTATGGACACCTTCTTTAAGGGAAAAATAGCTAATTATAAATAAATTATTAACAAGATTATTAGTTATGTTAAATGAAAATCAACAAAAAGTAGTGGAATATAAAGGAGATAAACCTTTATTGGTAGAAGCAGGTCCGGGTTCCGGTAAAACAAGAGTTATCATTGAAAGGGTTAAATTTTTAATTAATGAGCTAAAAATCAATCCGAGCAGTGTGCTTGTTATTACATTTACCAGAAAAGCTGCAAATGAACTTAAGGAAAGATTATCTGGTGATATTCCTAAAGATATAATTAATCAAATGCAGATATCTACTATTCATTCATTTTGTCTTGACTTTCTTAAAAATAATGGTATTGTAACTAATTTGTTTGATGATGATTCCGGTGAAAAAAAGAGATTAATTATTCAGAAATATAAATCTGTTTTAGGATTTAAAAATGAATTTTATTTGGCAGATTATCAAATCCCTTCTGTTATTAATAAATTTGATGAATACACTACTTTTAAAGTTGATAGTGATGCTTTGATTAATTATATTAAAGAAACAAGGCCTGTCAGTAAAGAATATGTTGATTTTGTTAATTCATTTAAGTTTTTTCCATTGAGAAAAGTAAAGGAAAATAAAGATTTTAAACAGTCATGGTATAATGCAAGATATCTGCAGACTGCAAGGGCTTATCCAATTTATTTGAAATTGCTGGATAAGTATAATGCTGTTGATTATAATACTATTCAGATAAAAGCTTTAAATTTTTTAAAGGAAAATCCCTCAACTCAGTATAAAAATATTTTAGTTGATGAGTTTCAGGATACTGATCCGGTTCAGGCTGAACTGTTTGAGATTTTACTTCAGAATGCAGAGTCATTTACAGCTGTAGGTGATGTTGATCAAAGTATTTATTCTTTTAGAGGTTCTTTTAGAGATTATTTTGAAGAATTTTACAATAAATATAACTGTAAACTGATTAGTTTGGATTATAATTACAGATCAACAGATAACATTATCAAAGCCAGTGAAATGTTTATCAAACCTCAAAGAAAAGAGTATTCTAAAAAACATCTTGTTGGCATGAGAAATGAAAATAATGAATCATATATTTTAGAAAATGCTGATTATAATGAAGAAGCAGATAAAATATTTAATTTAGTTAAAGATTTAAAAGATTCCGGCAAAATTAAACAGTATAGTGATGTAGCTATTTTATATCGTTCTATTGTTTCAAATAAGAATATTCCTATTTTAATAGAAGAATTTAAAAAGAACAATATACCTTATCATATTTCCGGAACTGATGATTTAATAGAAAGTGATGAAGTTAAATCTGTTTTAACATTGATTTATTATATAACCCGTAAGCTTGATAATTCCTATGGGATGTCCAGATTGGAAAGAGACTGGCTGAATTTAAAAGCATTTTGCGGTTATGATTTCAATCCTAAATTTAGGGATTTATCTGGTCAAACTAAAGAATATTTAACTAAATTACAGGATGATTATGAGGAGTCTATTTTAGAAACAGAAAAGGAAGTTTATCTTGAATTAACCGGTAAGAAAAGCAGAATTAAAAAATTAAGTGGTGTTTTCAATAGAACTGAAGATGTTTTAATTGAAATATTTAAAAGAATCAGTAAACCTGCTGTTGATTTAGATTTGATTAAAAACAAAGAAGACAGGGCATTTTTTACTAAACTGGAAAGCTTAAGGGAAGATATTTTCAGGGATGGTGATGACGAGGAAAAACCAACAATATTGGATGTTTATTATGAATTACTGGATTTGTGCGGTTATCTTGATGAATCAGTTATTAATGAAGATGACTATGATTTTGAACTTGAAAATCTGGCTAGAATTTCAGGGATTATTTTTAATTATGAATCAATTATCTCAAAAGATGATGTTAAAGGATTGTTTTTCTTTTTAACTAATATTATTGAAGATTACGGGTCTTTTAATGATGCTGTTGATGGTGTTCAGTTAATGACTATTCATAAAGCTAAAGGATTGGAGTTCCCAGTAACTATTGTATCATCATTAGGTGAAAATAAATTTCCGATGCTTCCAAAAGATCCTGAACGTAAAAAAGATACTGTTAATATGAGAGACACTTTTTACACTCCAAATAACTGTTTAAATTATAAGGATTATACTGAAAATCAGGAAATAGATCTGGAATTGGCTGAGGAAAACAGGGTTATTTATGTAGCTATGACTCGTGCTCAGGATGTTTTAGTTTTATCTATTGTTGGTGAAATGCCTGCAGATATTAAACGAATATCTTCATTTTTTAATGAACATTTGAATTTAAATAATGTTTCTATAAGCAGTATTGGTTCTAAACCGGAAGAAAGTAAACTTAATTTAAGCTATTCCAGTTTTGCAGATTATAACAACTGTCCTTGGAGATATAATTTATTAAACAAGCTGCATTTTAAAGTTTCACAAAAAGAAGTTACAAAAATGGGTTCTATTATTCATGAAGCTCTGGATATTATAAATCAGGAAATTAAGGAGGCTGGAGAAATATCTGAAGGTGACATTCAGAAAATAGCTAAAGATACTTATTACTTACATGGTGGAACAGATGAGGAATTTAATGAGTATATGGATTCAGTATTTGATTATTATGATGAATTCGGATTTAAAATAACTGTTGTTGATTCTGAAGTTCCATTTTCAATTGATAGGAACAATTATCGTTTTAATGGGGCTATTGATTTAATTTATAAAAATCAGAATGGTGAATATGGTATTTTAGATTATAAAAACACGGTTTTCAATGATTATAATCGTAAAAAGTATGCTCAGCAATTATTAACTTATATTTTGGCTCTAAAAAATGATTTCAAGTATTGTGATGTTGAAATTACTGAAGCAAAAATATATGCAATTAAATCCCGAAGTTTAATTGATTTTAATATTGATGAATCCAAATTAGCTACTCAAAAAGAGGAGATTGAAAATACTGCTGATTTAATTAACAGCCATGAATTTAATAAGAATGAGAGCAGCTATTGTAATATCTGTGAGTTTTCAAAATATTGTAATGGTTAATTTTGACTTTATTTGTTTGTGAAAACATTTAATTTTTATTGAATGAAATAATATCATTTTTTCAGTAGCATATATTATTTTTAACTTTTATTTATATTGTGTTTAACTTTGAATATTTTTTCATTTATTTTGCTTTATTTCTTTTAAAATATTAGTTTGGATATTATATGCTATTTATATTGTTAATGGGGTGTTTGTATAAAAATTTTTTAGGATTTATTTGATTATCATAAGATAATTCTGAAATAGATTTACCATAATCTTTATATATTATTTTGACTAATATAAATTATGTATACTTTATGTGTATTTTAATTTTTAGGAGATTTTAAAAAATGAATATGAAATATTTAATAACTGCTTTAATTGTAGCTTTACTTTCATTAAGTACTGTAGGTGCAGTTGATATTGATGCTGTAAATGATGCAATTATAAGCGATAATGATAATAATACTCCAGTTATTCCAGATCATGGAAATGAATCTGTTGTAACTGATAAAAATGCAAGTACTGTAAATAATACTACTAATTCATCAAACAGTACTGATAATGTAAATTCCACTAATATAACAACTGGAAATACAACAAATGTAACTACTAATGGTACTTTAAATGTTACTAATGGAACTAATGGTACAGTAAATATTACAAATCAAAGTAATGTCACTGTAAATATTACAAATTCCTCAAATGTAACTGTTAACACTACCAATTCCTCAAATGTAACTGTTAACACTACAAATTCAACTAATACTACTGTAAATGGTACTAATACTACAAATACTACTGTTAACACTACAAATTCAACTAATACAACTGTTAACAATACAAATACAACCAATACTACAGTAGACACTGGAGATAATTCAACAAACACTACTGTAGATAATGATGATAATTCAAAAGATACAGTTGTGAATACTCCTGATTCAAATAGTGTTCATGTTACTGGTGATGGTGCTGATGATGTAGTATTTAATGATAGTCAAGCTACTACTTCTTCATCTGATTTAGCAAAAACCGGTATTCCAGTAGCTATTCTTATATTAGCATTATTCTCTATTATTGGTGTATCATTTAAAAGAGAATAAATAGAAAGTATCATTAATTTGATACTTTTTTAACTTTTTTTAACTAATGTTTTTTATATTTTTAACCTAAAATTAGCTTTTTTTATATGATGTATTAATGTTTATATAGTGCATTAAAGATAATATTACTCATAGTTATAAATGAGGTATTAAATATGATGATTGGTAAAAAGATTCGTTTAGAAAGAATCATTAACAGACATACCGGTAGAACTGTAATAGCTCCAATGGACCATGGAGTTTCTGATGGCCCAATGAAGGGTATTATAGATATAGACAAAACTGTTGAAAGCATTTCCCAAGGTGGAGCAGATGCAATACTTATGCATAAAGGTATTGTAGAACAGGGCCACAGAGGATACGGTAAAGATATTGGTCTTATTGTACATTTATCTGCAAGTACTTCCTTAGCACCAAATCCAAATAATAAAGTAATAGTTACTTCTGTTGAAAAAGCTATTCAGTTAGGTGCAGATGCAGTATCTGTTCATGTTAATTTAGGCAGTGAAACAGAAAGTGAAATGTTACAGGAATTAGGGGAAATTTCTGAAACCTGCAGCTACTGGGGAATTCCTCTTTTAGCTATGATGTACCCAAGAGGTCAGAAAGTGGAAAATGAACATGATGTAGAGTTAGTTAAACATGCTGCACGTGTAGGTTCAGAACTTGGTGTAGATATTGTAAAAACTAATTATACTGGTGATCCGGATTCATTTAAAGAAGTAGTTGAAGGAGCATTAGTACCTGTAGTAATAGCAGGAGGTCCAAAAGTCGACACTGATGAAGAATTATTGCAGATGGTAAAGGATTCTATTGAAGTTGGTGGAGCAGGTGTAGCATTTGGACGTAATCTTTTCCAGGCTGAAAATCCGGGTAAAATAACCAGAGCTATTTCAGAAGTGGTACATAATAATTTAGAAGTAGATGAAGCTTTAAAATTCTTGAAATAAGGTGATTTTGTGGAAAATAAATTCGCTTGGATAATGACTCCAAATAAGCCATGGGATGATAAAAAAGAAATGATTACAACTGCACTGGAATCAGGTATTAGCTATGTCTTGGATTTGGAAGACTGTGATAAAATCCAAAAATTAGGTAATGTAAAAACAGTAGCTAACAGTGATGATGCAGACATTTATCTTGTTGGAATAAATGGTGAAGGTGATGGATCTTTAATCCTTAGTGAAGATTTGAATCAATCACAAGATTTACAGGAAGCAAAAAAAGCTAAAAGAGAAGGCAAAACTGTTTGTGCTTATGTGGAAATCACAGATAAAAATCATGAGCAATTAGCTGTCAGTTTAGGTTCTGTTGCTGATTACATTATTTTAATAAGTACTGACTGGACAGTTATTCCATTGGAAAATATTATTGCAGACTTGCAAAAAGAGGATGTGGAAATAATAGCTGCAGTAGCAGATGAAGACGGTGCTAAATTAGCTGTTGAAACTTTAGAGCATGGTACTGATGGAGTAATATTTGAAGCAAATGATTTTAATCAGATTAAAAAAATAGCACAGTTAGTTGTAGATGCTTCTAAAATAAAATATGATTTAAAAGTAGCTACTGTTACTAATGTTAAACCATTAGGTTCCGGTGACAGAGTATGTGTTGACACTACTGACATGATGAAACCTGGAGAAGGTATGTTAATTGGATCATATTCCAAATCATTATTTTTAGTACATAGTGAGTCACTTGAAAGTGAATATGTAGCATCAAGACCATTCAGAGTAAATGCAGGTCCTGTTCAGGCATATGTAATGGTTCCAGGCAATAAAACAAGATACTTATCAGAACTTGTTGCTGGAGATGAAGTTTTAATTGTTAATACAAAAGGGGAAACAAGAACTGCCTATGTCGGAAGAAGTAAAATTGAAAGAAGACCTTTAATATTAATTGAAGCAGAATATGAAGGCAAAACAATCAGAACACTTCTTCAGAATGCAGAAACAATTAGAATAGTTGATGCTGATGATAATCCTCTATCAGTAGCTGATATAAAAGTAGGGGATGAAGTTAAAGTATATGTTGAATCAAATGCCAGACATTTTGGTATAGCTATTGATGAAACAATAATTGAACAATAAAGGTGGTTTAATGTCTCAGATCAGGTCTTTTTTAGCTATTGATTTAGATGATGATTTTAAACCTAAAATAAATAAAATCATAAAAGAATTTAAAAAAATTGATGCAAACATTAAATTTGTTGATTTAAATAATTTGCATTTTACTTTAAAATTCTTTGGAGATATAGATACGGAAGGTATAGATTTAATTTCTGACAGGATTGAAAAGGTGGTTAATGATTTCGAACCTTTTAATATTAAAATAACTGGCTGCGGTGCTTTTCCTAATAACAATCATATAAAAGTTATCTGGATTGGAGTTGAAAGTGATGAACTTTTAGTCCAGTTGCATGATAAATTAGATAAAGAATTTGCAGCTATTGGTTTTGATAAGGATAAAAAATTCTCAACACATCTTACTATTGGTCGTATGAAATCAGCTAAAGGAAAGAATCAGGTTAAGGATGTTATTGAAGAGTTTGAAAATGTTGAAATTGGAGAAATGAATGTTTCAGATATTGCTTTTAAGAAAAGTACTTTAAAACCTTCCGGCCCAGTTTATGAAAATTTAAAAACTTACGATTTGTGATTTAATGGATTATAAACATATTTTAAATGAAATTAAACCTTCAAAAGAGGAAAGTAAGGAAATTCTTAAGACTTCAGATAAATTAATCACTTATTTAAATGAAGTTTGTAAAGATGAAGGAATCAATGCCTGTGCTTCACTTGTAGGTTCTGTAGCTAAAAAAACTTATTTAAGTGGAAAATCAGACATTGATATTTTTATTTCCTTTCCTTTAGATGTAGATGTTTTACAGCTTAAGGAAACAGGTTTATATTTAGGATATAAATGCAGTGATTATTTTAATGGAAAAGCTAGTGAACATTATGCATCTCATCCATATGTAACTAGTCAGATTAATGGTTTTGAAGTGGATTTTGTTCCATGTTATGAAATTGAAGACGGAAGTCAGCTGAAATCTGCAGTTGACAGGACAATTTTACATACCAAATATATTAAATCTCATTTAAAACACAATCAAAACGAGGAAGTTCTTCTTTTAAAAAGATTTATGGACATGACTGGAACATACGGCTCTGAATTTAAAGTAGGTGGCTTTGCAGGTTATCTGTGTGAACTGCTGATTTTAAAATATGAAACCTTTGAAAACACTTTAAAAGAAGCTTCAAAATGGAGATATGGTCATACTATTGATTTGGAAGGTTATAATACTGCAGATTTGTTTAATGACCCGTTAATTGTAATAGATCCAACTGACATGAATCGTAATGTTGGGGCTGCATTAAGATTAGATAAAATGGCTGAATTTATCCAGTCTGCAAGAAATTATTTGGCCAGCAATAATAAAAAAGACTATTTTTTCCCGGTAGCTAATAAATTCACTAAGGATGAAATTTTAGATGAATTCCAAAAAAGAGGCAGTGATGTAATAGCTGTTAAATTTAATATTCCTGACATTCCTTTAGATACCCTTCATCCTCAGCTTAGAAAAACAACTGAGTCTTTAGCTGAGAAATTAAATGATGAAGATTTTTCTGTTTACCAATCTGATTACTGGAGTGATGAGGAAAATACAGCAGTTTTATTTTTTGAAATGAGTGTGTCCAGGTTAAACAATACAAAAATCCATTATGGTCCAAAGGTTTTTGTTAAAAAAGGCTCACAAAACTTTATAAATAAACATGGAATTGAAAACTGCTATATTTTAAATGATTTTGTAGTTTCTAAAATCCCTAGGGAATTTATAACAGCTTCTGATTTTATTAATTATGTTTTAACTTATGAGAATATTTCTTTAATAAAAGTAGGTAAAAATCTTTTAGATAATATAATTGATAGCTATGAACTGCTTTCATTAGATGAGCTGGACTTAAATAATGAAAGTTTCGTGACTTTTTTAGATGATTTTTTAAATCCCAACAAATATTTATTCAGATAACTTTTTTTTGTTTACTTTTTTATTATTTATTTAACTGTTTCAGCTATTTTAATTCTGTTTTTATAACAATATTAAAAAGGAAATGATTATATAATTTACAAAACATAAATTTAACCGTTATGAATTTAATTCATTTCAATCAATAATCTTTATTATTATGAAGGTTATTTATTAATATTGGGAGATGAAAAATGTTAGATAAGTTAAATAAACATATATTTTTATTATTAATTGCATCTCTTGTTTTAATTTTAATTCCTGCATCTTTTGCAGAGGATTTAAACGATACTCAAGTAATTATCAATGGTAGTGAAGATACCCAGATAATTACAGATGCTAATTTAGATAATAATATATATGTTTCAACTGAAGGTGATGATGATAATGGTAACGGATCCCAATCCAATCCATATGCATCTGTCTCAAAGGCTGTTGAAAAATATAATTCTTCAGTAAATTCAAATATTTTCATTAAAAATGGAAATTATTCATTTACTGATACTGTAATTTTAAACAAAACAATTAATATCACTGGTGAATCTTCAACTGGTGTTATTTTAAATGGAAATCATCAGAATTATCTTTTTAAAGTTAATAATAAAGCAACTGTATATTTAAGTAATTTAACTTTGATGAATGGTAATTCTACTGATAAAAGCAGTTCATACTCTGATTATCCTGCAGGAGCAATTTATTTGTCTTATGCTAATGCTCTTAATGTAGATAACTGCAGATTTATAGATAATATGCAATCTGCATTGTCTTATTATTCTTCTTTTACTGAAACTGTTGTAACAATTATAAATTCTATATTTGAAAATAACAAAGGAACTTTATGGGGAAAACCAGGTCATGGTGGTGCTATTTATTTCTTTGGTCCGGGTATTTTAAATGTAGCAAATACTACTTTTAAAAATAATTTTGTTAATTCAAGTTTTGGTAATGGTGGAGCTGTTTATCTTGCTGGAAACAGTAAATTAGCTATTTTTGATAATTGTAAATTTATTAACAATTCAGGAGGTAGCGGTGGAGCTATTGGAGCTTATTGTGCTGGCGATATTATTGTTACAAATTCTATTTTTGAAAATAACACTGCATCAGATAACAAAGGAAGCTGTATTTACGATAACCAAGCAAATCTAAAATTTTTAACTTTAAGTGTAGGAAATAACATTTATATTAATAACTCTCCGGCAAACAACACTATTTATACTGAAGGTAAAGTTAATTTTGTTGATTTAGACGGTACTACCAGAATAAATGCAGATAATATTGATATGGATTATGGTGATGATAAAAACTTTACAGTTACTTTAACTGACAGTGAAGGTAATCCTTTAGCTGCTCAACAAATTATTATAACTTTAACTGATTATTACAAAAATGTAACTACTTTTATGGTTAAAACCAATAGTCAGGGTCAAGCTATTTTATCACTTAAAAACCAACATCCTGGAAGATATTCTGTTGTTTCAAAATTTGAAGGAAGTGGAAAATACACTGCAATCGATATAACAAATTCTATTAAAATCATGTCTAAAGAAGACATGTCTCTTATTTTAGATAAAACTCATGTTGTAATGTCTGAAGGTGACTCTGTTATTATAACCGGTTATATGGTTGATTATTACTGGGAACCTTCCAATGCATTTGATGGCAGTGAATTCTATGTAATTTGGAAAACACACACTGGATCTACTCATTCTATACGTGGTGGAATGTTTGTAGAAGATGGTAAAATTGTATTTGATTTGTCTGATTGTCATTTAAGCAGTCAGGATGAATTATATTATGTAACATTTGTAGTAACAACTGATGACTACGGAGATTTCAATGCTACTGTAGAAGTGGATATGTCTAAAATCATGCCGCCTGTACCTGAAGATATTGATGTTATCTATGTTGCTAAAAACGGTAGTGATGTAACAGGTACCGGTAGAGAATCTAATCCATTAGCTAGTGTTCAGATGGCATTATATGTTAATGGTCAGTTAGGTGGTAATAAAACCATTTTTGTAAAAGAAGGAATTTATGATATTTCCATTTACACTCTTTATGATAATGTAACAGTTATCGGACAATATAATAAAACTGTATTTAGACAAACTATGGGTAAAATGGGTATGTTCATGATTGATCAAGGAACCAGAGCTAATTTTACCAATATTACATTTATTAATGGATACACAACACCTAATCCTTATTCCTTACTTACAATAAGATATAATTCTGTAGTTAATATTGATAACTGTATCTTCAGGAATAATACTTGTCTTAGTGGTGGAGCTATAGCAGTATCTCAGGGAGCTATTGCAAATATTAATAATTCAATATTTGAAAATAACAAAGCTATTCTGATAACTTCTGAAGGTGGAGCAATCTGGGTATATGAAGCTACTTTAAATGTTCATAATTCATTATTCTACAATAATACTGCATGTGACGGAGGAGCAATATACTTTGGCCATGGTTCTCTTTCCCGTATTGTAAATACAACCTTTGACAACAATACTGCATATAAAACCACTCTTACTATAGGTGGTGGGGGAGCTATTTATGCAACTTCTCAGGTAGATATTACAATAGACAATTCTACATTTGTAAATAATTACGCTGACTTAAATGCAGGTGCAATTTTCCTTGATGGCTCAAATATGACCATTACCAAATCATACTTTGAAAATAATATGGTTAAAAATGATGGTACTGCAAAAGCTACAGATATTGGTTCTGATCAGACATATCCTGTTTTCTTAAATGTAACTTACAGTGTATTCATCCCTAAAAATTCATATCTTTATCAAATTTCATTATCCGGATATGCTGATGAATATTATGTAGATATTGACGGTAATTATTGGGGAAGTAACTCAAAAGGAAGGTCTAATGAACCTATCCATAATTGGGTAATTATCCAGGCTAGCACTGATGATTCCCTTATTGAAGTTGGAGATAATGCTGTGATAACTGTTGAATTTAAAGGTAAATCTCAGGATGGTATTTTTGATTTAAATGGAAGTGTACATGACTTTAATGTTGATTTAACTCCTAGTTTAAATAATGTAAATCCTGCAGCTGTAACTATTGTTGATAATGTAGCTAAAACCAATTATACAGCTGCTAAAGAGGGATTAGAAAAAATAAACTTTACTGATGTCAATTCTAAAGTAGTTTATGTTTATTCATTTGATGTAGAAAAACACATTGACAGGACTAATTCCACTTTAACTGCTGATAATCTTGTAATGTATTATTTAGATGGTTCTAAATTCATAGCTAAATTAGTAGATGTTAACGGTACTCCAATAGCTGATGCAACTGTTAAATTCATAATTAATGGTGTAACTTATGAAAGGATTACTGATGCAAACGGTACTGCCAGCTTAAACATAAAACTGCTGGACGGTTTGTATAATATAACTTCTGTATTTGAAGGAAACAGATATTCTTACGGATCTTCTGTTAATAACACTATTTCAGTTAAACCGGCAGCTACTTCAATGACTGTATCTGCATCTGACATTTTTGTTGGTGATGAAGCAGTTATTACAGCAAAATTAAATGTAACTGAAGGTATTGTATTATTTAATGTAAATGGAGCTACCCAATATGTAAATGTAACTGATGGTATAGCTACTTTAAGATTAAATAATTTAGCTAACGGTGTATATAATGTAACTGCAAAATATGATAAATTCAAAGGATATTTAGGATGTGAAAATGTCACTTCATTTACTGTAAATAAAGTAAGTAACTATAAATTTAATGCTAATGTAAATGATGTTAAAATAGGTGAGGATGTAACTGTTAATGTAGAATTACCTGTCGATGCAACTGGTGATGTTGTAGCTATTGTAAATGATAAAAATTACACAGCTAAAGCAGTTGATGGTAGTGCTAATATAACTATTTCCGGATTAAGTACTGGTAATTATAATATTGCTATAACTTATAATGGTGACGGTAAATACACTAAAAATACTATTAATAAAACTGTAAATGTTAATAAAAATAATGTTAATTTCACTGTTGCAGATTTGGAAAAATATATGGGAGGCAGTGAAAAATTAGAAGCTATCTTACTTGATGTTAATGGCAAGGCTATTGTTAATGGAACAGTTATATTTAATATTAATGGTAAAGATTATGTTAAATATACTAATGAGAATGGTAGTGCATTTATGAATATTGGTTTAAAAACAGGTATCTATAATGTATCTGTTAAGTTCAACGGAACCAAAGATTATAATTCTGCTGCTGTTAATGCTACTGTAACTGTCAAATCAACTGTTATTGGTCATGATATTGTTAAAATGTTTAGAAATGGAACTCAATATTCTGCACTATTTTTAGATGGCAACGGTAATGCTTTAGTAAACACTACTGTTAAATTTAACATTAACGGTGTTTTCTATACTAAATCTACCAATGATAAAGGTATAGCTACTTTAAACATTCAATTGCTTCCTAAAGAATATATCATAACCAATTATAACCTTGTTACCGGTGAGGAAAACTCAAATAAAGTAACTGTCAAATCTTTACTTGTTGATAACTCTGATTTGGTTAAATATTACTTAAATGAATCCAGCTATACTCTTAAAGTAATTGGTAAAGACGGTAAAGTAGCAGCTGGTCAAGAAGTAACCTTCAACATCAACGGAGTATTCTATCAAAGAGTATCTAATGATGATGGAGTTGTCAGTTTAGGTATTAAGTTACGTCCGGGTACCTACATCGTAACAGCTGAATATGAAGGCTGCTGGGTATCTAACAACATTACAGTATTGCCAACATTGATTACTAAAGATCTTGATATGAAATACTTAGACGGCAGCAACTTCACTGCACAAACATTAGACGGTCAAGGCAAAGCATTAGCTAACCAAAACATATCATTTAATGTAAACGGTGTATTCTACCATAAAACAACAGATGAAAACGGCATAGCTAACTTGAATATACGTTTAAACCCAGGTAAATATATCATCACATCTATCTGGAACGAATACCAAGTTGGAAACAATATTACTATAGCTTAAAAGTAAATAATTTCTACATTATTTACTTCTTTTTTTTATTTTTCGCAGAGGATGGGAAAAAATTAACTTTTTGAGTTGATTTGTTTTTTAATATTTTTTGGTATTTGATTGTTTTACTATCTTAAATTCTTTTATTTTTCGTTAATTGTTTTGTTATTTTTGTATTGGTAAAATAAGTTTATATCAATTGTTATATTTTTATTTGATGGTTGTTTTAGGGTTATTTTTATCCATTGATTATGTTTTTTTTTAATTTTCGGTTATTTTGTTGAATATTTTTTTGAGGTTTATTGCTATTATGAGTAGTGTTAGTTCTGTTTTGACGTTTTGTAGTCCGTATGAGTTTGTTTGTCTGTATTCTAGGTTTTTTATTAGGTTTCCAAAGACTATTTCTATTGTGCTTCTTTTTTTGTAGGTTTCTTTTTCTTTTGGATCTTCGAATTTAATGGCCATGTTTTTTCTTGATTCTGTTCCATATTCGGTTATTGTTTTGTATTGGTTGTATCCTGCACATTTTGTTTGATTGTGACAGTATTTGCATTCTGTTGTGTAATATAATTTTTTAGTTGTGCCATTAGAGAAGTATTCTTTTTGAAATGGGAGTATTTTGTTATTTGGGCATATATAAGTGTCTTCTTCTGCTTTGTATGTGAAGTTTACTTTTCCAAATGGTTTATTTTCTTTGTTTTTTGGTTTTACTTTCATTGATTGTGTTCTATTTGGTATTATTGCTGTTAGATTGTGGTTTTCCATGTAATCAAGTGCATATTCTGAGTAATATCCATTATCTGCTAGTATTACTGTGTTTTTGAGTGTGATGTTTAAATTTTTTTGAACATTGTTTATTTCAGGTATTAATGAGTTTAAATCTATGGGGTCTCGTATTAAGTTTATATCTATTATTATTCCTGTTTTTGTGTCATTTACTGATTGTATGTTGTAATTGAAGTCCGTTCCTCCTTTTTTATTTAGCATCCAAAGTGCTTCTTTGTCTGTTGTGCTTATGCTTGTTTGTTTGCTTTTAGTTAAAATTTGCTCCATTTCATCTAATTCGATTATTGCATGTGTGTAATGATTTATTGATTTTATTGCTTTTGTAAAATAGTTTATACAGCCTTTTCGTACTTTCTTTTTTTGTTTTGAGTTGTTTTTGTTTATTTCTTTTTTAGTTTCAATTAAATATTTTTGTGCTTCTTTTATTAATTTGTCTTTTCTTGAAATAGTGTGTGATTTTTCGATTTGATTGGTGAATTGTTGTGTTTTTTCTTGTTTAAAGATATATTGGAGGAAATAGATGTCTTCCATTTTTAATATTTTTGATTTTGATGCATTGGCCCGTATTTTACTTCCATCAATTGCAATAGTTGATAAATCTAAGAATTGATAATATTGGGCGAATTTAACGCAGTCAACAAATAAATCACTTATGATTTGATGTGATTTTCTTTTGAAATCATTTATCAAATGATAAGATGGTGTTTCATAGTTCATTAGCTTTTGATATCTTGTATCAAATAATAATTTCGTGTTTATTTTTCTTCCACTTGTTATGCCTTCGCTTGATGCCAAAATAAGCACTTTACAAAGTGAAATTTCACTATATCTTGGTCGGCCAATTTTATTGGTTCGTTTTTCAATATCATGATTGTTGAAAAACCAGTTTACAAAGTAATCAATGAAAAATACAAATTTTTCATGCTTTGTTTTTATATCTTCAAAATCTAATAACTTTTTAAGTTCATTTAAATCCATTGAATTATTAATAATGTTATTTAAATACATTATATTAACCTATCTTTTTATACTAATATATTTATACTTCATACTATAAATATTAAACTAATGACAAACCAAGAACAAATACCCATTGGGAGAAAAATAACTCAAAAAGAACTTACACAAAAAATAAAAGATTTAGAAAAAGAATTAAAAGTATTAGAACGCTTAAAATTTATTAATTACAGATATCAAGGAAAAAGTGTAGATGAAGCAGTAGCCCTAATTGGTGTTACTAAACGAGTCGGATACATATGGCAAGAGCGATGGAACAAAGAAGGCATTGAAGGCTTAAAACCAAGATATAAAGGCGGAAAACAATCAAAAATATCTTCAGAACAATTAGAAGAACTAAAAAAATACTTAATAAAAAACAATATAACAAACACAAAAGAAATAAAACAAATAATAGAAGATGAATATCAAGTAAATTTTTCAGAAAAACACGTAAGAACATTAATACACAAAATGAATCTAAAATAAACAAAAAAATAAAAACAAAAGTATGTGAAAAATAAGATCAAATTACTTTCTTCCCACCCTCTCGCAGCATTAATAAGTAAAAATTATATATGTTGTTTGATATAGATTTAAACGTTATGAATTTATGTTCATTTCACTGTAGTTTATTTTAATTAAAAAAATGGATTACTGTAATAATTTTTTAGGAGAAACTAGAGAAATGTCGTTAAAATTCAATAAGCACTTAATACTTTGTTTTTTTGTATTGATGATGCTTATAATAATTCCTACTTCATTTGCAGCTGATGTTACTGATGATGCAGATGATGTAAGTGTGTCAGCAGAAGATACAATTATACAATCTTCTGATGATGTTGTAATAGAAAATACTAGTAATCTGGTTGGTGTTTCAGCTGGACACAATAATGATGTGATATCACAAAACAATAACGACAAAAATGTATTGAGAGGAGCCTATGATTATGAATCAACTCCTTCACCGGACAGTGTTGAATATACTTCTGGTGAAAGTAAAATCATAACTGTTACTGTTGATTCTGAGTATTTGGATTGGATTGGTGGTTCTGATTCTATGTATGTTTACATTAATGGAGCTTCTAATGGTATAGAAATTGATGGAGTTACAGCTGATGCAGACTCTTTTGAGTTTGATTTAAAAACAGTAAGTGACAAATTAGTTAATGGGAGAAATACTCTTGTATTCCATCCTGATGAATATACATTGAGCGAGGCGTATATATCTTCTACTAATTTTAATCCTTTAACTGTTCAAATAGGTCCTGTTGCTGAGAAATTTTTATATGTTGCACCAACTGGTAGTGACACTTCAGGTGACGGATCTAAAGATAAACCTTATGCAACTATAACTAAAGCTATTGATGTAAATTCTGCAAATGGCGGAGGTTATACTGTACTTATAAGTGAAGGTACTTATTCAATTGCTGCTAAATTTATTAATAAAGATATTACTCTTAAAGCTTTAGGAAATGTTATTATTGATGAAAAGAATACAAAGGGAGCTATATCTGCAAGTAGTAGTAATAATATAAATTTAATAGGATTAACTTTTATTAATTGTAAAGATTCTAGTAGTGCTATTAGTATGGGCAGCAGCGGATCAGGTAGTTTAGGAGTATATAATTGTACATTTGCAAATAACACAGGTACTTATAATATTATAAAGTCAGGTGTCAGAACTGTTATTAATGGATGTACTTTTATAGGCAATACTGCTCCAGGTAGTGGTTCAGCTAATTTTTATGGTATAATCTGTGCTGCAGCTTCAGGTAGCTTTGAATTAACTAATAACATATTTTTAAATAATATTTTAACTAGGGGTAAATCCATTATTGATAATGAACGTAGTGCTACTTTAAATGCAAAAGATAATTACTGGGGATCTAATGACGGACTTTCTAAAGATTCCTATTATGGTAAAGTTGATGCATCAAGTTGGGCAGCTTTAGTTACTTCCATTAACAATTCTGATGTTTGTGTTGGTGATAAAGCAACTATAACAACTCAATTTAAATCTACAGCTGACGGTAAAACTTTTACAGATTTATCTGGTGCAATGCCTAATTTAACTGTTGATGCAACTTCCAATCTTGGAACTCTTGATTTTAAAACTTTTACAATAGCTAATAATACTGGAAATATAATTTATACTGCAACTAAAGACGGTAAAGAAAAAGTTAATATTCTTTACAATGGTGAAGTTGTAAGCTCAATTGATTTTAATGTTGATTTAAATATTCCAGGTTCTATTTATGTAGCTACTACTGGTAGTGATACTACTGGTGATGGTTCTAAAACTAATCCTTATGCAACTATAGCTAAAGCTTTAGATGCAAATGACGGAACCAA
This sequence comes from Methanobrevibacter intestini, assembly GCF_047402955.1. Classification (NCBI taxonomy): domain Archaea; kingdom Methanobacteriati; phylum Methanobacteriota; class Methanobacteria; order Methanobacteriales; family Methanobacteriaceae; genus Methanobrevibacter; species Methanobrevibacter intestini. The sequence continues at coordinate 1,945,735 of NZ_CP187956.1, forward strand.
TACTATTATTGTTTCTGGCGGTAATTATGTTCTTAGTGATTATCAATTAAGTAAAAGTGTAACTATTATTGGTAAAGATAATGTTGTTATTACACCTGCTGGTAATAATTATATTCTTAATATTGGTACTGGTGCTAAAAAGGTTAATTTGACTAGATTAACTTTTGCTAATGCTACTAAAGGAGCTATTGGTATGTCTACTTCTGGTTCTGGTACTGATAGTAGAACATTAGCTATTAGTGAATGTAATTTCATTAATAATAAAGGAACTGTTGGTGTTGTGAGTCTTTATGGTGCAACAACAATTAGTAAATGTAATTTCATAAATAATACTGCAACTAGTGCAACTGGTGATTTTAATGGTATTATTAGTGTTCGTCATGGTGCCAGTTTAACTATTTCTTACTCTAATTTCATAGGAAATAAAAATACTGCATCAAGTTCTTCAGCTATTTCATGTATTTATGCAGCACCTGCAAAACAGGACGGTTGGGATGAAATTCCACAGCCTACTGTAATAGCTAACAATAACTTCTGGGGAAGCAATGATAAACCAAATAATAAAATTGTATCTGATGGTATAACTGTTGATAACTGGGTTGTAGTGGTTCCAACTTTAAAAGATGAAGTTGACGGAACAGTAACTGCTGAAAATAATCATGAAATAACTTTAGAATTTAAATCAACTACTGACGGTAAGAATTTCACTGATTTAGCTGATGCAATGCCTGATGCAACCTTTAATTTAGATGCTACTTTAGGAACTATTACACCTACTGTAACATTAAGTAACAACATAGGTAATGGAACTTATAAATCTGATAAAGAAGGTTCTGAAAAAATCAGCATTAAAGCAGCAGACACTGTTACTTCATTAACTTTCACTGTAACTGAAGATGAAACCGGAAGAATTTATGTGGCTACTACTGGTAGTAATACTACTGGTGATGGTTCTAAAGCTAAACCTTTTGCAACTATTGACAAAGCTATAGCTAAAAATGAAGAACTTGGTGGAAATCAGGAAATCATCGTCTATGCTGGAACATATCACTCTAATTCTGCAATTATGATTAAAAAAGGAGTAACTATAACTGCTAGAGATGGTGAAGTTGTACTTACAACTGATAAATATCATTTTTATATTTCTACTAATGATATTGTTAACATAACTTTCAATGACTTGACTTTAATTAACGCACCTGTAGGTACAAGAGGAGATATAGAGGCAAGCGGAAGTTATTATAAAAATGGAATTCTTAATTTAAACAATTGTAAATTTATTAACAATACTGTTGATAGGATAGTTACTGGTTCTTACTTCTCATTTAATATAAATAATTGTAGTTTTATAAATAATGTTGCTAGATCTTATCTTATTTCAGGTAATGCAATAAATATCAATAATTCAATATTTTTAAACAATACTTGTGGTGTTAATTATCTTGTAAGCGGTTCATCCGGAACTGTTGATAATAACTTCTGGGGATCTAATAATAAACCTGCAGTATCATATAGTATTAAATTAAATAACTGGATTGTTCTTGTTCCTACCATGAGTAATGATACTATTTTATCAGGTTCAACTTATGATGTAAATCTTAAATTCATGTTAACTACTGATGGTAAAACATTTACTGATTTAAACACGGTTGTATCTGATTTAACATTTGATTTACAATCTGCTTTAGGAAATACATTTGTCCCTGAAAAAGTTACTGTATCAAATAATGAAGGAACTTTCAAATATCAGGCAAATAAAGATGGTATGGAAAAATTAAGTATTTTAGCAGGAAAAGAGGTTGTTAGCCTCAACTTTGAAGTTATAGACACTGATCCTACTCATATTTATGTAGCTACTACCGGTAGCGATACTACTGGTGACGGATCTAAAATTAATCCATTTAGAAGCATAGCTAAAGCTTTAACTAAAGCTACAAATGGAAAATGCACAATTTTCATATTTGACGGTACTTACTATGAATCAGCTCTTAACTTAACTGCTGATGTAAATATTGTTGGTATGGGAGATAATGTTGTAATTGATGCAAATAATACTAATTATATATTTGCTGTTACAGCTAACAATGTAAACTTTAACATATCCAGATTAACATTAGCTAATGGTAATGCTAATTATGGTGGAGCTATACAAATGGGTACTACCTGGACTGGTTATGATGCTAATGCATATATTGCCAATGTCAGGTTTATAAATAACACTGCAACAACTTCCGGTGGAGCTATTTATAATGCTGGCGGAAAAAGTATTTATGGAAATAATAATTTAACTGTTGTAAATTGTACTTTCATTAATGGAAAAGCTAATTATGCAGCAGCTATTGAAACTCATTCTGATAGTACTATTATAAACTCAGTATTTAGAAATAATACTCTTACTGGTGATTATGGTGATGGGGCAGCTATTAGAATGAATGGTAGAACAACTACAATTGAGGGTTGTGTATTTGAAAATAATAAAGCACCAGCTGATAAAGCTACTATCAGCGTTCAAAGCGGTTCATTAAATGTTACTTATTCTGTATTTTTAGATGAAGGTAAAGCTATTTCAGCTAAGTCTAGTTATTATGATAGAGTACATGTTGACTACAACTTCTGGGGAACTAATGATAAACCTGTTTCAAAAGTAGATAATGGAATCACAATTAATAATTGGATCATTGTTGATTCAAAACTTGATACAGCAGATATTAATGCTAGTGAAAAAGCTCCAATAATCTCTGAATTTAAACTTACTAATGATGGTACAAGCTTTGAAGCATTAAATAAAACAGTGCCTGATGTAACTATTAGTTATGTTCCAACTATTGGTAAAGTTAGTCAGGTTAATGTAACTATGGTCAATAATAAAGCAACTACAACTTATACAGCTACTACAGAAGGTAATGAGACTGTAAAAGTAACTGTAAACGGCAATGTTTTAAGTGAATTGAAATTTGCTGTTGGAAAATCTGTAGAAGGTAAAATTTTTGTATCAGATGCTATTGGTGATGATTACAATGGTCATGATGGATCCAGATTAAAACCTTATAAAACTATTGATAGAGCAATATCTCAGGCTAAAGCTGGAAATACAATTTATGTTTATAGTGGAGTTTATACTTTCACTTCTTATTCATTAATATCTAAAGATTTAACTATTATTGGTCTTGGTGATGTTATAATTAATAGAACTGCTTCAAGTTATAGTCCTTATGTATTTTCAATTAGTGGCAGAATTACTGTTAATTTAATTAATTTAACATTTGCAAATGTTAAATATACTTCTTCATCTAGTTATTCTGCTTCTCCAGGTGTTATATATGTTTCAGGTTATTCAAGTTATAATACTCCAAATATAAATATAACTGACTGTAATTTCATTAATAATTATGCACCAACAGGAATAGTATATGGTTCATATTTAAATCTTAATTTAACCAGATGTAATTTCATTAATAATACTGCTACTGGTACTAACACATATAATCAAGCTTTAATCTTTATTGATAATGGCGGTAGTTTATATATGAACTATTGTAACTTTGCTGATAACACTATAAAAGGCAAATATCTAATTTACTTTGGTAGTACTTCAGTAAAAAGCAATGTTGATTACAACTATTGGGGTTCAAACGATAATCCAAATACAAAATTATACAGAACAACAGCTAATAATTGGGTAGTACTTGATTCATCAATTAACTCAACAGATATTTACACTGGCGATATTAATGATGTAAATCTTAAATTTGAACTTACTGCAGACGGTGAAAACTTCACTGATTTAGCTGGTGTAATGCCTGATTTAACTGTTAATGTTGTACCTACTATTGGAGTTATCGACCCACAAACTGTTACAATAAGCAATAATATAGGTAAAACTACTTACAAGGCTAATGTTAATGGAACTGAAACAATTAATGTTGCTGTAGGAGAAAGTACTCTTGATCAATTAACATTTAATGTTACAAAAACCATTCCAAAAGTTGCTTCTAATATCACAATCTCTGTTGATGATATTAAAGTGGGTGAGGATGCTGTTATTGTAGCTAGTGTTACTTCTGGTGCTACCGGTAATGTTACTTTTACTATTGGTGATATGATTGAAACTGTTGAGATTAAAGATGGTAAAGCTATTTTAACTGTTAAAGATTTGGCTAGTGGTGATTATACAGTTGATGCAACTTATAATGGTGATGCTAAGTATTTAAGTTCAAGTAACAGTACTTCATTTAAAGTTTCTAAAGTTGATTCAACAATTTCAATAGATGTTGGTGATATTAAGGTTGGTGAGGATGCTATTATTAATGTAGTTGTTCCTAATGATGCTACTGGAATTGTTACTATTACAGTTAATGGTGAATCTAAAGATGTGAATATTGTCGATGGTAAAGCTATTTTAACTGTTAAAGATTTAGCTAGTGGTGATTATACAGTTGATGCAACTTATAATGGTGATGTTAAGTATTTAACTTCATCTAACAGTTCTTCATTTAAAGTTTCTAAAGTTGAATCAAAAGTTGATATTTCTGTAGATAATATTGAAATTGGTAAAAATGCTGTTGTGACTGTTAGTGTTACTTCTGGTGCTACTGGTAATGTTACTGTTATTATTAATGGTAAATCACAAGTTGTAGAACTTAAAGACAGTAAAGCTACTGTAACTATTGAAAACATAACTGCAGATAATTATAAAATAGAAGCAACCTATAATGGTGATGCTAAGTATTTAACAAGCAGTGCAGTTTATACATTTAATGTAAATAAACTTCCTTCTTCAATTACTGTATCTGCTGATGATATTAAAGTGGGTGAGGATGCTGTTATTGTAGTTAGCGTTACTTCTGGTGCTACTGGTAATGTTACTTTCACTATTGGTGATATGATTGAAACTGTTGAGATTAAAGATGGTAAAGCTACTTTAACTGTTAAAGATTTGGCTAGTGGTGATTATACAGTTGATGCAACTTATAATGGTGATGCTAAGTATTTAAGTTCAAGTAACAGTACTTCATTTAAAGTTTCTAAAGTTGATTCAACAATTTCAATAGATGTTGGTGATATTAAGGTTGGTGAGGATGCTATTATTAATGTAGTTGTTCCTAATGATGCTACTGGTAATGTAATAATCACAATTGGTGATAAAACTGAAACTGTTGAAATTAAAGATGGTAAAGCTACTTTAACTGTTAAAGACTTACTTGCTGATACTTACACAATCCATGCTACATACAATGGTGATAATAAATACAATAAAGCTAATGCAACTGGATCTATAACAGTTAGCAAAGTATCTGAATTTGATTTCAATGTTGATGTTAAAGTTGATGAAAATGTTACTGTAAATGTTGTTTTACCTAAAGATGCTACTGGTGAAATTACTGTTAAAGTAAACAACAATAATTACACAGCTAAAGTAGAAAATGGTTCTGCTAAAGTTATTATTTCTGATTTAAAACCAGGAAAATATAATATTACTACCAGTTACTCTGGTGATGATAAATACATAACTAAAGAATCAAATACTACAATTGAAATAGCTAAATATAATGCTCCTATTAATGTTACATACAATGGAAACATTAATGTTGGAGATAATGAAACTATTAAAGTTGTACTTCCTGATGATGCAACTGGAACTGTAACTATTATTGTAAATGGTAAAAATCAAACTGTTAATGTCAATAAAAGAATAGCTGACATTGTTTTATCTGATTTGGTAGCTGATAAGTATGTTGTTGCTGTTAAATATAATGGTGATGCTAATTATTTAGCTAATGAAACTTCATTTAACTTCACAGTTAGTAAAGTAGCTAAATATGACATGAATATCACAACTACTGTTGATGGTAATGATGTTATTGTAGATGTTGTTTTACCTAAAGATGCTAATGGTAATGTTACTGTTGGTGTTGACGGTAAAAATCAGACTGTTGGTGTAGTTAATGGTATTGCTTCTGTTAAATTAACTAATTTAACTGCTGGAAATCATACTATTACTGTTTCATATAATGATGATAAATATGATGTTAAGTCTGTTTCAGCTAATGTAACTGTTGTGGATAAGTCTGTTGTTTTAACTGTTCCTAATGTTGTTAAGTATTATATGGGTAATGAAAGTCTTGTTGCTAATTTAGTTGATGCTGAGGGTAATCCTGTTGTTGGTGTGAATGTTACTTTCACTATTAATGGTAAAAATTATACTAAAGTCACTGATAAATATGGTAATGCTTCTATGGGTATTAAATTAGTTCCTGGATTCTATAATCTCACCACTACTTATGGCAACATATCTGTTAGGTCTAATATTACAGTTATGTCTACTATTGTAGGTGATAATCTTGTTAAAATGTTCCAGAATGATACTCATTTCTTTGCTAAATTCCTAGACAGTAACGGAAACCCATTAGCTAACACTACTGTTAGATTCAACATAAACGGAGTATTCTACAACGCTACCACCAATGCTTCCGGTGTAGCTAAACTTGGAATCAAATTATATGCCAAAGAATACATCTTAACAGCATATAATCCAGTAACTGGTGAGGAAAAAGGATTTAACGTAACTGTAAAACCATTAATCACACAAAACCATGACTTAGTCAAATACTACAGAAACGCATCACAATTCAGTGTTAAAGTATACAACAAAGACGGATCTCTAGCTAACGGAACCAACGTAACCTTTAACATAAACGGTGTATTCTACCACAAACAGATAATTAATGGTACAGCTACATTAAACATTAACTTAAGACCTGGAAAATACGTAATAACCTCAATGTATGAAGGATACGCAGTTGGAAACAACATAACAGTATTACCAACATTAATCACAAAAGATCTTGACATGAAATACTTAGACGGCAGCAACTTCACTGCACAAACATTAGACGGTCAAGGCAAACCACTAGCTAACCAAAACATATCATTCAATGTTCACGGAGTATTCTACCACAGAACAACAGATGAAAACGGTATAGCTAGCTTAAACATGCGTTTAAACCCAGGCAAATATATCATTACCTCTATCTGGAACGAATACCAAACAGGAAACAATATTACAATTGCTTAGAAAGAGGATTTTAAATCTTCTTTTACTTTTTTTTCTTTTTAAAATATTTGTTTATTTATTTTATCTATTTTTTATATTCTATTTATCAATGTGGTAAATAATATATAGTTAATTTAACAAAAATTTAGAGTGTTATGAATTTTTATTCATTTCAGTTCAATTGTGTTTCGATTTTTATTTAAAAAATTGTGCTGTACATATTGAATATGTTAAGAGGAATGTAAAATGAAAGATAATCTAAATAATAAGATGTTAATAATCTTTTTAGCATTATTAATGTTTATTCTGATTCCTACTTCTTTTGCAACAGATATTAATAATACAGTTGTGAATGAAGTAGCTATAGATAATGTACAAACAGGAGAAATTCAAACTTCTGTTGAAGATGTAAATTATGGTGGTGTCATTGGAGTTGACAATCATACTGATAAACAGGGATATATTGAATTTAACAATGACCATATTACTGTAAAAGAAGGTCAGTCTGCAACTATTGTAGGTACATTATATATGTACGAAGAAGATGGTGAAGGATACGAATATTATGATTATATAAATGTCATAGCTAAATATACTGATGGAAATGGTGTAGAACATACTATTGATGATTTTTTTATTGGCAGTACTGATGAACCACTTATTTTAAAAACTTCTGAGTTAACTGGTTTAACACCAAGAGAAGATCCGTATATTATAACATTCACTGCAGTTGAAGATGATTTATATGATGAGTTTAAAAAGGCGAGTGATGGTTTAGTACCATCTTCAGTATATTTGACTGTGGTAAGTAATGGTACTTCACTTCCAGATATTGAAATTCCGGATGTGTCTAATGGTGTTAAAATATATGTAGATACTAAAGGTAATGATAATTCAGGCAATGGATCTGTAGACAATCCATATGCTACTATTTATAGAGCATTAGTTAGAAGTGAAGAAATAGGTCCTGGATGTGAGATTATTGTTAATAAGGGTATTTACGACCTTGAATATTCTATTGGTAAAAGTGTAACAATAAGGGGCAATGGTAATGTTACTGTAGTTCCAGGTAAAATATCCTTTGGAGGATTTGGAAAAAATGTATTTAATTTCACTGGAATAAACTTTGTTAATGGTACAGATACTGTTTTAAGGGGGTCAACTTCAGGTAGTTTTGAAGACAAAAAAAATTATTTGGTTTTGAATAACTGTAATTTTATAAATAATAAAGGTTCAACAGCAGCTGTAATAACTTATGCAAATACATTGATTACTAACTGTAATTTTATAAACAATACTGCAACAGGTACTAATGGAGAATTTACAGGGATTGTCAGTGCTCGTTCTGGTAAAATAGTTATTAATTACACAAACTTCTTAAATAATAATATTAATAATAATACTCCTTTGTTATATGTTGGTGGCATTAGTGGAAACTTAAACTATAATTTTTGGGGAAATAACACAAAACCTGTTTTAAATAATGGATATAAAGTTAAACTTGAAAATTGGATTGTACTTGATGCTTCAATTAATTCTAAAGATATTTCAGTTGGAGACATTTCTGAAATTACTCTAAACTTTAAACTTAATAATGGGTCTGATTTAAATAATGGAATGCCTGATTTAAATATTGATTTAACTACTTTATTAGGTAATTTAAACCCTGCAACTGTTACAGTTTCCAATAATAGTGGATTTGGTAAATACATAGCTATAAATAATGGTGATGAAATTGTAAATATTGCCAATATCACTTCATTAAAATTCCATGTTGATGTAAATGCTGGTGATAAAATTTATGTAGCTGTTACTGGTTCTGATTCAAATAAAGGTACTGCTGATTCTCCTTTAAAAACTATTGAAGCTGCATTAGCTAAAAATGAAGCTTTAGGTGGAAATAAAACTATTATAATTCGTAATGGTCTTTATAAAGAGTATGATTTAACAATTAATAAAATTGTAACTATTATTGGTGAATCTAAGGATAATACTGTTATTGATGCTTCTAATTCTGGTCAAATCTTAAATATTAACTCTAATTCTAATATATATAATTTAACTTTTGTGAATGGATTTTTAGATGATTCTAAAGGCGGAGCTATTTATATTGATAAAGGTAATGTTTTAGTTGATAATTGTATTTTTAAAGACTGTGTAGCTAATTGCGGTGGAGCTATTTCTTGTGAAGCTGGTGCTGCAGGTTCTTTAAGTGTAACTAACTCTATTTTCCAAAACAATAAACTTATTGAGGATGTTGATAATTTTGGATCAGCAATTTATAGTGATGCAAAATTAACAGTTAATAATTCCACTTTCACAAATAATGATGCTGGTGAGTATTATGGTGCTGTTTGTGTGGTGTCTGATGCTTTGATAGCTAATTCCACTTTTATGAAAAATTCTGCAGGTCAGGGTGGAGCTATTTACATTGATGCGTATAATACTGCTACTGTAAATGTTGAAAATAATAATTTCACTTCCAATAATGGCGGAGCTATTTATGCTGGAACTTCTAAATTAACTGTAATTTCAAATAACATATTCAATTCCAATACTGAAAATGCTATAATTACTTATGGTAGAATAGCAGCTAATATTATTAAAAATAATCAGTTTATGGATAATGCAATAGCTATTACAGCATCATCCAGTGCTACTTTAACCAACAACACAATGAGTGGTAAAAATGCAGTTATTAACTTTAAAGGAACTGCAATCAGCACTGCTGTTGTCACTTTCCTAAATAATGAAAGTGTTAAAGTTGAAAACGGAACAATTAAGTTAACTGCAACAGTTACTGATGATATGGGCAATCCAATAAATGGTGGAAAATTAAATTTCACAGCAAACAATGAAAACATTGGTGAAGCTGATATTATAAACGGAAAAGCTGTTTTAGATAAATACTTCGATACAGGAGATTATGTAATTTCAGGTACTTTCTCAGGTGACACAACAGCAAAAACCAACACAGGACTCTTAAGAGTAAATATGAAATATTATTGGTTTATTAATGAAACAGGATACGAAACCCTGGAAGAAGCTATTAACGCATCTGGTGTAAATGATATTATAAAAGGAATTCCTGGAACTTATATTATTAATAAAAAAATAGAAATCGGTCACAGATATATGCCGATTGAGCCATGGGAAGTTATTAAAAATATTACAATAACTTCAGTTAATGATAAAGCAGTTACATTACTTGGAGGATATACTGGAATATTCAGTGTTGATATAGGCTCAAATTTAACCTTGAAAAACTTGATACTTACAAATAACAATTCAAATTCATATTATGCAGGTGCTATTTATGTTCAATACAATTCATTTGTAAATATTGACAACTGTACATTTGTTAACAATACTGCAACTAAATCTGGAGCTATTGAGTCATGGGGTAATTTAACTATTACAAATACTGTATTTAAAAATAATAAAGCAACTGCGGGTGTTGCCGGAGCTATTCAACAAGGTGGAAGTTATGGTAAATTAACTATTATTAATTCTACTTTTGAAGATAATTCTGCATCAAATTATGCAGGTGCAATATACAGCAGTTTAATTTCTGGTAATGGAGTAAATATAATTAATACTAAGTTTATTAATAACAATGCTAGCTGTGCTGGAGCTATTTTTATAAATAATGATCAAGTTAATATTGATAACTGTTTATTCATAGGAAATAAAGCTATTGATAAAGGTTTAGGATTTAAACCAATTGGTGGTGCAATATATGACCATTCAGCACCATTAAATATTACAAACTCCAAATTCATTAACAATACTGCTGATGAAAATGGTGGAGCATTAGCATTAGGCAATACTGTATGGGAATATATTGGAACTGACTATCATATTATTGAAATTGACTGGACTGTAATTGAAAATTCAACATTTGAAAATAATTTTGCAGGTACTGAAGGTGGAGCAATATACAATGGTGATGGGGTAGGATATACTAATATCAGTGACTCTAAATTTATTAATAACTTTGCTAGAAGCACTGGTGGAGCTATTTCAAATCATTACGGATTCATGCAGATTAATACAACTGAATTTATAGGAAATGAAGCTACTGAATCTTCAGTTATGTATATTTTTGGTAATTATACAGTTTTACACACTTACCTTGCAAATACCACTATTGCAAACTCTAAATTTGTGAATAATATTGGTAAAAACTTATTCAAAACAGAAAACAAATATTGTAATTTAAATATAACTGACTCCACATTTAAAGAACCTGGTTTATTGGTTAATAATGCAGGTTATGCAGTTTTAATTAACAATACTGTTGAAAATATTCGTGAGGGTCTTGTTGTTAGAAATGTAAACACATTAATATTAGCTAATAATTCATTTAACTGTATTGGTCCGGCTATCTCAAATACCAAATACATTTTATCAGAAACTTATGTAATTATTTTAAATAATAAAACAGTTACTTGTGAAGCAGGTAAAATGATTAAGTTAACTGCAGTTCATGTTGATGACAGTAACAATATTATTATTCCTGGAAAAGTAACATTTAATGTTGATAATATGGATATTAATGCTACTTTAAATGATAATGGTGTATTTAGTGCTAACTGTACACTTAATGCAATTGGTGAATATATAGTTTCAGCCATTTATAAAAATATATATGCTGAAAAGATTACTTACTTAAATGGAACTGTAATAATTGTTAAAACATCTCCAAGTGTAAATGTTACCTTTAATAATGAAAGTGTCTTTGGAGAAGATATTAATGTTAAATTTGAGATTAATGGTGATGCAACTGGAAATGTAACATTTGCTATTGGAAACATTACAAAAACTGCAGCTGTTGTAAATGGAAAAGCTGATGCAACATTGAGTGGAGTAACTCCAGGAAATCACACTTTAACTGTCTATTACTCTGGAGATAATAAATATGATAGTTTAAATAATGAATATAATGTTAGTGTAGTTAAATCAACTGTTGCTAATTTAACTGTTAAAGATTTGGAAAAATACTTTGGAGGATCTGAAAAACTTGAAGCTGTTTTAACTGATTACTTAGGTAATCCAATTGTTAATGGAACAGTTATATTTAATATTAATGGTAAAGATTATGTTAAATATACTAATGAGAATGGTAGTGCATTTATGAGCATTAATTTAGTTCCAGGCAAATACAACATTACAGTTAAGTTCAACGGAACCAAAGATTATGATGCGGCAGCAGTTAATGCTACTGTAACTGTTAAATCAACGGTTATTGGTAATGATATTGTTAAAATGTTTAGAAATGGAACTCAATACTCTGCTTTATTCATGGACAGTAATGGTAATCCTTTAGTAAACACTACTGTTAAGTTTAACATTAATGGTGTTTTCTATACTAAATCTACCAATGATAAAGGTATAGCTACTTTAAACATCCAACTGCTTCCTAAAGAATATATCATAACCAACTATAACCTTGTTACCGGTGAGGAAAACTCAAATAAAGTAACTGTCAAATCTTTACTTGTTGATAACTCTGATTTGGTTAAATATTACTTAAATGAATCCAGCTATACTCTTAAAGTAATTGGTAAAGACGGTAAAGTAGCAGCGGGTCAGGAAGTAACCTTCAACATCAACGGAGTATTCTATCAAAGAGTATCTGACGACAATGGAGTTGTCAGTTTAGGTATTAAGTTACGTCCGGGTACCTACATCGTAACAGCTGAATACGAAGGCTGTTGGGTATCTAACAACATTACAGTATTGCCAACATTGATTACTAAAGATCTTGATATGAAATACTTAGACGGCAGCAATTTCACTGCACAAACATTAGACGGTCAAGGCAAAGCATTAGCTAAGCAGAACATATCATTTAATGTAAACGGTGTATTCTACCATAAAACAACTGATGAAAACGGTATAGCTAACTTGAATATACGTTTAAACTCAGGTAAATATATCATTACTTCTATCTGGAACGAATACCAAGTTGGAAACAATATTACAATTAAGTGAATTTAATATTCACTTTATTTTACTTTTTTTAGAGTTTTTTTACTTTTTTATTATTTTTTAACTATTTTTTATATGGGATTAGCTAATTGTAGCAATGAATATATATTTCCTTAAACAAAAATAAAAATCGTTATGAATTAAAATTCATTTCATTTTGATATATTGGGCTATTTATTTAAAATTAAGTCAAATATGTTTATTATAGTTAAGAGGAATAAAAAAATGAATGTTAAATTGGAAAAGAAGGCATTAATAATCTTTTTAGCATTGTTAATGCTTCTGTTAATTCCTGCTTCTTTTGCAACAGATGTTAATAATGACACTATGGTAAATGAAGTAGCTATTAATGATGCACAAACAGATTTTTCTGTTGAAGATGTAAATTATGGGGGTATCATTGGTGTTGATGACCATACTGATGATGAAGGATATATTAAGTTTGAAAATGATTATATTACTGTAAAAGAAGGTGGTGATGCATCAATCAACGGTGATTTATATTGGTTTGAAGGTTCTCAATGTTGGGATCAATTAACGGTCATTGGTAAATACACAGATGGAAATGGTGTTGAACATAGTATTGAAAAGACTATTAAAGATGGTTCATTACCTACAATTAAGGTTTCAGAACTTGAAGGTCTAACACCAAGAACAACTCCATATGTATTAACATTTACTGCAGTTGAAAATGATGATTATGATCAATTTAAAATGTATAGTGATGGTTTGGCACCGTCTAGTGTATATATAACTGTTGTATCAGAAGATACTCCTATTGTAAATCCGGGTATTGTGATTCCGGATGTTTCAAATGGTGTTAAAATATATGTAGATACTAAAGGTAGTGATGCTTCCGGAAACGGTTCCCAAAATAATCCTTATGCAACTATTGCTAAGGCATTAAATGAAGCTGAAAAGAGTTCCGGTTGTGAAATCATTGTAAATGAAGGTAATTATGTTCTTAATGATTATAATATCCGAACTAATGTAACAATAACTGCTAACGGTAAAGTTGTAATTACTCCACAAAATCAACGTCAGTTATTTATAATGGCAGATAACACCAAATTGATCGGATTAACATTTACAGGTGCTACAAATGGTGTTTTATCAACTTCATCTGTAAGTGGTGGTGATGGAAATACTAACAGGTATTTACTTTTAGAAAATTGTACTTTTGAAAATAATAAAGGTTCAACAGCTGCTGTAACATCCTATATAAATACTGTAATTAAAGGCTGTACTTTTATAGATAACACTGCTACCGGAGCTTCTGGAGCATGGTCTGGAATTGTGTCTCTTCGTGAAAGCAGGGTAGATATGTATTGCAATAATTTTATCAATAATCATATTAAAGAAACTGCACCTTTAATTTATGTTGGTCCTATTAAAGTAAACTTGGATTATAATTTCTGGGGAGATAATAACAAACCTAAATTAAATGATGATTCTAAAGCAGTTATTAATAATTGGGTTGTAATTGATGCAGCTATTGATAATTCCAATATTAATGTTGGGGATATTGCTCAAATAAATGTGGATTTCAAACTTACAAGTGATGGAACTAATTTTAAAAACTTAAATAAAACAATGCCTAATGCAACATTTAAATTAACATCTATATTAGGTAATTTAAACCCTGAAACTGTTACAATTTCCAGTAATACTGCTTCTACTATGTACACTGCAACAGCTAAAGGTAATGAAATTATTAATGTTGAAGATATCACTTCATTAAAATTCCATGTTGATGTAGATGTATCTAGTATAATTTATGTGGCTAATAATGGTTCTGATTCAAATGAAGGTACTGTTGATTCTCCTTTAAAAACTATTGGAGCAGCATTAGCTAAAAATGAAGCTTTAGGTGGAAATAAAACTATTATTGTCCGTAATGGTATTTATAAAGAATATGATTTAACTGTAAATAAACTTGTAACTATTATTGGTGAATCAAAAGACAGTACTATTATTGATGGTGATAATTTAAAATCAATATTAACTATTAGAGCTGATGCAGAGATATATAATTTAACTTTTGTAAATGGAGTTTTAGATGATTCTAAAGGCGGAGCTATTTATATTGATAAAGGTAATGTTTTAGTTGATAATTGTATTTTTAAAGACTGTGTAGCTAATTCAGGTGGAGCTATTTCTTGTGAAGCTGGTGCTGCAGGCTCTTTAAGTGTAACTAACTCTATTTTCCAAAACAATAAACTTATTGATGGTGTTGATAATTTTGGATCAGCAGTTTATTCTAATTCAAAATTAATAATTGAAAACTCTACATTTACAAATAATGATGCTGGTGATTATTATGGTGCTGTTTGTGTGGTGTCTGATGCTTTGATAGCTAATTCCACTTTTATGAAAAATTCTGCAGGTCAGGGTGGAGCTATTTACATTGATGCGTATAATACTGCTACTGTAAATGTTGAAAATAATAATTTCACTTCCAATAATGGTGGAGCTATTTATGCTGGAACTTCTAAATTAACTGTAATTTCAAATAACATATTCAATTCCAATACTGAAAATGCTATTGTCACTTATGGTAAGATTGCAGCTAATATTATTAAAAATAATCAGTTTATGGATAATGCAATAGCTATTACCGCATCATCCAGTGCTACTTTAATCAACAACACAATGAGTGGTAAAAATGCAGTTATTAACTTTAAAGGAACTGCAATCAGCACTGCTGTTGTCACTTTCCTAAATAATGAAAGTGTTAAAGTTGAAAACGGAACAATTAAGTTAACTGCAACAGTTACTGATGATATGGGCAATCCAATAAATGGTGGAAAATTAAATTTCACAGCAAACAATGAAAACATTGGTGAAGCTGATATTATAAACGGAAAAGCTGTTTTAGATAAATACTTCGATACAGGAGATTATGTAATTTCAGGTACTTTCTCAGGTGACACAACAGCAAAAACCAACACAGGACTCTTAAGAGTAAATGTTCAAAATTACTGGTTTATTAATGAAACAGGATACGAAACCCTGGAAGAGGCTATAGCTGCTGCTGGATTTAATGATATTATAAAAGGAATTCCTGGATCATATATTGTTAATGGAGAAATTGAAATTGGTCACAGATATATGCCAAGTGAACCATATTCAATTAATAAAACTATTACAATAACTTCTATAAACGATAAACCAGTTGTATTTATTGGAAATAATTCCAGATTATTCAGTATTGATAAATGGTCCAGCTTAACTTTAAAAAATGCTATTCTTAAAAACGGAAATACTTTAGATGATATTGTATCTTATGCAGGCGCAGTTTTTGTCCAATTTAAAGCTAATTTAACTGTGATTAACTGTACTTTTGAAAACAATACTGCAGGTTATTCTGGAGCTATTGAGTCTTGGGGTGGATTAACAGTAATTAATTCCATATTCAGAAACAATGTGGCTAATAATACTTATGCTGGTGCTATTTTTAAAGACGGTGATTATGGAGTAACAATTATCAATTCTACATTTGAGAATAACTCTGCAAATACTTATGCTGGAGCATTATATCTTATGGGTGATTCACGTTATAATAAAACAATAATCAGTACTAAATTTATCAATAATGATGGAAATCGTGGAGGTGCAATTTTTACATCTTTAGCACCATTATACATTGATAATTGTTCATTTATTGGAAATAAAGCAATCGATAAAAATACAGGATATGATGCTTCTGGTGGAGCAATATATGATCATTCTTCATTTTTATCTATAGCTGACACAGAATTTATTAATAACACTGCTGATTTAAATGGTGGTGCATTAGAATTAGGTAATACTCAATCAACATATTACTCTGGTGAAAATATAACTAGAAAAATTGACTGGACAGTAATTGAAAATTGTATATTTGATAATAATTATGCACGTAAAGAAGGTGGAGCTATTTACAATGGTCAAAATATAGCTTACACAAATATAACAGATTCTAAATTTACTGATAACTTTGCTTTAATCACTGGTGGAGTTATGACTAATTACTTTGGATTTATATGGGCTGATAACTGTGAATTTATAAATAATGAAGCAAGGGATGCTTCAATAATTTATATGTACGGTCATTATAATTATCCGAATGATTACTATGCTAATTTAACTGTTACAAACTCTAAATTTGTAAATAACACTGGTGAAAGATTATTTGAATTGTCTACAGGGCATTGTTATTTGGATATTGTTAATTCCACATTTAATGAAACTGCATTAATTATTCAAAATAGTGGTCATGTATATTTGGTAGATAATGTTGTTAAAAATATTCATGAAGGTATTGTTATTAATAATACTGGTGCATTAAGCTTACAAAACAATTCATTTAATTGTAATGGTCCAGCTATATTTAATGATAATTATTATATATTAACTGGAACTTATCTTGTTGTTTTAAACAATCAAACAGTTAATGTTGCATTAAATGAAATTACTAATTTAACAGCTGTTTTATATGATGATAATAAAAATATTATAATTCCAGGAAATGTAACATTTAAAGTGGACGGTAAAGAAATTGCAGCTACTTTAAACAATCAGACTGGTGTATTTACTGCACAATATTCTTCTAATGTTATTGGGGAACATGCTGTTTCAGCTATTTATACAATTAATACACCTATAACTGTTAATTACTTAAATGGAACTGTTAATATTTCTAAAGCAACTCCAAATATGAATGTTACTTTCAATAATGAAAGTGTCTTTGGAGAAGATATTAATGTTAAATTTGAGATTAATGGTGATGCAACTGGAAATGTAACATTTACTATTGGAAACATTACAAAAACAGTAGTTATTGTAAATGGAAAAGCTGATGCAACATTGAGTGGAGTAACTCCGGGAAATCATAAATTAACAGTCAGTTACACTGGAGACAATAAATATAACAGTTTGACTAATGTATATAGTCTTAATGTAACTAAATCAACTGTAGCTAATTTAAATGTTAAAGATTTAGAAAAATACTTTGGCGGATCTGAAAAACTTGAAGCTGTTTTAACAGATTGTTTAGGTAAAGCTATTGTTAATGGAACTGTTATTTTCACAATCAACGGTAAAGACTATGTTAAATATACTAATGAAAATGGTAGTGCATTTATGAGCATTAATTTAGTTCCAGGTAAATACAACATTACAGTTAAATTTAATGGAACCAAAGATTATGATGCAGCAGTAGCTAATGCTACTGTAACTGTCAAATCTACTGTTATTGGCCATGATATTGTTAAAATGTTTAGAAATGCAACTCAGTATTCTGCACTATTTTTAGACAGCAACGGTAATGCTTTAGTAAACACTACTGTTAAGTTTAATATTAACGGTGTTTTCTATACTAAATCTACTAATGATGAAGGTATAGCTACTTTAAACATCCAACTGCTTCCTAAAGAGTATATTATAACCAACTATAACCTTGTTACTGGTGAGGAAAACTCAAATAAAGTAACTGTCAAATCTTTACTTGTTGATAACTCTGATTTGGTTAAATATTACTTAAATGAATCCAGTTATACTCTTAAAGTTATTGGTAAAGATGGTAAAGTAGCAGCTGGTCAGGAAGTAACCTTCAACATCAACGGAGTATTCTATCAAAGAGTATCTAATGATGATGGAGTTGTTAGTTTAGGTATTAAGTTACGTCCGGGTACCTACATTGTAACAGCTGAATACGAAGGCTGCTGGGTATCTAACAATATTACAGTATTGCCAACTTTAATTACCAAAGATCTTGACATGAAATACTTAGACGGCAGCAATTTCACTGCACAAACATTAGACGGTCAAGGCAAAGCATTAGCTAAGCAGAACATATCATTTAACGTAAACGGTGTATTCTACTATAAAACAACAGATGAAAACGGCATAGCTAACTTGAATATCCGTTTAAACCCAGGTAAATATATCATTACTTCTATCTGGAACGAATACCAAGTTGGAAACAATATTACAATTAAATCTTAAGAAGTTTTATTCTAAACTTCTTAATTTCTTTTTTTTAAAAATTTTATCACTATAATCTAAAGTCAATTAGAAATTATTATTAGCAAATAAAACATAATTAATTAATGTTAAAGTATTTTTTACTTTATTAACTAATTAATTGAAAAGTGATAAAATTGAACAAATCAAAGGGGATTTTTATACTGGTCCTGTTAATATTAATGATTTTTAGTATTAACATGGTAAGTGCAATAGAATTTGAGGAGAGTGATAATTCGACTACTTATCAATTAAGTAGTATTGATTCTTCTCCGGAAATTACTGCTGGTGATACTGATTCTAGTTTGGAATCACCAACTTCAGGAACTGTTTATGTTTCTAAAACTGGTAGTGATTCAAATGACGGTTCAACAAAAGACAAAGCATTAGCTAGTTTGCCTTATGCTTTAAATGTTGTTCCAAATGGTGGAAATATTATAATGCTTGATGGAGCATATTCATATAGTTCTATTTCTATTCCTTCTTCTAAAATTGTTACAATTGAAGGTGAAGGAAATGTTAATTTAACAGGTTTAAGCTCATATTCTACATTCATTACAAATGAAGGGGAATTAACTCTTAAAAATATCAATATTGTAAATTGTAAAGGAGATATGATTGATAGTGCAGCTTTTAACAATAAAAACAAATTAAATGTAATAAATTCTACTTTTATTAATAATAAATTAGTATTTTATAATAATGGAGATTTATTGATTGATAATTCCAGTTTCTTCAATAGTTTAGGTTGTGTTGTTAATGCTGATGAAGATTCTAGAACAACAACTGTTACAAATTCCAAATTTATCAATGGTAAATATGGTAATTCTATTTTGTCATTTTCTAGAAATAAGTTCCCTACACTAATTGAAAACTGTACTTTTGAAAATTTTTATTCTACTGCTAATACTGGTGGAATTATTGGAGTAAGTACTATTGGAGCAGATTTTAGAATTAACAACTGCCGTTTTATTAACAATACTTTAGATGCAAAAGGAATGTTTACACCAACATCTGATAAATATGGTGTAGTTATACGTGTTGGTATTACAACAGATGTATTATTTAACATTACAAATTGTGTTTTTGCAAATAATAAAGGTATTAATGGAGCAATTGGTGTTATTCAGCAAGTTAACTCTTATATTAATGTAACTCATTCTGTTTTTGTAAATAATACAGATTACTATGGAAATACTATTGTAAATGGCGGTTCAAGAGGAACAAGCCTTTATGATTATAACTGGTGGGGAAGTGATAATCCTGATTTTACTACATTAGTTAAAGATACAAAAAATCCAGTTAATAAATGGGCTATTTTAGATATGGATTATACTCCTTCAACTAATATAAAACCTGGAAACACAATTACAGTTGTAGCTGGTTTAACCAAATATGCTGATGTTGACGGAAATATACATATATTAAATGATAAACTTCCAGATTATGGAAATGTTACTTTTGAATTCCCGGATGGAACTAAAAAAGTGGTACCTATTGAAAATGGACTGGCTAAAATAGATTATGTAGTTAAAAGTGGAGAAAACATTGTCTGGGCAACATTGAATAATCAAAAAACAAATATTACAATTGTAACTAAAGATTTAGATACTATTTATGTATCTCCAGATGGTGATGACTCTAATGAAGGATCTAAATTAAGTCCGGTTAAAACAATAGCTAAAGCAATTGAACTTGCAAATACTGGTAAAATAGTTCTTCTTCAGGGAAACTATGTTGAAAACAATGTTATTGTAAATAAAAATGTAAATATAACTGGTGAAGGAAATGTTGTTGTTGACGGTAATGCTTCAGGAGTAGTTTTCACTATTAATTCCGGAAATACAGTTTATTTAAAAAATTTAAATGTTAAAAATGCAGTTAATGCTAAAGATGGTGGAGCTATTTACAATAATGGAGCTAATCTTTATTTGGATTCTGTTAATTTATATGAAAATATAGCAGGAAATGGTGGGGCTATTTACAATACTAACAAAGGAACTATTGTAATTACTAATTCTAAATTACATAATAACAATAACACAGCTAAATCCGGATGGAATAAAGGCGGATCAGCTATTTACAATACTGCTTCATCAAAAGTAACTATTGAAAATTGTGAAATTTACTCAAATAATGCTCTTAGTGACGGAACAATTCAGTCATATAATTCTGATTTAATAATCAAAAATTCAAAATTCTTCAATAACACTGCTAAATGGGGAGGAGCATTTTATGGTGAAAATGCAAATATAATTGTAGATAACTGTAACTTCTACAATAATACTGCTAATAATGCAGTTATTTATGCAAGAACATCCACTGTAAACATTACCAACTCTTTCATTCGTTTTAACAAAGCAATTAATTATCCAAGTGCAATTCAGAATTATGGAAGTAAAATTACAATTGATAACACTACAATAGCTAATAATACCGGTACTAAAGCAGCTATTATAAATCAGGATTTATCCAGTGTTAGTACTAGTTTAATTATAATCAATTCAAGAATTTATAATAATACTAATGGTGCAGTTTATAATGATAAATATTCAGATAATTCAAACATTACATTAGATATAAATAACTGTGCTATTTTTAATAATGGAGACAATTCTGTTATTCAGCATGGAACTAAATCTAGCGGTATTTATATAACTGCAAATACTAACTGGTGGGGTTCTAATAAAAATCCTGCCGATATTGCCGGCGATGGAGTTAATATTGATAACTGGATTATTTTACAGGTAACTTATGATGACAGGGGAATTCCTGTTCTTTACGACCAATTTGACATTGAAGCTAATTTAAATTACTATATTACAAAAGACGGTAAAAATGGAACTGTTTTAAATAATCACATATTTGATGGTTTAGTTGTTAATTTTGATACAACAACCGGTTATTTAACTAAAAATGAAGCAATTATTTCTAATGGAATAGCTGTTTCAAAATACAGTGTTTTAACTCAAACAGCAAATATTATTGTTGTTAAATTTGATAATCAGACAATTACTATAGATTTAAATGCAAATTATTATAACGGAACAACTTATGTTTCTACCGATGGTAAAGATACAAATGACGGATCTATAGATTCTCCTCTAGCTTCTCTTGAAAAGGCATTGTCTATTAATAAAAATGGTAATATTATAATTCTTAATGGAACTTATATTGTCAGAAATGTAAAAATCGATGGAAATTACAATATTACTGGTGAAGGCACTGTAACCCTTAGCGGTGCAGATGTTGAGCGTGTTTTATATATTCTTGAAGGAAAAGTAATAATTAAAAATATTAACTTTACAAATGGAAGAACTTTAAGTGAAAGCGGAGCTTTAATTGGAAATGCTGGTGACTTAACATTAATCAATACTACATTATCCAATTCAAAGTCAAGTAAGAATGGAGGAGCTATTTATAATGCAGGTAATTTAACAGTAATTAATGCTACAATAGCTAATAACAAAGCAACAATTGGTGGAGCTATATTTATTGATAAATTCAATGATTACAATTACAATATCAAATTCCAAAATGTTGTATTTAAAGATAATGAAGCTTCAGGAGAGAATAATCATGCAGGTGGAGCTATTTATGCTCAAGCTGTTGGAGGACAAATATTAATCGATAATTGTTCATTTATTTCAAATTCAGTTTCTAAAAACTTTGCTGGTGGAGCTATTCATGCTCTTCAGCTTATTGATGGAATAAAAATTACAAATTCCAAATTCATCAATAACACTGCAAATTCACCTGAAAATTATGGTGGGGGAGCAATATGTTTTATTGGTGGAAACACTGAAAGAATGGGTAAATTAGATATTTCTGATTCAGTATTTGAAGACAATAAAGATAATGTAGCTGGAGCAATCTATATCAGAGGTTCAACTTTAGATATATCATACTCTGCTTTAATCAATAATGGAAACACAGCTATATACAAAGGAGTTAGTAGCTATGTCATTACCAAAATAACAGCAGATAATAATTGGTGGGGAACTAATAACAATCCGTCTGCATTTGTCAATGGTGAAATTGTTTCAAAATGGATTGTAATGACATTTACTAATGATACTCCCCTTACTCAAGGAAATAAAGTTTTATTAACTGTAGCTTTAGATACTTTAAATGACGGATCCAAATTAGATAAAGCATTAGAATTTGCACGTCCTGTAACAATTGTAACACCTACAGAAACATTCAGTAATCAGTATAATGTTGAGTACACAATCCCTGAAAAAGTAACTATTATTTCAGCTACTATAGATAATCAATCTGTTTACTTATATTCAGCTAAAACAAACACAACACTTAATATAAATGATACTACTGTTAATTTAGGTAGAAATATAAATTTAACTGCTGTCATAAAAGATACGATTGGAAATAATATTCCTATGGGTGCTGTTGAATTTTATATTAATGATAAACTGGTAGGTAGTGCTGATGTTAAAAATGGTGTAGCTACTTTAGTTCTATCAAATAATTATACAGAAGGCAGTTATAATATAGTTGCAAAATATGGGGATGTTAATGGTGTTTATAATCAGAGTATGGATAAAGCAGTCCTTAAAGTCATTTCAACTTCTTTAATTGTAACAAATTCAACATTTTTCAACTTCTTTGATAATGATGGTATGCTTAAAGAAAGTATTGATGCAAATGAATTAATATTTTCAGGTTTATTTAGTGGCCTTGGAGTAAATACAATTACTATTGACAGAGCTATTAAGCTTAAAGGCACTAATTCAACTACTTTAGATAATATCTTTTTAGAGTTAATCGGTAATGGCATATCTGTTGATAACTTTACAATAAATATAAATAAACAGAATTATGGTATTTATATAACAAATGTAGATAAAGTTATTGTTAAAAATTCATTAATTAATTTTAATGATGTTGGTATATCTGATGCAATGGCTATTTATGCAAATGGAGTAAGTAATTTACAGTTAGTTAATAACACAATCATATATTCTGGTCAAAGTAAAGGCAAAACTCTTAATCATCCAGTTCATATTGATGATTGTAAAGGTGCTGTAATTGAAAATAACACTATCAATGCTAAAATGCCTTCTCTTGCAGTTGATTACGATAAAATTACTTATGCAGCTATAACTTACAGTGCAGCAGTCTTTATAGACAATAGTGATAATGTTAAAGTCATAAATAATAGAGTTACAAATGCATACACTACTTTCGGCGGAATGTTTGATACTATTGAAGGAATTTTAATAAGAGCTTCTAAAAATCCTGTTGTCAAATCAAATATAATTGATGTAACAGGACATAATTATACCTATGCTTTAAAATTTGTCAGTGTAATGGACAGTGATTATAATGTTGTCGGATGTTTAAACATAAATGTTGCAGACAATATCATCACTTCAAAATGTGATTATTACTATGCAAATGCTATTGAAGTAGACGGTCCTATCACAGGTAAATTATTTAATAATTCTGTTAGTGTTGAAGCTTTAGATGTTGTTTATGGAATATATTCACAAGCAATAAATGGGGCTGTTAATGTTGATTATATAAACAATACAATATTAGCTAATGCTCATACAGCTTATGCTATGGAGCTTATGGGAAATGATGAAAAGGTCACTGGAAATACAATAATCTCAAAAGGTAATATTACAATGGGTATAATGTCTTCTTCTAAAAATCTTAAAGTATTTAATAATACAATTAAATCTTTAGGAAGTGGAATTGGACCTATCACTGGTGGTGATGTTCTTGGAGGAGCAAATACTGGAATTATAATTACTGGAGATAAAAACAGTGTAAAATACTCTAAATTAGGAGCTTATAACAATACAATAATTGCTAATGGTGATTATACAGTAATGATTGATAAACGCAATACTCAGGTAAATACAGTTACAGGCAATTATTTGGTATCTGGCAAATTCCTTGGAGATAAATCTGTTAATGCTTCACAATTAAATAAAGTTTATAATAACACTCCTGATGCATTCCCAACAGTAATTGTAGTTAAAGATGATGAATTATTTATAAATGAGAATTATACAATCTCATTAACTGATATTCATGGAAAAGAATTATCTGGAATGAATATTATAATTAAATGTGGAGATAAAGTTTGGAAAGAAGTTACTGATGAATTTGGTAATGTTTCAATACCTGTAGCTAGTTTAGGTGTTGGAACTCATTTGATTGAAGTAGTCTTTGAAGGTAGCGGATATTATGCTCCGTCAAAAACACTAAACAATTTAACAGTTAACAAATTCCCGTCTGTTATAAATTTAACTTCTGAAGATGTTTATGTTGGATCTGATGTAACTATTAAAGCAGAAGTTACTGATGGTGTAACTGGAGAAATAATATTTATTGTTAATAATAAGGAATATCCTGTTTTAATAAAAGACAATAAAGCTATTTTATCTATAGCTAATTTAAGTAGTGGAACATATGATGTTATAGCTAAATATGCTGGTAATGATTTATATGGTTCTGCATCAGCTAATACAACTTTTAAAATAAATAAATATTCATCTGATATTAAAGCTGATACAAATGTTAGTGGCAATGATTTAAGTGTAAGTATTGTTTTACCTGAAGATGCTACTGGAAATGTAATTGTTAGTGTAGATGGTAAAAAAGAAAGTGTTGTTGTAAACAATGGTAGTGCTAAAGTGGTTATTAATAATTTAACTAGTGGAAATCATAGTGTTGAAATTAATTATAGTGGTGATGATAAATATGCTTCTGCTACTTTGATTAGAAACATAACAGTAATTCCTGTAGAATTTAAGTTAAGTATTAATGAACTTATTAAATTCCAGGGAGGAACAGACAAGCTTATAGCTACTTTAATTGATGGTCAAGGAAATCCAATTATTAACGCATCAATTGTTTTTACTGTCAATGGTGTGAATTATACTAAATACACTAATAGGAGTGGTGTTGCTTCAATGGGCATTAATTTAAAAGCCGGAGTTTATAATGCATCAGCTACTTACAATAGCACAACAGTTAGCTCAACAGTAACAATTAAATCTACTGTTATTGGCCAGGATATTGTTAAAATGTTTAGAAATGCAACTCAGTATTCTGCACTATTTTTAGATGGCAACGGTAAGGCTTTAGTTAATGCTACTGTTAAGTTTAACATTAACGGTGTTTTCTATACTAAATCTACCAATGGTGAAGGTATAGCTACTTTAAACATCCAACTGCTTCCTAAGGAATACATTATAACCAATTATAATCTTGTTACCGGTGAGGAAAACTCAAATAAAGTAACTGTCAAATCATTACTTGTTGATAACTCTGATTTGATTAAATACTACTTAAATGAATCCAGCTATACTCTTAAAGTAATTGGTAAAGACGGTAAAGTAGCAGCTGGTCAGGAAGTAACCTTCAACATCAACGGAGTCTTTTACCACAGAGTATCTGATGACAATGGTATCGTTAGTTTAGGTATTAAGTTACGTCCGGGCACCTACATCGTAACAGCTGAATACGAAGGCTGCTGGGTATCTAACAATATTACAGTATTGCCAACTTTAATTACCAAAGATCTTGACATGAAATACTTAGACGGCAGCAATTTCACTGCACAAACATTAGACGGTCAAGGCAAAGCATTAGCTAAGCAGAACATATCATTTAACGTAAACGGTGTATTCTACTATAAAACAACAGATGAAAACGGTATAGCTAACTTGAATATACGCTTAAACCCAGGTAAATATATCATTACTTCTATCTGGAACGAATACCAAGTTGGAAACAATATTACAATTGCTTAAAAAAGAAGATTTTAAATTCTTCTTTACTTTTTTTTCTTTTTAACTTTAATAATACTGTTATATTGAAGTATAGGCGATATTATTTGTTTTTATCTTCAAAAGGATTATATTGTATTAGAGCAAATATATATTACATGCATTCATATAGTTGGATAAATGGCATAATATGGATGCTAAGAATATTCTTATATATAATGGAGAGATTAATTATGAATAAAAAGATACTTGTTTTTCTTCTTGTTGCTATAGTTGCTCTTTCACTTTCAGCAGTTTCTGCTGCTGATAACACAACTGATGATGTTAGTGTATTATCATCTTATGATGATAATGCAGTTGTAAGTGAAGCAACTAATGATATATCTATAGATGTTACAGCTAAAGATATCACTTATGGTGAAAATGCAACTGTCGAAGCTAAAATAATTCCAAATACTACTACTGGTAATATTAAATTCAGTTTAGATAATAAAATCAATCAATCTGGAGTTATTACTAATGGTAGTGCAAGTGTAATTTTTACAAACTTAGAAATTGGTAAACATAGTATAATTGCAAGTTATAATGGAACTAATTCCACCCCATTTGTATTTAATGTAAATAAAATTTCTGTGTATAACATGACTATAGATGCACCTGTTGTATTCTATGGAAATAATGTTTCTGCAGTTATAACTTTACCTGAAGATGCAACTGGTGATGTAAATATAACTATTGGCAATAAAACTTACAATGGAAAACTTGTTAGTGGTAAAACTACTATTGCTATACCAAATTTAGCTACAGGAAATACTAATGCTACTGTAGTTTACTTTGGTGATAAAAAATATGCTAATAAAACTATTAACACTACTTTCACTGTAACTGGTAACACTGTTACAAATGATACCTTTTTCACTTACTTTGGGAAAGATGGTGTTTTAAATAATGATATTACCTTTTCTGATTTAATATTTGCAGGTAATTTCAGTGGACTTAATTTAAGTACTCTTACTATTGATAAAAAAATCAATTTAATTGGTGAAAAAGCTATTTTAAAGGATATTTCTCTTGTAATTAAAGCAGATAATATTTCTGTTTCTAATTTTGCCATTGTTTTAACTAACACTAGTGGTGTTGAATCAGCAATTGATGTAAGAGGAGCTAATGCAAATATAGATGCCAACATATTTTCAGTTAATAGTGCTTTTGATAAAAACAGTTTTGTAATTAATGCTGAAAATGCAGTTAATTTAACTATTAACAACAACACTATTGTTTATTCCGGTAAAACTAATGGCAATGGCATTAATAATATTATTAGAATAATTGATTCTGATAATGTGAATATTTTAAATAATTATATTTTTGCTGAAATCCCTTCAGTTCCTGTAAATTATATGCCTCCTACTTGGGCTGCTACTGTAATGTCTGCAGGTATTTATGTTGAAGGATCTGCTAATTTAAATATAGCTTCAAACAATATTGCTATTGAATATAACAATGCTAGTGGAGCTTATGATACTATTCATAATTTATACATTGAAGGTGGAAATAATGCAATTATAGAAAACAACAATATAAGTACCAAAGGTCATACCTATGTTTACGGTATTACTATTAGTGGTAAAAACTTTACAATAGCATCAAATGCTTTTTACTCTGATTCTGATAACTATTATGCTGATGGTATTCAAATATATGACAATTCAAATGGTATTTTAAAAGACAATGAAGTGTTTGTTGAATCTCCAGTTGTTGCATATGGTATTTACTCAAGTAATTGGGGTGACAAAGCCAATAACATTACATACAACAACAATAATGTTGTAGGTAACTCCAGTTACATTTATGGTATTTATGTAAGTGGAAATAATGAAACTTTAATTGGAAACGAAATAACTCTTGTTGGTAACTTTACTACAGGTGTTGCATCTAGTGCAAGTACTGTAACCCTAAATAAAAATGATATTATCACTAATGGTAATAATATAGGTAATGCAAGCAAATGCGGTGACTCTATCATTGCTGAAACTACCGGTGTTAAAATTGCTTATGGTAATGCAACTGTAACTAACTGTACTGTTAAAACTACTGGTGAATACACAGTTAATACTACTGGTGCAGGATCTGTAACTTATAATTCTTTAGTTTCAAATGTTGGTTTAGGAGATAAAACTGTTCAGGCTAATAATAAAACTATTGTAGCAAATAATGGTCCTAAATTCTTAATTGATGTTCCAGAACTTGTTAAAATTTATGGCAGTGCTGATAAACTTATTGCTATTTTGACTGATTCAAGTCATAATCCTATAGCAAATGTTAATATTACATTTAATATTAATGGCAGAAATTATACAAAACTTACTAATGGAACGGGTGTTGCATCTATGGATATTAATTTAGTATCAGGATCTTACAAAGTAACTGCTACTTATGAAAATACTACTGTAGAATCTAGCATAATTGTAACTCCAACTATATTAGCTAATGATATTGTTAAATTCTATCGTAATGATACTCATTTTGTTGCAAAATTCACTGACAGCAATGGTACAGCATTAAAAGATAATACTACTGTTAAATTCAATATTAATGGTGTATTCTATAAAGCAAATATTACTAATGGTACTGCTACATTACGTATTTGGTTAAACCCTGGAAAATATGTTTTAACTGCATTCAATTCTGTAACAGGTGAAGAATTAGGATTTAATGTTACTGTATTATCAACTGTAATAACTGAAAACTTAGTAAAATACTACAAAAATGAATCACAATTTGTTGTTAAAGTATTAAATGGTGATGGAACACCAGCTAATGGTACAAATGTAACCTTCAATATTAATGGTGTATTCTACACTAAAGAGGTTATTAATGGTACTGCTACATTAAATATTAATTTATATCCTGGTGATTATATCATTACAACTATGTATGGTAAATATGCAGTTGGAAATAATGTTACTGTATTGCCAACTTTAATTACAAAAGATTTAGACATGAAATTCCAAGACGGCAGCAATTTCACTGCAAAAACTTTAGATGGTCAAGGTAAACCATTAGCTAATCAAAACATAACATTTAATGTAAACGGTGTATTCTACAACAGAACAACTGATGAAAATGGTATGGCTAACTTACTAATTAGATTAAATCCAGGTAAATATATTATCACATCTATCTGGAACGAATACCAAGTTGGAAGAACTATAACAATTGCTTAAGAGATTTTAACTAATCTCTTATCTTTTTCTTTTTTTAGAAACTTTTATTATACTGTTTTATTTAAATAATATTATGGTTAACATAAGTAAACTCACAGCAGATGTTAACGTGTCTGAATATTATGATAAATATGTTGACATAGAAAAATTTTTAGAAATCTGTAAAGAATGTGATCAGTATGACAACAATTGGGGTTGCCCTCCTTTTGATTTTGACCCTGATGAAATCTGGAATTCATATAATAAACTTAAAATAATTGCTTTTAAATTTGATTTTTCACAAGAGGAGTTAGACAGAACATATACCCCTAATGAATTGAATTTTATTATAAAAAGACTTGAGCGAATGAAAGTCAAATTAATGAATGACATATATGCATTGGAAAGTGAAGATTCTTTAGGTTTATTTATTGGGCACTGTAATTTATGTATGAAATGCACTAAAACAATTGGTATGCCTTGTAAGATGCCATTTAAGTTAAGATATTCTATTGAATCACTTGGTGGGGATGTTGACAGAACAATTGAAGATACTTTTGGTTATAAAATCATCTATGCAAAAGATGGGAAATTACCTGAATATATGATTTTTGTCGGTGGTTTACTCTATGACAAAAAATAACTTTCTTTGGAGGATAAAAAAATGAAAATTGGTATAATTGGTGGAACAGGACCTCAAGGTCTTGGAATTGCAAAACGTTTAGCTATTGCAGGTGAAGATGTAATTGTGGGATCTCGTAAAGAAGAAAAAGCTTTAACTGTTGTTGGTGAAGCTAATGAGGAAATTAAAGAGCACAATCCTAAAGAGTTAGTTGGTATGGCTAATGAAGATGCAGCAGCTGCAGCTGATGTGTTAATTTTAACTGTACCTTTACAGGCTCAAAGTGCAACTTTAAAGACTATTAAAGAAAATGCAAAAGGAAAAGTACTTTTAGATGCAACTGTACCATTGGAAACAGCTATTGGCGGACCGGTAAGTAATCCTTTACATATAAATCCGGGTTCAGCAGCAGAAAGGGCGGCAAAAATCTTAAAAGATGCAGATGTTAAAGTCGTTGCAGCATTTAATAATATTAGTAACTCTCATTTGGCAAATATTCCAGACCCAATTGAATGTGACTGTTTGATTTGTGGTGATGATAAGGAAGCTAAAGAGATAGCTAGTGATATTATTGAAAAAATACCTGGTTTAAGATCTATTGATATTGGGCCATTAAATAAAGCTCATTTAATTGAATCTATTACCCCATTGCTAATTGGTATGAACATTAAATTCAAATCTCATTATGGTGGATTTAGAATAACTGGTATTGATTTTGAATAAAATCTTTACCTTATTTTTTTTTGAATTACAATGAAAAAAGTAAAAATAACAGTTTTAAAAACAACATTCCAAGAGGATTTGGCTAAAGAATATGGTATTGATGATTTGGGAGTATGTCCGATTCTAAATGAAGGTGAAGTTTATTATGGGGATTGGGCAAAGCCTGAAGGCTTTTGTGATGAAGCATGGAAAGCAATATATCAGTATGTATTTGCATTGTCTCACGGTGTTGATAATTTATTTTATTATGGGGATTGGATTAAAAAACCAGGTATAGCTATTGTCAGTTGTAATGATGGGTTAAGGCCAGTTATATTTAAATTGGAAACTACTGATATTGAATCTACTTCAGATGATTAAAGTTTTCCTGTGCTTTTTTGTAAAATAATCCTAATTCTCTGCCATTAACAAAAATATGGCTTACAGTAATAGCTACACTCATTTCATAGTTTTTATTTACTTTTCCCCAGGTTATTAATGGCTGTATTTGATTTCCAGTTAATATTCCACTTGTTATTGATTCAAAATCAACCCATGGGATACAGGAGTAATTAGCTATATTTTCACAGTCTCGTTTTTCCATTTTAACATTGAATTCATCTATTTTGCTGGATAACACATCAGCTGATGTTTTTTTAACATAATTATGCCAGTTTTCAAAGTCATTAAATGTTTCAGGTGGTTTTACTCTCATTTCTTTATAGATTTCATTGTTTTCATCCATTATTGGGCAGACTCCATCTAAATAATCATGTTCAATTACTTTATCGTTAACTATTCTTCTTTTAAGCTGAGGTATGGAGTTTACAGCTTCCATTAAACACCCTAAAGACAATACAAAAAATGAATAGTTATTTTCTTTTGAATATTTCCACATTTTTTCAACGTTGATTCTGGCAGTCATTGAATATCTTGATGACTGGAAATTAATAAAAGGATTTTCATTTAAATTAAAATCAATTTCTTTCATATTTATTTCACCTTTTAAATTGAACTTTTTTTGATAGTTACTTTTTTATACTTATATTTTAATAAATATTAATGTTAAATTCATAAATATTTTGTTAATTTGTTTAAAAAAAGGTTGTTTTAACGATGAAAGTTGTTATTGTTGGTGGGGGAGCAGGCGGAATGTCTACTGCCTCAAATATTAGGCGTTTAGATAAAGATGCAGAAATTACTGTTATAACTCGTGATGAAAATGTGGCATATTCTCCATGTGCTATTCCTTATGTATTGTCTGGAAAGATTTCTTCTTTTGATGATATTATTATGAAAACACCTGAAGATTATAAAGAAGTCAATATTGATGTTTTAATAAAATCTGAAGTAACTGCAGTTGACAGCAGTAAAAAAACTGTCACTTATGAAAATGCAGATGGTGAAAAAACTATTGATTATGATAAATTGGTTTTAGCTACTGGGGGAAACCCATTTGTACCTCCTATGGAAGGTGTGGATTTAGAGGGTGTTTTCCAAATAAGAAACATTGAGGACGGTAGGAAAGTTCAGCAATGGGCTAAAACTTCTAAAAGTGCTGTTGTAACTGGTGCCGGATTAATTGGTATTGAAATTGTTTTTGCTCTTAAAGAATTAGGTTTAAATGTTACTTTAAGTGAAATGATGCCTCAAATTGTTCCAAGATCTCTTGATAGTGATATGGCTGATATTTTAACCGGATATTTGAAAATGGAAAATATTCATGTAATGCTTGGTGAACCTATTACTAAATTGGAAGGAGAAGATGGAAAAGTTAAAAAAGCATATTTCGGTGACGGAAGCTGTATTGATGCAGATATGGTTATTTTAGCTACTGGTGTAAGGCCTGAATTGGAATTAGCTAAAATGGCTGGCTGTGATATCGGAAGATGGGCTATTTTAGTTAATGAAAAAATGGAAACTTCTGTTGAAGATGTTTATGCTCTTGGAGACTGTGTTGAATCTCAGGATTTAATTCTTCAAGCTAATACCATCAGTCATTTAGGTACTACTGCTGTTCGTGAATCCAAGACATTAGCTCGTACAATAACTGGTAAAAAATCTAATTTCAATCCTGTATTAAATGCTATGGTTTCTAAAGTAGGTAAATTAGAGTTTGGTGCTGTTGGTTTAACGTCCAGTTTTGCTCAGCAAAACAATATTAAACCTATTGTTGAAAAAGTAGAAGCACTTACAAGAGCCCGTTATTATCCTAATGCTAAACCTATGGATATTAAGATTATCTGTGACTGTAATGGTAGAATTATCGGTTGTCAAATAATTGCTGAAGAAAGAGTAGCTGAAAGAATTGATACAATGACTTTAGCTATTACTCAGGGCTTAAGTTGCTTTGAATTAAGTAATGTTGAATTTGCTTATGCGCCTCCAGTATCTATGGTTACTGATCCTTTAGTACTTGCTGTAGAAGAAGTTAGTAAGAAATTTAACTAACTTTTATGTGTAAACTTTTAAATACTTTTAGTTACTATAATATATTATATAAGAAATAAAATTTTTAGAGAGTGATATTATGCCAGAACATGGACATCATGGTCATGGAGGAGAAATGACTCCTGAACAACAAAAACAAATGATTGAACAACAGCTCAACCTCTCAAAAAACTTAGGACAAATTAAATATAAAATTGCTGTTATGAGTGGTAAAGGTGGAGTTGGAAAATCAACAGTAGCTGCAAATATTGCAGAAGCTTTTCAAAAAGAAGGATTTACTACAGGAATATTGGATGCAGATATTCATGGTCCAAACATACCAAAAATGTTAGGTGTAGAAGATCAGGACATTATGATTAACGAAGAACGTCATATGATGCCAGTTGAAGCACCAAGCGGTCTTAAAGTAATGTCAATGGCATTTATGTTAGACAGTATCGACACACCTATTATCTGGAGAGGTCCACAAAAAACAGGAAGTATTAAACAGTTAATAGCTGATGTAGCATGGGGTCCTCTTGATGTTCTTATTATTGATAACCCGCCGGGCACTGGTGATGAACCATTAACAGTTTTACAGACAATTCCTGATATTGATGCAGTAGTTATGGTAACTACTCCTAATGTAGTATCCCAGGAAGATGTTTTAAAATGTGTAAAAATGGTTGAAATGTTAAATGTGGAAAACATTGGTTTAGTTGAAAATATGGCTTACTATGAATGTCCGCATTGTGGTGAAAAACTCCATATCTTTGGTAAAGGTGATGGAAAAGAGTTTGCTGATGAAATGGAAATTACTTATCTTGGAGATTTACCATTAACTGAAAAAGTATCAAATTCACCTAATAAAGGTGGAGTAATGGTTACTATTGAACCTAAATCAGATGTAACTAAAAGATTCACTGAAATAGTTAATGATATTCAGGATGATTTCTTTAAAAAAGAAGATTAATTCTCTTCTTTTTAAACTACTTTTTTTATAAAATATTTAATGTCTTATAATTGCTATGTAAACTGCATTAATAAGGGCAATATCTTTAGAAGAAATAAAATATAAACAGCAACTCCAGTTATGATGATATATAGATTGGAGGCAATGTAACTACTGGAAATAATGTTGTTAATTAGCTGTTTGTGTTCCAGCAATAGCTATAAAAGAAATTAAAAATGATTTGTATGAAGTATGATTTTGACAGCATAATTAATCGTAAAAATACCAACTGCTTAAAATGGGATTTATTTGATACTAAGCTGCCGATGTGGGTAGCTGATATGGATTTTAAAGTTGCACCTGAAATATCCGGAGAAATTATAAATAAAGCTAATGAAAATCTCTATGGATATGCCATAATTCCAGATGAATGGTATGATGCATATATTAACTGGTGGAAATATTACGGATTAAATATGGATAAAAACAATTTAAAATTTGCCAATGGGGTAATGCCTGCAATAGCAACTATTATTCGTAAATTAACTAAAGAAAACGATAAAATTTTAATACAAACTCCTGTGTATCATGTATTTTTCTATGTAATTGAAGATAATAACAGAGAAATTGTGGAAAATCAGTTAGTGTATAAAAATGGAAACTATGAAATTGACTTTAAGGATTTGGAAGAAAAATTAGCTGATGAAAATGTAACTCTGATGATGCTTTGCAATCCTCACAATCCTGTTGGTAAAATATGGTCCAGAAAGGATTTGGAAAAAATAGCTGATTTGTGTGCTAAATATGATGTAAATATAATATCTGATGAAATTCATTGTGATTTAACTGATCCAGATAAAAAATATACTCCTTTTGCCAGTATAAGCAATTATGATTCTGTTACAACAGTTTCTCCCACTAAATCATTTAATATAGCGGGATTGAATACTGCTGCAGTTTATATTGTTGGAGATAAATTAAAGGAAGATATTTTCAATGCTTTAGATGTTGAGTGGGTTAGTAGAGCCAATATTTTTGCTATAACTGGTGCAATAGCAGCATATAAAAATGGCAGGCCTTGGCTTGATGAATTACGCCAGTATCTCTATGACAATAAGAAATTTGTAGCTGATTTTATAAAAGATGAAATTCCTGAAATTAAGTTAATAGATGCAGACGCTACTTATTTATTATGGTTGGACTGTTCCAGTTTAGATATTTCTTCAAAGGATTTTGTTAAGTTTTTAAATGAAAAAACTGGAGTGCTGTTATCTGCAGGTGTTGATTTTAGTAAAAACAGTGATGAATTTTTAAGGTTAAACATTGCCTGTCCAAGGAAATT
The DNA here is from genome assembly GCF_047402955.1 of Methanobrevibacter intestini. NCBI lineage: Archaea > Methanobacteriati > Methanobacteriota > Methanobacteria > Methanobacteriales > Methanobacteriaceae > Methanobrevibacter > Methanobrevibacter intestini. Next base: position 1,981,809 of record NZ_CP187956.1, read on the forward strand.
ATTAATGGATGGTTTAAAAGCTATTAAAAAAGGTGTAGCTATTTATAAATAAATTTAAGTGCTGCGGAGTTTATTTCATAATGGCATTTTCTTTTATATCCTAAATGTATTCCGCTTTTAGATGCTCTGGTTTCTAATCTAACCATCCCATATGAGAAATCTCGAAGATTGTCAATTGCATTTTCATCAATAGCTTTACTAAAACATGCATATCCTGAATTGGTTTTTATTTTATCTTTTGATGAAAACAGTTCTTCATTGTTTGTAATGTCTACATACACTCCTTCTTCATCAAAATCAGCATATTTTCCGCTAAATGCTTCTTCGTTCATAGCCAATTTAGTTACCTGATATGAAAGCAATGTTAAATTATCACTTGGATTCATTTTTATTTCAATATCTGAGTTTATTTCAGGATGTTTATCTAGGTATTTCTGATATTTTTCTTCAGCAAGATAAAATCCTCTTAAAAAATTTGCTTCAACAGGTAATTTGGGTTCTGATTGTTTTAAGAATTTTAAAACTGTTTTTGCATCTTTACTTTCATGCCAGTAAATTCCTAATTTGTGTTGCGGTTTGGCTGGTTTTTTAATTATTTTTAGAAATTCTTTAAGTATTTCTTTCAATGTTGTTTCATAAGTATTGTAATTTACTTTTACACATTCTACATGTTTTGTTTTACCTGCAGCTACTTTTTCATATGTTGGATCATGGGTTATACCATTTGCATATCCTGTTTCTGTTTGTATAACTCCATTTAATCTTGAAATGTATGCTTCCACTTCCCAAAAGCACCCTCCAGCCAGGTAGATTGTTTTAATGTTGTATTTCATAATATTTGTTTTAATATGATAAGATTTATAAATTATTCTAAATAAAAATGTAATATAGTTAATAATAAATTTTGGAGGAGAAATATGTTTTATAGTACAATAATGAAAATTGATTCAATTGATAGATTAAGGGATATTAGGGATGCATTATTAGTTGAGCAAGGTATTAATCCTACCCGTCAAGGTGAACAAGCTATTAAAGTGGTTGTTGATAGAATTGATGAAATTCAAGCTACTTTAGATAAATCTGCTTCAAGACAATAGAGTGATTTTGTGTTAAGATTTGTAACAACCAGAAGACGTCTGTTGAGAAAAGGTGTGTATAAGTATAATCGTGTTAGAACCAGACAACAGCAGTTTGTAAGGGAAAATAAGAATTTAGTTAAAACACATCAAAATCCTAAAAAAGAAATTTCTGCTACTAAAAGGCGTAAATTAAGACCAAAAAGAGAAGCAGATAAAGGATTTAAAATGTCTTATAGATATAAATATTATAGTAATTTTTCTATTGTCGATGATGAGGAAGCTGAAGAGGATGAATTATAATCTTTCTAATTCTTCTTTATTTATAATCTTTTTTTCATTGTGAATATTTACAATAATGCCTGTGAATTCATCATCTTTTTTAGCAAGGTCTTTGAATAATTTATCAGAAACTTTAATTGGTTCATAGCCACTTACTCCTAAATATTTGCAACCTTCATGATACATATCTAAGTCAGTAAATACAGCAATTTTGAAGTTTTCTGCATGACCGATAGCTATAAAATCTCTTTCATCACCTTCACCTAAAACCGGACAAATAAATTCCATATTAAAAACCACCATTTCGGTCCATCATAAAATTTTGTGAATGAGGATTAATCACCAAACCTTTAAAATTTTCATCATCATCAGCTAATTTTCCAATATCACCTGCAGATAAAACTTTACAGGATAATTGATCTAAAAATAAAGCTGATATTTTTTGTTTGCCTTCGCTATATTCAGTAATGTCTGTAAATATAGGGATAACATATTCTTTAGAACCTTGAGAAACATTGAATTTTACAAATCTTTCTGCTTCATCAATTAATGTTAAATAAACTTCTTTAGGGTATGTTTCTTTGATATTTGTTTTAACAGAGTTAAGTTCTATTGAATTTTCATTTTTGAGTTCTTTAGCTATTGTAGCATATAACTTTATAAATTCCTTTAGTTGACTTTTAGAAGCTTTAGTTCCGTCTTTTTTATAAGTTTCTAAATCTTCAGTTTTCATATATCTTTCTCCAGAGTATAATTGATTTATTATTTCATTTTTAAATTATATATAATTAATAAATTTACATTAATATTAATTCATAGATGCATTATTAGACTTTAACATGATGAAACTTCCAATAGATTCGCTGTTAAGTTACTAAACAATATTTTTATAAATTATTTTTATTTAGTCAGTTTATAATATTCTTTTCAAAAGCTGATCCGCTTTCAAGTAAAAGAAAGTTTAATAGTATACTTTTTTATATCATGTGCAATTTGGTCATATGATTTTGTGCAAAGTTGCCCAATGATTTTATGCAATTTGGTCATATGATTTTGTGCAAAGTTGCCCAATTAATTTATATGTAATAAATTTAATCTATGAATTGAGGAATTATATCTGGGTATTCAAATATAAATCTGGACTCATTGATGAATAAATTGATGAATATTTAGAAGAAATGATAGGCGCCATTCTTATTGAGAGTCCAAAATGGTGCGGTAAAACAACAACAGCTTGAACAACATACAAAAAATTTCAAAGAACCTAACTTTTTAGTAGTTATTACAGGTGGCAAATATGCTTATACAACAGAAGATGATGTTAATATTATTCATTACAGTTTATAGCATAATTTAACTGTTAACAATAAAGTTAACATTGAAAAAAAAGTTTTAATATGATTTTTACCATATTCATTTTAATAACTTTTTAAATTTCATTTTTTATCTAATTGAAGAAAAAGGAGAGTATATCTCCTGGTATAAATTCAGCAGCAGTCCTGGTGATCTTCAATGACATTCTGACTAAATATTACAAAGTCATATTTTGGTGGGTTAATAGCTATTCCAAGGAAAGTATCATCATCTAAATAGGTTTCCAATATGTCTGTTGATGATACAATTTCAGTTTCAAACCCTGCTTCACTGTCCTCTTTTTTAAATATTTCAATTGCTTCTTTTACTTCTTCATCATCTGTATATAATGGTATGAAGTATTCATCATCTTCACCTACTATTAATGAAACAATTTCTTTTTCTTCGCCGTCATTATGTGTTACAAGATAAAAATTATTGTCAAAGATTACATGGTCGATTTCGTGACCTAACTGATGTAATTCTTCATGGTTTTCTTCTGTTTCTTCAATGCTCATGTATTTTTCGATTAATTCTTTAAGGTTATTTTCTTTTATTTCCATTTAAAATCACCTATATATCTATAAATATGTTTAATTCATATATATAGAATTAAGGTTTTAACAATGTCAATTAGTTTAAAGGAAAAATTAGCCGAATTAATTTTTGAATATGATGAACTGAGGTTTCATATCTGTCCTAAAATTGAAGATATGTATCTGCTTAGTTTTGGTTTTCTTGAATGTGAAGCTTATAATTTGGATATTGAATTGGAAATGATTAAAAGATATATTGAGCTGTTTAATCAGGGTGAGGATTTATCTGAAATTGATGAAAAGCTGGATATTGAATTTGAAGAATCAGTTGGCATGTTGGAAAAATATATGGGCGAATTAGATTTAGCTATTGAACGAAAAGATATTCATTTTGAGTTGTCTAAAGATGATTTGGACAGTTTAAACAGTCTTTATTTGGATTTAATTTATAAATTGCATCCTTCTTTTAATCCTGTTCAAAGTATTTATGAGAAAGATTTGTTTGAAGAAATTGTAGATGCTTTTGAGAATTATGATTTAACTTCTATGAGATCTCTGGCTATTCTAATTCCTGAAGGCAAAACAATTTTTGAAGATGATGATGTTTTCATAAAATCAATTATCCAAATCAATCAGGAAATTTATAATATTAAAAATAGCTATCCTTATAACAAAAAAAAGATTCTTGATGATGATGCATTATTTAAGGATTATAAGACTCAGTTATTGGATGTTGTAGCTAATGATTATTTGTTAATTGAAGAATACGGTAAAAAATTAGATGAATTAATTTAAATATATAATGAGTATTCATCCTCCTAAACACCACTAAAGGAGTAATAGCGAATACTCATTTTTAACCATCACCATTGTTCGTATTCGTAAAAAAATAAGATATATCAAAATACGAACAATACTATTTTTGTTTTTTAGATATATAAACTTTTATAATTTATTTTTAAAATATTGTTAATAAAATGTTATATATAAGTTAGTACAAATAGATTACTATGTTTTCAAAAAAGCTTTTCTTATCATTACTTTTAATTGCTTTAATAATATCTATGGGCTGTGCTAATGCAGTTGACAGTTCCAATTGGAAAACTGTAAAAATAAATGATGTTGATTTTAAAATTCCTCCAAAATATCAGGGTGGTGACATCAATAATAACCATACGAATTATCATTATAATGATTTAAATACATTTGGTATTTTATGTATTGAGGATTATATTGCAAGCAGTTACGGGTGCTGGCATAATTTCAAAGGCAAAAACCTGACTATAGGTTCACATGATGTAGCATACTTTTATCAGTACAATAACTTTGCAAAACATGATGTATCTCATGCTTATTTTTCATCAGGAGATTCAATATATTGTATATCCGGGGGCAGCGGATAAATGACTGATGAAATAGAGGAGATCATAATTAACACTCCTGATTCTTCATATGACACAAGTACCTTTTATGGAATATTAAATGAAGCAAAACAGGAGTATGATAGTGAACAGACAAATGACTAGTCATATTATGTTTCAACACCAAGTACTGAAAGAAACAATTATTACATATTTTGGTGGCGTTAAAAAGGTGATTAAATGAAAGAATGTCCAAGATGTGGCAGTAAATACGAAGATAATAACAGCAATTATTGTATTGATTGTGGATCAAGACTTATTAATCTGAATTCTTTAAACAAACCTGCATCAAATATAACTAAACATAAAAAAAGAGGATACTATAAAACTGGAGATTATGCAAGGGATTTAAGAGTAGCTGAAGAATTATATAAACTATATGATAGAAACTGTGTTGCAAGATTGGATAATGTTAACGGACATTTACTTGCATCACAAGCAAGAAAAATGGATATTCTTATTGAACAGAATAATAAGATTATTAGTTTATTGGAAAAAATAACTAATAAACCTTAAAATTCTGATTCTATTGATTTGATTAAGTTATAAATAATTTTATTTGTGCTTACATCAACATCATATTTTTCACCTAACCGAATAACGCTTCCATTTAATGTATCGATTTCGGTTTTTATTTTCTTTTGAATATCCTGATATGTTGATGAATAATGGTTATATGTATCAGGAACTAGTTTTGAGTAGAATAATTTTTTATATTCATCCGGTGAATCCCATAATGTGGAGTATTCACTTTTTTTGATAACTGCAAATATTTCATCTATAATACTGTTCATAATATTTTTAGAGTATTCATTTTCAGTTAATTTACCATATGTGCAGTTAAGAATTACTCCTAATGGATTTAGAGCACAGTTATAAAGCATTTTAGCCCATAAATATTTATCAATTTCTGTTGTTGTTTCACATTTAATTCCTGATGCTGTAATCATTTGAGCTATTTTTTCTAAACAGTCAGGATCTGCATTTTGAAGTGATCCTAAAAGTATAGGTTCTGTGTATACAGTTATTTCACTGATATGTCTTTGAGGTCGTGAAAAACCTGTAATTACTCTTGCACAGTATACTTCATCTTTGGAAAAATATCTTAAAAAAGGTTCATCATTAGCAAATCCATTCTGGAATATGATTATTTTACAGTTATCTTTCAAGATTTCTTTATTTTTAGCTAATTTTTTACTTATATCCTCATTAGCTACTGTTTTACTGCATATAAAAACATAATCAAAAGTTTTTTCAGGAATGTCTTTATAATCATCATATACTTGATATTCATCAGGTGTAAAAGAGTAATGGTGGAATAATCCTGTTCTTTCAAGTCCGTTTTCTTTAATTGCAGTAGCTGTTTTTCCTGTTGCATAAAAGGATACATTTGCTTTTTGTGAAAGCATAGATGCACCTAATCCTAATCCTACTGCACCTGCTCCGTCAATTAAAATATTCATTTTATTAATTCCTTTTGTCGTTACTGGTATTTTGTTTTTGATTTTATAAAATAATTTCCTATACAATAGATTTTTTACACTTGAAATATATGTCTACAATAGATTTTTTTCAACTGTAATTTTTCTGAATAATTTGATGTAGGCAATTAAAAATTATAATAATTTAGCTGAAATTATCTGTAAACAGGTTTTTACTATGGGGAATGGATGATATGGAGCAGATATAATTAATTTAAAAAGCAGTTATTCTATTGTTATGACTTTAAACATAATGATTTCATTAAGAAAATGCGAATAATTTTTTTCATTGTTTTCCTGTTTTTTAAGTAAATTTTTAATATTATAATAAACATAGTATTTTTTAATCACTATTTATTAGTGGAGGTTAAAAAATGAACAAAATAAAATATATTATTTTACTATTCATTTTGCTCTTATTGATTATTCCAACAATAGTTGCTGTAGATGATAGTATGAAAGCCGATTCTACAATTATTGTTAATGCAAGTAATATTACTGTAGGAGATATTGAAAAGATAACTGTACATATTAATGAAGATGCAACTGGAGTTATTAACATATCTGTTGATGGCAAAAATTATTCCGCCCCTATTGACAAGGGAATAGCTACTTTTAAGATAGATAATTTGGCTAGTGGTTCTTATGATGTTTTAGCCAGTTATGACGGAGATGAAAACTATCTTCCAGGTACAAACACTTCAAGTTTTAATGTAGAAAAACCTGGTGCTTCTGCATCTGTCCCTGTTAAAGCTAATGAAAAAACCAAGGCAAACTCTACAATTATTGTTAATACAAACAATATTGCTATGGGAGACAGCGAAAAGATAACTGTACGGGTTAATGAAGATGCAACTGGAAGTATAACTATAACTGTTGACGGCAAAACATATTCAGCTCCTATTGATAAAGGATTAACTACTTTTAAGATAGATAATTTGGCTAGTGGTTCTTATGATGTTTTAGCCAGTTATGACGGAGATGAAAACTATCTGCCAAGTACAAACACTTCAAGTTTTAGTGTAGGAAAACATAATGCACCAATTTCCGTTTCTGCTAAGGATGTAAAAGAAGGTGAAAATGCAGTTGTTCATGTTAGTTTGCCTGCTGGTGCTACCGGTTCTGTAAAGGTTACTGTTTATGATAAAAGTTATACTAATCAGTTGATTGACGGAAAAACTACTGTCACTGTTCCTGATTTAGCAAAAGGATCATATATTGTTAATGTTAATTACAGCGGTGATGACAATTATTTGGCTAATTCAACACAGGTGCCTTTAAGTGTAGGTAAAAAAGCAGTAGAACCGCCAGCTATTGAAAACAGTACTGATGAAAACTTAAACGACATTGGGATTGATGCCTCTACAGGCCTTCCAATAGCTATATTGGCAATAGCATTGATTATAATTGCTGCTGTTGTTATTGTAAAAAGAAAATAAGTATTTACTTATTTTTTTCTTATTTTTTTTAAATTAATAATCTATATTATCTATCAGAAATAAAACTGTATATTGAAGAGAATATTTTAATCGGAGAATAATATGGATACAGCTTTAATTTCAATCATTATAATAGCTATTGCTCTGGCAATGGATGCATTTAGTGTTTCCCTGACAAAGGGATTTACACAAAAAAACCTGACAAAATCACAGATTTTATATTATGGACTATTTTTTGGTTTTTTCCAGTTTATGATGCCTGTAATCGGATACATTTGCGGTACAACAATCAGTTCATTTGTATCAACTGTAGCTCCATGGATTGCATTTTTCCTGCTTTTGGCTATCGGATTAAACATGATTCGTGAAAGCTTAGGCAGTGATGATGAAGATATTATGGATACTTTTAGCTTTAAGGAATTGACTCTGCTGGCTGTTGCAACAAGTATTGATGCATTTGCTGTTGGAATTACATTTGCATTACTGAATATGTCCCTGTTGCTTCCATGTACAATAATAGGAATTGTGGCATTTATATTCAGTATTGCAGGTATTTTCATTGGAAAAAAACTTGGAAATTATTTCGGAGACAAATTTGAAATTCTTGGTGGTGTGGTCCTGATTTTAATAGGCATTAAAATTTTACTCGGATATTAATATATCTTAAATTAATTTTTTCTTTTATATTTTCAATACTTGCTTTTCAATTCAATTAAATAATGCATCACATAATTAAACAAATCAGTTTAGTTAAAAAATACTAATTTTTATTTACTTTAATGATGATATATAATCAATAAATGTGGGATATTATGAAAAAAACATATGCGATTCTGGTTGCAGTTATATTTTTAATTTCAGTTTCAGCTGTTTTTGCAGCTGATTCATCTAAAGAAATCTTTTTAGGTGGAGTTAAATTTAGTGTTCCGTCAAATGGGGAGTTTACTCCAGATAATACAGGTTACCATACAGACAAATTTGGCATTGATCTGATTCAGGATAACTCATTGCCTGATGAGCAAAATACAATTAAAAATTCAAGCCTCACTAAAATGACTCTGTACCACCGTGATGTTTTGGCTATCTATTCAAAATCTTCGGATGATTTTAATGTTTTTTATTTCTCTGCAGGTGATAAACTTTTTAAAGCAAGCTGTAAAGAAGACAGTGATATTAAGAAACTTCAAGATATAGTTAAAAATTCACCAAATTCAACACTTACCACTGAGGAATTCTATGCCAGATTAGGTACAAATCCTTATTCTGACACTTTTAATGAACTGGATACGAATCATGACGGAAAACTTAGTATTGATGAATTTGAAGAATTAACTGAATATATAATGGAGGATTCATTTTGGGACGGTTATTCTCCTGAAGAAGTAATCATTTCTGAATTTGAAAGTCTTGACTCAAACCGTGACGGATTTTTATCTTACTATGAATTTTCAGATAGATTTGGATTCATTTAGTTTTAATGAATTGGTTCTGTCTGATATGCAACAATTATGGATGCATTTGCATTATTGAATGCATCCCTGTTGTTTTATGTTCAATAATAGGGATTGCAGCATTTATATTCTCTATTGCACATATGCCAAAAACTTGGAAATTATTTCGAAGACAAATTTTAATTTCATACATTTATTATTTTTTTAAATTTTTAAGAAAGCTTTAATTATTTTAATAAAAAGTCTATTGTATACAATTAAATCAATCGTTATTTTGATTAAAATAAAATTACATAATTTTAAAAAAGTCTATTGTAGAAAAAATTATTTGGAATTTTTGATAATGGCTACACATAAGGGCTGGCCTGCATTAAACACATCATAATCAAGAATTTCAAGATTATGATTTTTTAAAAAACACAAATATTCATTTTTGGACCATTCATTACTTTCAAAAACAAATAATTTCAATGTTTTAAGCATCAGACGCTGAAAAGTATTTCCTTTTACATAAGTAGGAAGTATTAAAATTCCGTTATCCTTAACAACACGTGTAAGTTCACTGATAGCTGTTTCAGGTTTATCCAATAAGTGCAACACATTGGCAGCCAGAGCCACATCAAAATAATTGTCTTCATAATTTATATTATTTAAATCTCCAACAGAAACTTCAACATTGTTTAAGTTTTTAGTTTTGTTTTTAGCTTTTTTAACCATTTCTTCAGAATAGTCAAAGGCAATTATTTCTTCTAAATTTGGTGATAATAAACAGGTAAAAGCACCAGTTCCACAGGCTGCCTCTATTAATCTGTCGTCTTCGCCTGTGTATTTTAAAATAAAATTAAACAGCTCTTTATTGTTTATTTTATTGCCTATAATTTTATCATAAACTGATGCATATCTGTTCCAGAAAGATTTATTGTTCATAGTATATTTTATTTATTCAATTAAACAGTTATAAACTTTTACTTTTTTTAACATTGAATTAATTATATTATACAAAAATATTTATATTATTGTTAAAGTTATATAATATATTAATTATGGTGGAGTTGGTAAAATGAAATACCAGTGTCAGATATGCGGTTATATTTATGATGAAGAAAAAGAAGGCAAATCCTTTAAAGAACTTGAAAAATGTCCTGATTGCGGATCAGATGTTTCTAATTTTGAAGTAATGGAAGAAGATACCGTCTATAAGACATATGAATGTGAAGTCTGCCATTATGTTTATGATGAAGAAAAAGAGGGTTCGGTACTTATTAAACTTGGAAAATGCCCAGTATGCGGATCGCCGCTATCAAAATTCAAAGCAATCCAAAAAGTAAAATATGGGGCATATCAGTGTAAGGTTTGTAATTATATTCATGATGAAAAAAGTGAAAAAATACCATTAAAAGACCTTAAGGAGTGTCCTGATTGCAAATCAGATATATCTAACTTTGAACCAATTGAAACAAATGAAAATAACTGGCTAATTTCATTTCCGGAACAGTACATCAGAAATGATGAATCAGTAAGGCATATGGACACTATTTATAAGTTATGTGATTCCGGAAAACCCATTACAGCACCAATGGCTACAGCATTGCCAATGCCAAATTGGGATGATATTATTATTTTAGGAAACCAGTTAAATCCAATGCCTTTAGAAGAAGATGCTGAAGTATCAACTACAACTATAATAGGTAAAAATGCTAAAAAGCCACTGGTTATTGAAAGTCCAATATATGTATCCCATATGTCTTATGGAGCTTTGTCTAAGGAAAGTAAAGTTGCTTTAGCTAAAGGAAGTTTCAATGCTAAAACTGCAATGTGTAGCGGAGAAGGGGGAATACTGCCGGAAGTTAAAAATACAGCATATAAATACATTTTTGAATATGTTCCCAACCAGTATTCAGTAACTGATGAAAACTTAAAAACTTCAGATGCAATTGAAATTAAAATAGGTCAGGCAACAAAACCGGGAATGGGAGGATTATTGCCGGGAGATAAAGTAACGCCTGAAATAGCTAAAGTAAGAGGTAAAAAAGCAGGTGAAGACATAATATCTCCATCAAGATTCCCGAATATTAATTCTAAGAAAGATTTAAAAAATCTGGTAGATGAATTAAGATCAAAATCTGAAGGCCGTCCGATAGGTATTAAAATAGCTGCAGGATACATTGAAAATGATTTGGAATTTATTAGTTATGTCAAACCTGATTTTATTACAATTGACGGAAGAGGGGGAGCTACTGGAGCCAGTCCCTTATTAGTTAGAGATGCAACAAGCGTTCCAACAATATTTGCATTGTATAGAGCCAGAAAATATCTTGATGAACATGATTTGGATATTGATCTGGTAATTACTGGGGGTTTAAGAGTTTCCAGTGACTTTGCAAAAGCCTTAGCTATGGGGGCAGATGCAATAGCTATAGCTTCGGCCAGTTTAATTGCAGTGGCATGTCAGCAATATAAATTATGTGATAAAGGACAATGTCCTGTGGGAGTTGCAACACAGGATAAAGAACTGCGTTCCAGATTAAAAATAGATATTGGAGCAAAAAGATTAACTAATTATCTTAATGCAAGTCTTGAAGAAATTAAAACTTTTGCAAGAATAACAGGACACAATGATATTCATGATTTGAATGTTTCAAATTTAGCTACATTCAATAGTGAAATATCTGATTATACAAATATCAAACATGTTTAGAGGTTATTAGTTTGAAAAACCCATTCTGTTTATTAAAAAGCGCTTTGGTGATAATTGTAATACTGATTGTATTGCTTAAATTAGTGCAGGTTATTTAATAGTATAGTTTCCCTTTACAGTGTGGACAGATTTTTCTTTTTCCGATAAATGTTTGTCCGCAGCATCTGCATTTATACATATTTCTGTCACAGTTAAGCTGAATTCCACATTCTTCACAGTAAGGTTTAGGACCTACAAATGCATGATTGCAGTTTGTACAGTAATATCTTGTTCTATTGCTTTGTTTATTTTGCAGTGATCTTTTAATTCCATAATAATAAACAAACACAACAGCCAGAACAAACAGGGAAAGTATCAGACTGCCTATCCCTGCAAATAATGTCATGACAAAACTTAAAATTATTATAATTACAATCCATTTTCCAGCTTTATATGAGTAGTTTTCAATTGTTGCTTTATATACAAGATTTTCATCAGGTTTTGGAGTATTTGATAAGTTTCTATTTGCATCTCTTTTACCTAAATAAGTTAATAAAATATCTTCTTTTGAAGGCGGCATAACAATCACTTATATGAATTATATATTATTTTTTAATAATTTTCACTATATAATTTTATTTTTAAGTGTCTAAAAAATACTTTTATTAATTATAAACAACATATTATTTTTATATTAAAGAGTTAATGGTGGAAAAAGATGCCTAATAAAAATAAAATTGGAGAAAAAATTAAAACTTTAATGGAAGTTAGAAATGTATCACTTGAAGAATTAGCTAATGACAGTGATGTTAACATAGAATTGGTTGAGAAAATATTAAACGGGGAAATTATACCATCTCTTACTCCTTTAACCAAAATAGCTAGAGTACTTGGTGTTAGAATAGGTACTTTTATTGATGATGATGAACAAACAGGACCTTTAGTCGTTAGAAAAGGAAAAAGTGACAAAGTAGTATACTTCTCAGGTGATGAAAACAAAACCGAGAACAGTAACCTGGAGTTCTACTCATTGGCTGCCGGAAAAAGTGACAGAAACATGGAACCATTTATCATTGACTTTAAAGTGGATGCTGAAGAAAGCCATGAACTCAGCTCTCACGAAGGTGAAGAATTCCTTTATGTTCTTGAAGGAACAATTGAAGTTATTTATGGTCAGAATAACTATGTTTTAGAAACTGGTGACAGTATTTACTATGATTCAATTGTATCACACCATGTACACAGTTCAAATGATGAAACAGCAAAAATTTTAGCTGTAATATACACACCGGTCGATTAAATTTAATTTCAGGAGTTAAAAAAATGTTATTCAGTGAAGATACACTAGCAGATTTTTTTGAAAAACAAGTAGAAAGACTTCCGGACCATGAATTTTTAATTTATCCTGATAGAAACTTGAGATTCACATATTCCGAATTTAATGAAAGGGCTAATAATTTAGCTAAAGGATTATTATCTATTGGTGTTGGAAAAGGGGATCATGTAGGAATATGGGCTAAAAATGTTCCTGAATGGTTGACTTTCATGTTTGCAACAGCTAAAATAGGAGCTGTTTTAGTAACTGTAAATACTGCTTATAAAAGTCATGAACTGGAATATATTCTTAAACAGTCAGATATGAAAGCTTTAGCTCTAACTGACAGATTCAGAGACAATAATTATATTGATATAATCTATGAGTTAGTGCCTGAACTTAAAACCTGTCAGAGAGGAAAATTAAATTCTGAAAAATTCCCATTTTTAAAACATGTTATTCATGTAGGTCAGGATAAACACAGAGGAATGTATAACACTAACGAATTATTATTGTTAGGTCAAAATCAGGATGATGTAATCCTAAAAGAAATCAAAAAAGAATTTGACAATAATGATGTAGTAAACATGCAGTATACCAGCGGTACAGAAGGTTTCCCAAAAGGAGTAATGCTTACCAGCAGAAACATCTTAAATGACGGATATTACATTGGGGAAAATATGAACTTCTCTGAAGAAGACAGATTATGTATTCAGGTACCTTTATTCCATTGTTTCGGTTCAGTTTTAGGAGTCATGGCAGTAATCACACATGGTTCAACTATTGTAATGCTGGAGGAATTTGATCCGCTTTTAGCTCTTTCAGCTATTCAAAAGGAAAAATGTACTGCAATTCACGGTGTTCCAACAATG